>NZ_JBIBHN010000006.1:213231-389290 GCF_042957035.1 Streptomyces sp. NPDC008137 | reverse complement strand
AAGCCGAGCGTGGGGGAGTCGGCGACCGACGAGAACGCGGCAGATGTGCGTGCCAGGCCCCGCGTCTGCGGCGTGATCCAAACGACAGGCCCTAGCCTCCCTTGCCACAACCGGACAACCCGTACGAGAAGCGCTGAGCGAGGGGGTTTCGCGCCATCTGTGACGGGTAGTCGGGGCACGATTCCGGGAGGTCTGTCGGAGCGCGCGGGTGCCGGCCGCCAGGCCTCCGGGGTGATCGGAGGAGGAGGCGGTTGTCGTGCGGTCCAGGGACGACCCCGGTGACGAACCCGGTGGTGACCTGGACCCGGACGGGATCCGGGCCGCCGATGTGATCGCCAAAGGCGTGCGGGGTGCCGAGCCCGGTGAGGTTCCGGGGCGGTTGTGCGAGGTCGCGGTCGAGTTGCTGCCGGTGGCCGGCGCGAGCGTGTCGCTGCGCGGCGACAGCATGCCCGTACAGCTCAGCGCCAGCGACGCGCGGGCCGCGCACCTGGCGCAGCTCCAGGCGACGCTGGGCGACGGACCCTGCCAGAGCGCCGTGGAGGCCGGTGCGCCCGTGCTCGCCTGCGACCTGGCGGCGGGCCGTGACGCCGGACGCTGGCCGGTCTTCGCCCTGGAGGCGACGGCGGCCGGGGTGCGCGCGGTGTACGCGGTGCCGCTGGGCAGCGACGCGGCGTATGTGGGCACCCTCGACCTGTACCGCGACAGCCCGGGCGGACTCACCGCCCGCGAACTGCATGTGGCCCGGCTCGTGGCCGGTGTCATGACGCTGGCCCTGACGGCCCTGGCGCGTGGGGACGAGCCCGAGGCGCGGGACGGGCAGGCCTGGCTGAACGGGCTGGCCGCGGACCACGACGAGGTCTACCAGGCGGTCGGCATGATCATGGCGCAGCTCGGCGTCGGCGCGGACGACGCGCTCGCGCGGCTGCGGGCGGACGCGTTCGCGCGCGGGTGCACGGCCCTCGACGTGGCCCGCGACGTGCTCGCCCACCGCACGCGCTTCGAGCGGGACTGAGGGGGACGGAGCGGGACTGAGGGGGAGCGGGGGCGTCAGATCTGCGCCCGGCCCTGCTTCCTGAGGTCGGTCAGCCGCTGCACCCCGAGCTGCACCGTCTGCTGCGTGACCTCCGCGTGCACCTCGTCGAGCCCGGCGTTGGTGACGGTGATGGCCTCCTCGCCGACGCGCGCGGCGGCGAGGTCCATGGTGAGGTAGGTCAGCTCCCCCTCCTCCGTCTCGCCGGCCAGCGTCACCCGCAGGCCCTGGCGTGCGTTCCCCACGGGAGGCAGCGGCATCCTGGTGACCTCCACCGTCTGGACGCCGCCGCGCGTGGTCGCGGCCATGAACTGCCCGCACTTGCCCGGCAGCGACTTCATCCAGTCGAGGGCGCGGTCTACGTCCGCCGGGCGGTGGGCGGCGACCTGGTAGCGCAACTGGGCGTCGGTGTCGGCGTCGTCGAGCGCGGACACCGCGTGCGGGCCCGTCGGGGGGCCGAAGAGGTCCTCGGCGTAGAGGGCGTCGAGCAGCCGCTGGCAGTCCCGCTTCTCCGTGGTCGCCTTGAGCAGCCCGTCCCGCCAGGTCCTGGCACCCCGGGTAGGCCCCCACGGCTCGCCGAGATCGGCCTCGGTGATCAGCGCCGCGCGGGCCTGGGCCTCGGTGAGCGCGGCCCCGGATCCGGCGGGCTGCTCACCGGCGGGCGAGACGGCCGTGGCGGGGGCGGAGGGGTTGAACCATCTGGGCCGCGGCTCGTTGTCGAGGGAACACGCGGCCGTCGTCAGCAGTCCGGTCACGGACAGTGCGGAGGCGAGGAGGACACGGACACGGGCGGTGGCCGGAGGGTGCGTCATCGGGGTGCCTCCTGCGCGGGGCTCTTGGAGGCGCCTTCTGGCGGGCGGGCTCTCCGGGGCGACGGGTCTGTGATCAGGTCCGTGCTCATACGGCACCACCGCGACGGTCGGCACACCAGTGCGACGGGCTGTTCGGGTGAGGACGGGCGGTGCGGGTGCCGGGCCGGGGGCGTCGGGGCGGAAAACCCGTCGCCCGGGCACCGACGCCCTGTTACCGTCACGCCCATGCAGCGCGCCCAGCCGTTCCCGTCCCTCACGACGACGCCGGAGAGTGTCCCGGCGCGCTGACAGCCGACTGTCCGAAGCCCCGGGGCGAGTGCCCCGGGGCTTCGTCGCGCGGTGCTCGCCCCGGATCCCGGAGATCCCGAGGGAGACCACCATGCACGACCACCGCCGCCTCGGCCGCGAACTGAACCTCTTCGACACCGACCCGCTGATGGGCGCCGGGCTGCCCTACTGGCTGCCTGACGGGGCGATCGTGCGGCACACCCTGGAGGAGTACATCCGGGACGCGGAGCGGCGGGCCGGCTACCGGCACGTGTACTCGCCCGCCCTCGGCAAACGCGAGCTGTACGAGATCTCCGGCCACTGGGACCACTACGGCGACGACATGTTCCCGCCGATGGACCTGGGCGCGGAACAGGTCCTGCTGCGCCCCAGCCTCTGCCCCCACCACGCCCTCATCTACCGCTCCCGCTCCCACAGCTACCGCGAACTCCCCCTCCGTATGGCCGAGTTGGGCGGCATGTACCGCTCGGAGCCGTCCGGCGTCCTCGGCGGGCTGACCCGGGTGCGGGCCATCACCCTCAACGACGCGCACATCTTCTGCACCCTGGAACAGGCCGTCGGGGAGGCGCGGGCCGCGCTGGAGCTGATCGGCCGCGCCTACGCCGACCTGGGCATCCGCGCGTCCCGCCACCGTCTCTCGCTGCCCGGCGAGGGCGGCAAGTACGTGGCCGACCCGGAGCTGTGGCGGCGGGCCACCGCCCTGCTCCGGGAGGTCCTGGACGGCTCCGGCATCCCCTATGAGGCCGCCGAGGGCGAGGCGGCGTTCTACGGCCCCAAGATCGACGTACAGATCACCGACCCGGCCGGCCGTGAGACCACCCTGTCCACCGTCCAGATCGACCTCCACCAGCCCGAACGCTTCGACCTGCACTACATCGGCGCCGACGGGGCGAAGCACCGGCCGGTCATGGTGCACCGCAGCGTCATCGGCAGCGTGGAACGCGCGGTGGCGCACCTCCTGGAGACCCACGGCGGGGCGTTCCCGGCCTGGCTGGCGCCCGTGCAGCTCACCGTCCTCCCGGTCGCGGAGGAGCAGGCGGACGCCGCCCACGCCCTCGCCCGCCGCGCCCGCGAACTCGGCCTGCGCGCCGAGGTGGCGGGCCCCGAGCAGGGCACCCTCGGCGCCCGCGTCCGGGCGGCCCGGCTGGTCCCGTACCAGGCGGTGATCGGACAACGGGAGGCCGCGGCGGACCTCGCGGCACCGCGCCTGCGAGACGGCCACCGGCCCCCCGCCCTCCCCGCCGCCGACCTGCTGCGGCGGATCGCCGAGCGGGTGGCGTCCCGAGGCACCGGCCTGTGGGACGGGCCGGACGGATCGTAGGGGCTCAGAACGACCAACGCGTATGGGAGTAGACGCCGTCGTCCCGCCCGAAGCCGTACGCCGTGTCCGGGGCCACCGCGTACACGATGTCGTCGCCCCTGCGGAACGCGTCGTCGATGCCGTGGAACGTGCCCTCGGGGGAGGTGATGTGCGGCCCGTACTGCTCCTCGAACGCCGCGATCACCTCCTCGAGCAGCGCCGGGTCGGTGACCGGCCGCGCCCTGCCCTCGACCACCAGGTCGAAGCCCTCGGTGAGGGAGTTCGCCCCCGTGGTCAGCGCGCAGTGCGCGTCCCGCGCGAGGTTCTTCGCCTTCTGCTCCTGCCGGCCGGTGGAGAAGTACAGCGCCCCGTCGTGCCAGGCGGCGATGACGGGCGTGACGTGCAGCCTGCCGTCGGGCCGGACCGTGGACACCCAGAAGATCTCGGCGGCCCTCATCCGCCGCTGCGCCTCGTCCCACCCGGTGGCGGTGACGCCCGCGGCACCCGGGCGGGGGTTGAGGGCGGAGCTGTAGCGGGGGTCGAGCTCGGTGGTGGGCTGCTGCGCGGGACCCGGTGCCGGCATGACGTCTCTCCTGTCGTCCTCTGCTGTCTCTGCTGTCTCTGCCGCTTCAGCTGTCGTCTTCCCTGCGGTCTCCCTACGTCCTTCCCGTGTGCGCCCGGGCGTCGGTTCGCCCGTTCGAGGGGCGCGTAGGGTCGCTGGTACGGAGCCCAGCCCGGGACCAGTGGAAGGAGCCCTCGCCGTGACGGACGGTCAGCCCATCCCGGTGATCATCGACTGTGACACCGGCGTCGACGACGCCCTAGCCCTGCTGTTCGCCGTACGCCACCCGGCGCTCGACGTCCGCGCGATCACCTGCGTGGCCGGGAACACGGACGTGGACGGCGTCGTCCGCAACACGCTGACCGTGCTGGAGGTGGCCGGTGCCGGGGACATCCCCGTGGCCCGGGGCGCCGAGCGGCCGCTGATCGAGCCGGTGCGGACCGCGCGGCATGTGCACGGGCAGGACGGCATGGGGGATCTGGGGCTGCCCGCGCCGACCCGGGTGCCGGTCGACGTGGACGCGGTGACGCTGCTGCGCCGCGAGATCCTCGCCTCGCCCAGGCCGGTCACGCTCATCCCCACCGCGCCCCTGACGAACATCGCGCTGCTGCTGCGGACGCACCCCGAGGTGACCCGCAACATCGAGCGGATCGTGTTCATGGGCGGCGCGGTGGCGACCGGGAACGCCACGCCGGTCGCGGAGTTCAACGTGTGGCACGACCCGGAGGCCGCGGCGGTGCTGCTCACGGCGGGGGTGCCGATCACGATGTACGGCCTGGACGTCTTCAAGCGGGTGCTGGTGCCGGCGGGGGAGGTGCAGCGGCTGCGGTCGAGCGCGGAACCGGCTCTGCGGCTGGCCGGTGAACTGCTCGCCCACCGCGACCCGGCGACCTCCGGCGACCCCACGCCCATGGGCGGCCTCGGCGACGCGGGCGCGATCTGCGCGGTCGTCGACCCGAAGGGCATCACCACCGAGGCCCTGCCGGTCGAGGTCGTCCTCGCCCCCGGCCCCTCCCGAGGCCAGACGATCGTCGACCGCCGCCCGCGCCCCGGAGAGTCCGAGATCCACGAGGGCGTGCGCGAACAGCCCCTGGTGGACGTGGCGTTGGATGTGAACGTGGAGCGGTACGTCAACCTGTACCTGGAGACGCTGTAGCGCGGAAGCGGGCACAGGGGCTACGCGAAGATCGATTGACTTTCGATCGATACCGATCGAGAAGCGATAAATGAACGGCTTCCTCATCGCCGCACTCCGGGCCGTATCGCCTTCGCCGTCCTGGCCGGGCTCTTCGGGCGGTTCGTGGTCATACCGACGACGGCGGCCGACGAGGTCGACCGGTTCCCGCCCTACGCCCCGTTCGCCACGCCCTATGCGGCCGTGGCGATCGTCGGGGTCGTCTGTGCGCAGGTCGCGCTGGGCGCCGTGTGGATGCTGCTCACGAGGTGCAGCGGGACGCGATCTTCACGCCCCGGGCCTTCCGGTGGGTCGACGTCATGATCGGCGCCTCGGCCGTGGCGACCGCCCTGGCCCTCGGCGCCGCCGGCCATCTGACCGTCGCCGAGATCCCCTCTCCCGGTGACGGCATGGACGTCGAGAGCGCCCTGGTCGCCGCGACAGCGGGGGTCGCCGTGGGGACGGCCTTCGCGATGCTGATGGTCGTCATGCGGAGCTTGCTGCGCAAGGCAACCGACCTGGAGAGCGAGATGGCGGAGGTCGTCTGACGGCCGACCCCGCCCTGCCGCGGGCTTGGGGAGTCGTCGTAAACGCGCTTGAGGTTCTCCCCGTTCTGTGTCGGGCCCGCGCCGAATGCGCCATCGGCGCCTTCCTGGCTGGATGAGCCTAGAGTTAGGAGTACACCCCTTAGGGCTGTATTCCTATCGGGGTGGATCTACTTCCAAGGAGTCACATGCGCCGGGCAGGGTCGGGCAAGCCGTCTCGGGTCTACGATCGCGGGAGCGAATGGGGCGCGCTCAGCTCCTTTGTGAACCGGCCCCTGCCGCACGCCATGCTCGGGATCGTCAGCGGTCGGCGACGTATGGGCAAGACGTATCTCCTGCGGGCGCTCGTCGAGAACTGCGGAGGCTTCTACTTCGGGGCCACGGCCGGGACTGAGGCGGAGTCCCTCCGCCAGTTCAGCGCGGCTCTGGCTGACCACGTGGGTTCGCCGGCGCCCTTCTCCTTCGCCACATGGGACGACGCGATCTCGTATCTCTTCGGTCTGGCCGTTCCCGGGCGGGGGGAAAGCCCGTTCCTCGTGGTCATCGACGAGTTCCCGTACCTGGTGAAGGCGGCCCCTGAGCTCCCTTCGCTCATCCAGCGCGTGATCGACCGCTTTCAGGTCGAAGAGAGCGGCATGCGGCTGCTCCTGTGCGGTTCGGCGATGTCCGTCATGGGCGGGCTGCTGGCCAGCACCGCACCCCTGCGTGGCCGGGCGCAACTGGAACTGGTCGTACGTCCCTTCGGATACCGGGCCGCAGCGGACTTCTGGAGCGTCGCCGACGAGCCCGCATTGGCCGCGCGGCTGCATGCCGTCGTGGGAGGCACCCCCGCTTACCGTCGCCAGTTCCTGGCCGATGACGTTCCCGCGAATATGGGCGACTTCGACGACTGGGTGTGTCGCACCGTCCTGGCGCCGTTCAGTCCGCTCTTTCGGGAGGCTCGGTATCTGCTCGCCGAGGAGGCGGACATCCGTGACACCGCGCTGTACCACTCGGTGCTCGCGGCCGTGGCGCAGGGCAACGCGACGCGAGGAGGCATCGCCGGTTACATCGGCCGTAAGTCCGTCGACATCTCGCATCCGCTCAATGTCCTGGAGGACAGCCACCTGCTGGTGCGGGAAGCGGACGTCTTCCGGGCGGGCAAGTCGCAGTACCGCATCACCGAGCCGCTGATCACCTTCTACGAGGCCATCATGCGTCCGGCCTGGGCCCGCCTCGAGAGCGGTCAGGCCGCAGAGGTGTGGGCACGGTCGGCGGAGCGGTTCGCCGCGCAGGTGGCCGGTCCGCACTTCGAGGCGCTGTGCCGGGAGTACGTACTCGGGCCGGGCCGCTCGCTGCTCGACACGTCAGTGGGCGAGGTCGGATGCGGAGTGGTGACCGACTCGAGGGAGCGTCGGCAGATCCAGATCGACGTAGCCGTGGTGGAGCCGGGCTCCGGTGGCGGCAGGTCCGGGGTCGCGCTGCTCGGTGAGGCGAAGTGGGGAACCGTCATGGGAACGAACCATCTGGAACGTCTGGAGCGGGCCAGGGAACTCCTGGCCGGACGGGGGATGGACACGACGCGTTGCGGGCTTGCGTGTTTCAGCGCGGCCGGCTTCAGCGATGCCCTGCGCCGTGAGGCCGAGCAGGGCGGTGTCCTGTTGATCGGCCTCGACGAGCTCTACGGCCGGACGATGCCGACGGCTGTTCTGCCCTAGAACTGGCGGAGGTCGTCTGACGGCGAACCCCGCCCTGCCGCGGGCTTGGAGGGGTGACGGCAGGGCGGGGAGTAAGGGCCCCTGGCTCAGGCGCCGGAGGTGTTGCGCTTCGCCGTGCGGCGGCGGGTGACGATCATCATGGCCGCGCCGCCCGCCAGCAGGGCCGCCGCGCCGAAGGCGATCGGGCCGGTGCTGCCGTTCGCGCCGGTCTCGGCGAGGTCGCCGCCGCCACCGTTCGGCTTGGGGGCGGTGGGCGTCGACTCGGAGGCGGACGGGGTGGGCGTGTCCGTGTCGGAGGACGGCGGGGCCGAGGGCTCCGAGGGCTCCGCGGGCTCGGACGGGGAGGCCGGGGGTGTCGACTGCTCGGCCGGCGGCTCCGAGGGGCTGGCGGGCGGGCTGGACGGGGGCGGAGTCTGAGACGGCGGAGGCGTCTTCGTGCAGTCCTCCGTGCCGCCGTTCCAGGCCGCGATCAACTTGTCCTTGATGACCGGGCGGTCCGGGCCCTTGGGCAGCTCACCGTGCTCGAAGCCGTCCTTCGCGTCCAGCTCGCCGTCGAACTTCACCGCGCCCCGGTACAGGTCGATCTGCCCGAAGCAGCCCTTGTCCGGGATGGCGATGTCGAGCGAGTCGGTGGCGCCCGGCTTGACCGTCACCGTGTCGAAGTCGACGAACACCTGCTCGCCGGAGGTCGCGAACGTCGCGCCGTGGGCGAGGTAGGAGGCGAGGGACGCCGTGCAGGTGGACGCGTCACCGGCGGCGCGGACCTTGATGTGGACCTCGCCGTCCTCGGTCGGCTTCAGGTTCTGGTCGTCGACCTTCACCGA
The DNA here is from genome assembly GCF_042957035.1 of Streptomyces sp. NPDC008137. Classification (NCBI taxonomy): domain Bacteria; kingdom Bacillati; phylum Actinomycetota; class Actinomycetes; order Kitasatosporales; family Streptomycetaceae; genus Streptomyces; species Streptomyces sp. NPDC008137. The sequence goes on along the minus strand of NZ_JBIBHN010000006.1, from coordinate 381,058 downwards.
GTCGTGGAAGTTCGTGCCGTCGAGCGAGAACTGGCAGCGGTCGGTGCCGGTCTCCGTCCCCGCGCCCGTCCCGGGCTTGTAGCTGCCGCCGGACGACCAGCCGTCGCCGCCGGGCGTACCGTGCGCGAACGCGGTGGGGGCGGAGGCGGCGCAGAGGGCGAGGGCCGCGACGCCCGTCCCCAGCAGGCGTCGCGCGATGACACGTCTCGCTATGGACATGCGATCCCATTTCTTGGCGTATGCCGGAACCCGGGTGACGGCAGCAGGGCAGCACGCGGCGGCCGGCCGTACCGGGGTGAGTGGTCTGAGAAGCACTGGGCTCATTGGTCACATGCGCCACGGTGCGACCTCATCGTGGCGGCGCCGCAGCACACTGTCAACCTGCGGATATGCAAAGGGAGTTACTCCCCCATCACACTTTCATCACAGCGGGAATGGATCACTCCGACCACCCCGATGTTTCCTTTTTCCGGCATTCCGGACCGTGGGGCTGGCCGGGCCGACGCTGACCCGTCCGCTGTCCGGCGTGCCGCTGCCCGCCCGGCCGGAGATCTCCGGCCACGCGCACCCGGGCGCCCAGATCACCGTCCGTGACAAGGACGACCGCGAGGCCTGCGCGACCACCGCCGCCCGTGACGGCACCTGGGCCCGCACCCCGGCCCCCGCCCTTCCGCCGGGCGCCAACCGGCTCCAGGCGGTCGCCACCCTGAACGGGGTCAGCGCCATGAGCGAGCAGCTCGACATCGCGGTGACGGAGGACTGACACGGAGGGATGACGGAGTCCGGCGCGGGTCAGTAGCGCACGGCCCGGGCCACCTCGGCCCGGACGTCGCCGGACACGTCGTGGGTACCGCGGGCGGTGGCCGTGGCGGAGTGGCCCGCCTGCACGTTGTCCACCGTGACGATGACCGTGTCCACCAGCCCGCCCGCGGCGTCGGTGAAGTTCACCTGGACGGCGAAGGACCGGGCCGAGTCGTCGGTGTTGCGGACGGTGACCTCGGCACGGGCCCGGCCGTCGGAGCCGATGGTGGGTGTGCCGACCCTCACGTCGCCCTTGACGTCGATGCCGTCCTGGATGTCGTCGAGCCGCCGCTGGGCCTCCGCAGTGGCCGACTCGACCGCCTCGGAGGCGCCCGAGGCGATCGACCCGACCGCCGACTCCGCCTTGCTCGCGGCGTCCGAGGGGCTGTCGGAGCCGCCGCCGCAGCCGGTGAGCGCGGCGGCCAGGGCGAGTGCCATCGCCGCCCCGCCCGTCGCCCAGCGTGTCCGGTGGCGGCCGGTCATGGGCGTCACGTACGTCCCAGGCCGCCGCCGCCGAAGGATCCGCTGGATCCGGGCGACCAGCGGCGCGGTTTCTGGTCCTTGCCCGTCCTGGTGCTCGCGTGGTGGAGGTCGTGGGGCAGGATCCGGTCGCCGTCCTGTGTCGTGATCGGCATCTCGTCGGGCTCGCGCCGCTCGCGCATCTCGTGGACCGGCCCGCCGTCCGGGACGTGTGGCTGTTCCTCCGGGCCGGGGTGATGGGTGTCCTTGTCCATGACCCGCATCCCGACCCGTACGCCCCAGATCAGCGCGCAGGCCACGATCAGCCCGCAGACGAAGGCGATGGCCACGGCGATCGCGTGATCCGACGACGCCGCCAGCAGTTCATACGTGGCCGTGTTCATAGTCCGAGTATCGCCGACGGATTGCGATAAAGCGCCCGGAATGTCCGTCGGCGGAATCCGGGCAACCTCTGCCGCGCCGGTGGCGACCTCACGGTGATACCCCGTCCCCCACACGAGGGAGATCACCATGCGCAGACATCTCGCGCGACTGATCACCGTCTTCGCCGTACTGGCGGCGGCCTTCGCGACGCCCGGCATGGCGAACGGCAAGGCGCAGGCCGCCGACGAGTGGAACCCGCCCGCGAACCTCGTCCAGCCCCTGAACGAGGTCTGGCGGCACGTGGAGACGACCTACCCGAACCTGTACGGCTTCCGGAACTACGGCTGGGACCAGGTCATGGCCAACCGGGGCAGCGTCAACTACTGCGTCCGCTGGGAGTCCGACGCCCCGGTCAGCGCCGCCCTGCGCGACCGGATCCACGCGGCGCTGAAGAAGCAGTTCGGCAAGTGGATGACGGCCATGACCGAGAACGGCAAGGGGCACAACGCCTGGCCGTACACCAATGTCCCGGTCAACATCGTCGGCTGGGCCGTGAAGAACCGCTCCACGCTCCAGTGGACCGACAACTCCGTCGACATCTACACGAACGTCCTCGACGGGGCCGGCGCCCCGCAGTGCGCCCCGGACTGCGGCCGCTTCTTCCACCAGGACGGCAACTACTCGAAGTGCCCGGGCGGCGCCGCCCGCCACTACGACCAGTCGCTGTGGCTGACCAAGGGCTTCGGCGGCGGGGCGGGCGGCGACTGGGGCCAGCGCATGGGCCAGGAGTACTTCACCGGCGCCCTCGACCAGGAGAACATCCACATCTACCTGCACGAGGTCGGCCACACCTTCGGCCTCGACGACTTCTACGACTGGTCGCCGGCCGGCCAGTGCTGCTTCCTGATGAAGGCGGGCAGCGCCACGCAGATCACCGAGTTCGACAAGTGGATGGCGCGTGACTTCTGGCGCCATCTGAAGAACCGCTACGGTCTCTGACCGGAACCCGGCGGGTGGTGCGGTCGGCCCCGGTCCCCGCACCGCCCCGCGGCGTACGGTGGAGGAACCGGGGGTATGCCGCAACCGGTGGCTGAACGGTCCTGGCCCCGACACCGCCGTTCCCCCCGTTCGCAGCAGGAGCCCCGATGACGTCCGCCTCCTCGTCCCCGCCGCCGCTCCCCGCCCCGCGGGACGTCCGGCTGCGGCTCGCCCAGCCCTCCCGTTTCGGCCGTACGGCACGCCGGATCGACGGCGCGTGGTGGCCCCGCTCGGACGACCTGGCGCGGGAGCTGACCGGGCTGCTGGGCGTGCTGCCGCGCGCCTGGGGGCGTATCAGCAGTGTCCTGGTCCACGGGGACACCTGGCAGGACTGCCCGGAGCGGATGGTCGTCGCCGGGTGCACGGTGCACGTGGGCCGCACCGACTCGCCCGCTCCCCGCACCGTCTGCCTGCTCGCGCTCGGCCGGGGCCGCTACGACCTGCTGGTGGTGCCGCCCGAGACGGCCCGGGCGGAGGCGGACCTGCTCATGGAACGGGCCGTCACGCAGGGCGCGTGAGGCTGGGGCGCGTGCCGCCCGGCCCCGCCGCTCAGTGCGCGAGCAGCACCAGGGCGAGGGCGGCCAGCGCCGGGACGGTCTGCACGAAGAGGATCTTCCGGCTGGCGGTGGCCGCGCCGTAGACCCCCGCGACCGCCACGCACACCAGGAAGAACACCGAGACCTGGAAGCCCACCGTGCCGGACGCCACCGCGCCCCACAGCAGACCGGCCGCGAGGAAGCCGTTGTAGAGGCCCTGGTTGGCGGCGAGGGCCTTGGTCTCCGCCGCGAACTCGGCGGTGGTGCCGAAGGCGGCGCGGGCCCGTGGAGTGGTCCACAGGAACATCTCCAGCACCAGGATGTAGGCGTGGAGGGCGGCGAGAGCCAGCACCGCGAGGGTGGCGAGGATCGTCATGGACGCATCATTCCAGGGTCTGCGTCACCCTCGCTCCGTCACCCTCGCTCCGTCACCCCCGCTCCACCACCCCGCCGCGCCGTCCTCGTTCGGGCCTCCCCAGGAGGCGGCGGGCGGTGCCGAGTGGCAGATTTCGGGCAGTGGAAGGCCGGTCCGGGCCGTCGCGTCCCCGCGTGTGCCGCTCGGGAGCCCGGCCCGGCCTTCCCGCTGCCCGGCACCGCGGGATCTACGGGGCGACGGCCTTGCGCAGGGTGTGCAGGCACAGCGTCATGGCGTGGTGCTTCGAGGCGCCGGCGGTGCGGGTGTGTTCCCAGGCCGAGTACAGCAGGGACCAGACCAGGTTGCGGACCCACTCCTCGTCCAGCTCGGAGTCGATGCTGCCGTCCGTGTGCCCGCGCCGGACCGTGCGCAGGAAGTGCTGGTCGGCGGCGGTCTCCTCGTCCCAGCCCGACCAGGTCACCAGCTGCGGCGTCTCGAACATCAGCGTGAGGCCGTCGCCGAGCTCGAAGTACTCCTGGCAGAGCCGTTCCAGGGCCTTGGCGGCCGGGCCGTCGTCGAGCCGGGCACGCCCGGTCGCCGCCGCGATCTTCTCCAGGACGTCCGCGCCGATGGCCGCGAGCAGGTCGGAGCGCTCGGGGAAGTAGCGGTGGACGGTCGTACGCCCCACCCCCGCCGCCGCGGCGACGTCGCCGAGCGACGCGGTCGAGTCGCCGGCCAGCAGGCCGATGGCGGCGTCGATGATGGCGCGCCGCGTGCGTGCCCGGGTTCCGCTCTCGGCCGCTCCGCTCCGCTCCTCAACCATGCGCATACGGTAGCGCGTCTTCCGAGATGAAAATCTCTTGACCGTAGTGGAACACCGATGTTCCACTCGGCGGCATGACTGTTCCGGAAGGCACGTCTCGCAAGGTGTCCGTTCCCCGGCTGCGGATTCTCTGGTCGTTCGCCCGGCCGCACCGGCGCTCCCTGGCCCTGGCCCTCGTCCTCGCGCTGGTGGGGTCCGGGATGGGGCTGGCCGCGCCGATGGTCACGAAGGGCGTGCTCGACGCTCTCGGCGGTTCGGACCCGCTGCGGGGGCCGCTGGTGGCCCTGCTGGTCCTGCTGGTGGTCGGCAGTGCCGTCATGTACTGGCAGTGGACGCTGCTCGGCGCGCTCGGGGAGAGGGTGGTGCTCCGGGCCCGTGAGTCGATGGTGCGGCGCTTCCTGCGGGCCACCGTCCCCGCCGTCACCCGGCGCGCGCCCGGCGAACTCGTCACCCGCGTCACCTCCGACACGGTCCTGCTGCACCAGGCCGCCACCGGCGCCCCGGTCGGCCTGATCAACGCCGTCGTCATGCTCCTCGGGACCCTGGTCCTCATGGGCGTCCTCGACCTGGTGCTGCTGGGCACGGTCGCGGCGGCGGTGGTGGTGGTCGCCGTCCTGTTCGGCGTCCTCATGCCCGGGATCGCGACCGCGCAGCAGCGCGCCCAGGACCACCTCGGACGGCTCGGCGGCAATCTGGAGGGCGCGCTGCGCGCGATCCGCACGGTGAAGGCCGGCCGGGCCGAGGAGCGCACGGCCGAGCGCATCGTGGCCGACGCGCGTGCCTCCGCCGAGCACGGCGTCCGCGCGAACCGCCGCGAGGCCCTGGCGTGGACGATCGCGCTGGCCGGCATCCAGCTGGCGATCATCCTGGTCCTGGGCGTGGGCGCCTGGCGGGTCGCCGAGGGGGACCTGGAGGTCTCCAGCCTCATCGCGTTCCTGCTCTACGCGTTCGGGCTGATGGACCCGATCAGCGAACTCAGCCAGAACGTCACCGCGCTCCAGTCGGGGATCGCGGCGGCGGAGCGGATCCGGGAGACGGACGACCTGGACTCGGAGGAGGAGGGAGACGGGGGCGTGCGGGACGTCCCCGTCCGGGAAGCGGCCGTACAGGGCACCCCCGAACAGGACACCCCCGAACAGGGCACCCCCGAACAGGGCATCCCCGAACAGGGCACCCCGGTACAGGGCACCCCCGTACTGGAGCTGAGGGACGTCACCGCGGCCTACGGCCCCGACGCCGAACCGGCGGTGCGCGGCGTCGATCTGGTCATCCCCCGGCACGGGCACACCGCGATCGTCGGGCCCTCGGGCGCGGGCAAGACGACCCTGTTCTCCCTGGTGCTGCGCTTCCTGGAGCCGACCGGCGGCACCCTGCTGCTGGACGGCCGCCCCTACCGCGACCACAGCCATGACGCGATCCGGTCGCGGCTGGCGTACGTCGAGCAGGACACCCCGGTCGTGCCCGGGACGATCCGCGACAACCTCCTGCTGTCCCGGCCCGACGCGACCGACGCGGAGCTGCGCCGGGTCCTGCGCGAGGTACGGCTGGCCGAGAAGGTCGACACCCTGGACGACGGCCTCGACACGCCCCTGACCGGCGCGGCCGTGTCGGGCGGCGAGCGGCAGCGCATCGCCCTGGCCCGAGCCCTGCTGCGCACGCCGGACGTACTGCTCCTGGACGAGGCGACGGCCCAGCTCGACGGACTGACCGAGGCCGCCGTCCAGGAGTGCGTGCGCGCCCGCGCGGCCACGGGCGCCGTGGTCACGATCGCCCACCGGCTGTCGACCGTGATCGACGCCGACACCATCGTGGTGATGGAGGCGGGCCGGGTCCGCGCCCGGGGCGGCCACGGGGAGCTGCTCGCCACGGACACGCTGTACCGGGAGCTGGTGGAGGCCCTGCGTATCGCGGCCCCCGCCGACTGTCCGGAATCAACCATTCTCGGTTGACCGGCAGCCACAGGTTTGATCAGCTGTCCCACCAGTCTTGTTCGATTCTGATCGAGCGTTTCCGGGCTTCCTGGGGGGAGCTTGTGACAAGTGGGGGAGTCTTCTTGAAGCATCACGATGCCGTCGCGCCGCGCCGCGCTCAATTCCGGCGCGGCGCGGCCGCGTTGACCCTGCTCGCGGTGACGGGCGGGATGGGGCTGACGGGGGCCTCGGCCGCCGGTGCCGCCGTGCCCGACGGCACGGCGTGCGCGCCTGCGGAGGGCCTCTCCGGCTGCCGCCTGTTCGACGCGGCCAGGGACGCGCAGGCATTCAAGGTGCCGTCGGGTGTGACGCGGCTGAACGTGCGGGTCTGGGGCGAGGGCGGTGCCGGCGGCTCCCTTGCGAAGGGCGGTGCGGGCGGCTTCGTCGGCGGCACCCTGAAGGTCACGCCCGGCGAGACGCTGAGCCTCGCCGTCGCCGGGCCACGCTTCGGTGACGCCCTCGGCGGCGAGGCGGGCTCCGTCGGCGCCGAGCGGGGCGGCAACAGCAGCGCCATCCGCACGAGCGGTGGAACGCCGCTGGTCGTCGCCGGTGGCGGTGGCGGTGGTGGGGGCGACAGGGCCGATGACCAGGCGGGCGCCGCCGGTGGCGAGTCGGGCCAGGACGCCTCCGGGAAGGACCGCGGCGGCAAGGGCGCCACCGGCGCCAAGGGCGGTGCGGGCACCGGCAAGGGCACCGCGGGCGCCGACCACGCCAAGGGCGGCGCGGGTGGTGCCGGTGGCGCGGGCCGGTACGGCGGTGGCGGCGGCGGTGCCGGCTACGCGGGCGGCGGCGGTGGCACGGGCGCCGACAGCGGCACGTTCCCCGGCGGCGACAGCACCACCTCCGAGGGCACCGCCGCCGAGGGCACCACCGGCAGCGGGGGCGGCGGCTCCAGCTACGCCGAGCCGGCCCGGGTGGACGACGCCCGGCTCGTCGCCGGCAAGGGCGCCGCGGCGCCGGAGAAGACCGACCCGTACTGGGCCCCCTCCGCCGGCCCGGCCGGCTCCGGCGTGGCCGAGGGCGGCGCCAACGCCACCGGAGGCCCCGGCCGCATCGTCCTCCAGTGGCAGTCGTCCCCCACGGTCGACCGGCTCACGCAGGTCTCCGGCACCGGCCAGATCACCCAGCCGGGCGGGTCCGTCGACCCGCTGGCCGTCGTGGCCCGGGACAAGGACGGCAAGCCGGTCGCCGACACCTCGGTGACCTTCACGATCGAGGACCCGGACGGCCTCAAGCCGGCCTTCCACCCCACCGGCGGCCCGGACGACGACCAGAGTGTCGTCTCGACCGACGCCCAGGGGCGTGCGCAGTCCCCGTGGATCGGGCTGGGCAGCGAGAAGGAGGGCGAGTTCACCGTCCGGGCGAAGACCCAGGGCGTGTCGACGGTCTTCACCGTCCGGGTCAAGGAGTCGCCCTACGCCGTGAGCGTCGCCGACGGTGACGAGCAGCAGGCCGAGCAGGGGCAGGACTTCGCCGAGGCGCTGCGCGCCAGGGTGGTCGAGTCGGGCAAGGCGGCGCCAGCCGGTACGGAGGTGGTCTTCCGGGTCGAGGACGGCGGCGAGGGCGCTCCACGCTTCGGCGGCGAGGACCAGGTCGTCCGCGTCAAGACCGACGCCATGGGCAGGGCCACGGCCCCGACCCTGACCGCCGGCGAGGGCACCGGCATCTACACCGTCGCCGCGTCGGCCGGTGACGCCATGGCCCAGTTCGCGGTCGAGGTCGTCCCCGGCGACGGCTCGGACGAGCCCGGTCCCGGCGACGGATCCGCCTCGCCCTCCCCGAGCCCCAGCACCGACCCGAGCCCCTCCGCCGACCCGAGCCCCTCGCCCGGCGCGAGCGACTCCGGGACGACCGGCGGCACCGGCACGACCACCGGCGGCACCTCGACGAACGGCGGCAGCCTCGCCTCCACCGGCGCCGGCAACGTCGGCCTCCTCCTCGCGGCGGCCGCGGGCCTGGCCACGGCCGGCTTCGCGGCGTTCCGCCTCGCCCCGCGCCTGAGGCTCCGCTCGCGCGACTGAGCGTGACCTCACGTCGCTCCGACTGCCCGCACCCGGTCACCGGGTGCGGGCAGTCGCCGTTTCGGCCGTGGGAGAGCCGTGAGCGTGCCGTGAGAGAAGTGGCAGATGAGGGAAGGGTGGGCTTTGCGGAACCTTTGCCCGCGGGCCGGGCGTTGACCCGGTGAGCGCGCGGGAGCGGGTTCGCGAGATGACTCCGACTATTACCGAGGTGACTCAATGGCAGTGTGGGACAAGCTCAAGGACCAGGCCAAGGCCTTCCAGCAGGGCCAGAGCGGGCACGGCACGTCCGGCGGCCACGGCGCGACCGGCGGGCACGGCTCGGGTTCGCGGTCCGGCGGTGGCAGCAAGGCCCAGCTGGTCGGGCTGTTCAAGACGCAGCTCGGGTCGCTGAAGAACGAGCTGAAGAGCGGTGCGTACCGGGACGCGAGCATGGCCATGTGCGCCCTGGTCGCGGCGGCCGACGGGCAGGTGGATCCCTCGGAGCGGCAGCAGGTCGAGTCGATGATCCTCAGCAACGACGTGCTGCAGAACTTCCCGCCGGAGCAGCTGCGCCAGCGCTTCAACAAGCATGTCGACCAGCTGACGATGAACTTCCAGCACGGCAAGACGGAGGCGATGCAGGAGATCGCCAAGGCCGCCAAGAAGCCCACCGAGGCCAGGGCCGTGATCCAGACCGGCATGGTCATCGCCGGGGCCGACGGCCACTTCTCCCAGGCCGAGGCGACGGTCCTGCGCGAGGCCTGCGCGGCGCTGGGGGTGTCTCCGGCCGAGTTCCAGCTCTGACCTCTGCCGCATGGGCGAACCGGCTCACCGGCGCGGTGGCCTTCGGGCCGCCGTGCCGCTGAGGAACCGTCACCAGTTCCGGTACGGATCGACGTGGGACCGACCGAGGTCTTGGACAGGTGGCCCACACCGCTGCTGTTGTCGGCGCATGGACTCCTTCTCCGACAACACCGGACATTCCGAGAACACCAGACCCGCGGGGTACGCGAGACGCACCGGATACGCCGGATACTCCGGATTCAACCGGAGTCGCGGCCCGCGCCGGAACGCCGTACGGGCCGTCGCCGCGGGAGCGGTGGTGCTGGCCGTCGCCGGGGGCGGGGCGTACGCGGCCGGCCTCGGGCCCTTCGCCCGGGACACCGGGCCCGACCCCGCCGCCCGGAATCAGGCCCGCGCGTTCCTCGCCGACTGGGCCGCCGGCCGACTGCCGAGCGCGGCCGCCCGTACGACCAGCCCCGGCGCGGCACAGCGCGTGCTGGACAGCTTCACCGCCGGACTGGAGATCACGAAGCCCGCGCTCAAGGCCAAGGCGGCGACCGAGGCGGAGGACGGCACGGTCACCGTCCCGTTCACCGCCCGGATGCCCGTCACCGGCCTGGGCACCTGGACCTACGAGTCGAAGCTGCCCCTGCGGCAGCGGAGCGACGGCACCTGGAAGGTGGACTGGGCGCTGTCCGTCGTCCACCCGCGCCTGAGCGGCACCGACAAGTTCCGCCTCGAACGGGAGGAGTCCGAGCCGCCCGAGGTCGTCGACCGCCAGGGGACGGCCCTGTCCGGCGACGAATTCCCCTCCCTCGCGCCCCTCATGACCCGGCTCGGCCCCGACGGCAGGGAGACCGGCGCGCGCGGGGCGATCCACCTGGTCGACCGGACCACCGGGGACGTCGAGCGCACGGAGGTCACCTTCGGCGCGCGCACGGTCCGGGACAGGGGACCCGTCCGCACGACCCTGCACGCCGGCTGGCAGTCCGCCGCCGAGCAGGCCCTCGCCGCCCACGCCGAGGGCAGGAACGCCGCGCTCGTCGCCCTGCGCATCGACGACGGCGAGATCCTGGCCGTGGCGAACTCCCCGGCCTCCGGCTTCAACCGCGCCCTCTCCGGCACCTACGCTCCCGGCTCCACCTGGAAGATCGTCACCAGCAGCGCCCTGCTGCTCAAGCACGCCGTCGAACCGGACGACGTGGTCGACTGCCCCCAGTACGTCACGGTGGGGAAGCGATTCCAGAACGTGGAGCTCTCCCGGCATCCGGGCGCCACCTTCCGCAAGGACTTCACCGAGTCGTGCAACACCGCGTTCATCAGCCTGCGCGACCGGCTCTACGACGGGGAACTCGGGGATGTCGCCCGGAAGTACTTCGGCGTGGGCCAGGAATGGCACGTCGGGGCACCCACGTACGACGGCTCGGTGCCGGCGCCGACGGACGAGACGGAGAAGGCCGCCTCGATGATCGGGCAGGGCCGGGTGCAGGCCAATCCGCTGCTCATGGCGTCCGTGATCGCGACGGCCGTGTCCGGCACCTTCCACCAGCCCTCGCTCACCGACGGCAACGAGAACCGGACGAACACGACCCCGCTCCCGCGGGACGTCGTCACCGAGCTGCGCGCGCTGCTGCGGGCCACCGTCACCGGCGGCACCGCGAAGGTCCTCGCCGATCTGCCCGGCGAGATCGGCGCCAAGACCGGCACCGCCGAGGTCTCCGACGCGCAGGCCAACAACGGCTGGCTCGTCGCCCACCGCGGCAACGTCGCCGTGGCCTGCGTCGTGGAGGAGGGCGGCACCGGCGGCGGCTCCGCCGGGCCCATCGTCCACAGCCTGCTGGCCGCCGCCTCCGACGATCCCGAGTGAAGGAGCCCCGAGTGAAGGAGCCCCGAGTGAAGGAGCCCCAGTGAAGGCCGCACCCCGTATGTCCGTCGACGGGCCCCCTATGTCCGTCGACGGGCTTCCTATGTCGTCGTCCCGCCGCGCCTTCCTGGCCGCGGCATCCCTCCTCCCGCTCGCCGCGTGCGGCACGGGCGGCACGGGCCGGGAGCGGGACACCGGCCGGGCGGGCAGTACCTCCACGACCGGCCCGCACGCCCCCGCACCTCCCGTCCGCCGTGCACGCCTGGCGGATCTGGAGCGCGAGTACGGCGCCCGCGTCGGCGTCTACGCCCTCGCCACCGGCACCGGCGCCACCGTGATCCACCGCGCCGACGAGCGCTTCGCCTTCTGCTCGACCTTCAAGGCACTGGCCGCGGCGGCGGTCCTGCACCACCGCTCCCTGAAGGGCCTGGACCGGCGCGTCACCTACACCCAGGCCGACCTCAAGTCCACGTCGCCGGTCACCGGTAAGCACGTGGCGACCGGCATGACCCTCCGCCAACTCTGCGACGCCGCCGTCCGGTACAGCGACGGTACGGCCGGGAACCTGCTGCTGCGCGACCTCGGCGGCCCGGCGAAGCTCACCGCCTATCTGCGCGAACTCGGCGACAAGGTCAGCCGCATGGACCACCACGAGCCCGAACTGCACGACGTACGACCCGACGACCCCAGCGACACCACCACCCCCCGGGCGATCGCCACCGACTTCCGCGCACTGCTCCTCGGCACCGCCCTGCCCGCCGGCGAACGCGCCCTGCTCACGGACTGGCTCTCGCGCAACGCCACCCCCGTCGGCGCCCGGCGCATCCGGGCCGGGCTCCCCAAGGGCTGGGACGTGGCGGACAAGACGGGCACGGGCAACTACGGCAGGGCCAACGACATCGCCGTGGTCCGCCCGCCCCGCACCGAGCCGCTCGTCCTGGCCGTCATGACCGACCGGCCCGGCTACGAGGCCGAGCCCTCGGACGCCCTGATCGCCGAGGCGACCCGGAGGACCGTCGCCGCCCTGGAACGGTGACGGGGCTGCACGGGGGCTGGGGGCTATAACGGGGCCATGATCTATCACGTCGTACCGCTCACCGTCTGGAACACCGCCCCCGGCCCGAGTTACGCGCCCGACTCCCTCGCCGAGGAGGGCTTCGTGCACTGCTCCCCGGACGAGCCGACCACGCTGGCCGTCGTCAACGCCTTCTACCGGGGCGCACCCAGGCCCCTGCTGGTGCTCGCCCTCGACGAGGCGCGCCTCACCGCGCGGGTGGAGTTCGAGGCGGCGGCCCCGGCCCCGCCGCCCGGAGTCGCCGAAGACGTCCTGTTCCCGCACGTGTTCGGCCCACTCGACCGGGACGCCGTCGACCACGTCCTCGAGGTGCGGTGGGACGAGGAGGGCCGGGCGACGGGACTGAGCCGAGGGGACTGAACCGACGGGACTGAACCGACGGAACTGAACCGACGGAACTGAACCGACGAACTGAGTGCGACCGGACGACCGGTGATCGAGTACGACAAGATGACCGGGTGATCGAAAAGGATTCCCCGCTCCCCGTCCCGGCCTCCGACCCGCGCCCGCTCCGGGGCGCGGCCCGCCTCGCCGTCGTCGCTCTCGCCCTCGCCGGAGTCGCCTGGGCGGCCCGGGCGGTCTGGCACATCCGGCTCGCCATGGCGGGCGAGCCGGCGTCCGGCCCACCCGACCAGGGCGACGGCGTCCACCGTCCCCTGAACGCCCTGGAGAACTCCTACCACCTGGTCGACTCCGTGGGCGGCGCCGTCACGGCGGTCTGCGCGATCGTGTTCCTGCTCTGGCTGGACCGCCTACGGGACAACGCCCGGTCCCTCTCGGGCGCGGAGCCGCGCTACCACCACCTCTGGCTCTTCCTGGGCTGGATCGTGCCCGTCGTGAACCTGTGGATACCCCGGGGCATGGTCGCGGACGTCCACCGGTCGGTCTTCCCCGACCGGCGGCTGCCCGCCGTCGTGAACTGGTGGTGGGGCCTGTGGCTGGCCGGTCTGGCCGGCGGAGTCGGCCTGATCTACGCCGACTCCACCGACGAGGTCATCGCCCGCGCCTACAACGGCGTCTGGCCCCTGCTCGCCGCCGACCTGGTGATCGTCGCGGCGGCCGCGACCGCCGCCCTCATGGTCCGCACCCTCACCGCGGCACAGCAGGAGCGCGTCGACGAGGTCGCGCGGACCGACTCCTAGTCCCCGTCGGCCGGGTCGGCCGCGGCGCAGGTGCTGCCGTCGTGCGGGACCTTCAGGGCGACGAGGTAGCCGTCCATCGCGTCGCGGGTGCAGTCGCTCCGGTCGTAGACGCGGTGTCCCGCGCCCTCGTACGTCAGCAGGACGGCTCTGCCGCGGGTCTGGCGGCGTACCTCCGCCGCCCAGGAGAGGGGGTTGGCCGGGTCATGCCGGGAGTGCATCATCAGCAGCTTCGGGGCCTTGGAGAGGCGCAGATCGTGCTGTGGATTGTTCACCCGCTCCGGCCAGCCGACGCACCCGGCCAGCGCGGCGTGCACGCGGGGCGAGCCGCGCATGTGCGGTGCCGCCTGCCGCTCGGCCGCGGTCAGGCGCGCGAACTCCCGGTGGTCGCGCGGCCGGAACCGCCAGTCCTGGCAGAACACCGCGGCGAAGGGCTCCGCCTTCAACGGCTGACCGGTCTCCGGCGGTTCACCTGGCGCCGGTGTCTCCGGCCGTTGCGCGTCGAGTCGCGCCACGAACGTCGCCGCCTCGGCCCAGTCCGGTCCGTAGAACATCTTGAAGACGCGCAGAGCGATCTCGCTCGCGTCGAGGGTCCGGCCGGGCTGCTCCGGATCCCGGATCCCGCCCCGGTCGGCCCGCTCCAGCAGTCCGTCCCAGACGGCGGGGACGTCGCGCCCGTGCAGGGCGCACGAGCGAGCACGGTCACACCACTTCACGAACTGCCGCCAGGAGTCCTCGGCGGACGTCGCCGAGGAGACGAGGAACTCCCGGGTGCCGGTGATGCTGTGGTCGACGTTCGCGGTGAGGGACATGGCACGGATCCGGTCGCCGTACAGCTCCGCGTACTGCTCGCCGATCAGCGTGCCGTAGGAGTGGCCGAAGAAGCTGATCCTCCGCTCGCCCAGTGCCTTGCGCAGGGCCTCCATGTCGTGGACGACGGACAGCGTGTCGGCGTGGTCGAAGAGCGGGCCGGTGTGGCGGCGGCAGTCCTCGCGCAGCTCGCGGTTGTAGGCCGCCAGCCGCTCGAACTCCCCCTGGTCGCGCGGATACACGGACGGCCGCGCGTCCAGCAGCTTCTTCGAGCACATCACCGGCCGGCTGCCGCCCACGCCCCGCGGATCGAAGCCGACGACGTCGAATCTGGACCGCAGTTCGGCACTGAGCTGGGCCTCGGCGCGCGTCAGCGTGTAGTTGACGCCGGAGTCGCCGGGACCTCCCGGGTTGACCAGGAGGACGCCGACCCTGCGGTCCGGGTCGGTCGCCTTGCGGCGGGCCACCGCCAGGTCGAACGTCTCGCCCTCCGGCCGGGACCGGTCCACCGGCAGCCGCAGCGTCCCGCACTCGGCCGTCTCGTGATCGGGGCAGGGCTTCCAGTCGATCGCCGTCGGCGAGGTCGTGCGGGTATCGGCCTCCGCCACACCTCCCCCCGACAACAGTGCCCCGGCTACGAGCGCTCCGGCTAACCCTCTCGACAACGAACGCACGAAGTTCCTCCTGTCGGCCATGCGAGGGAGCGTGGCAGCAGGCCCGGACGCACCACAACGCTCTCCGGCCCGAATCAGGGAAGGGCCGGGGAACGCACGGACAGGGACTCGGGGTTGCCCCCTACTGATCCCTCAGCCCGGTCGGCGGGACGTCCCGCGCCGGGGTCGGTGTGGCCGACGGGGTGCGGGACACGGCCGTGGGGCGTGTGGTTTCGCGGGGGTTGTCCGTGCGCGGGGCGGCCGTGTCAGGGGCCGGGATCTCGGATTCCGAGGACGGCACTGAGGACGGCACGGAGGACGACGCGGTCGGGGAAGGGGCCGGGGACGACGGCGGGGTGGGACCGGGCGTCGTCGCGGGCGGCGGGGCCATCGGGATCGTCGGGGAGGCCGGGCGGTCCGTGGCCGTGAAGCGCAGGGGGAGCGCGATGAGGGCGGCCACCGCACAGCACACGCCGGCTCCGGCCGCGGTGCGCAGGAGACGCCGACGGCTCGCCCTGCGGCGGACGGCGTCGTACTGGCCGGGTGGCGCGCTCAGGTAGTCGGGGGAGGAGGGGCGCAGGATCACGGCGAGCGGGTCGTCCGGGCCGAACCCGGCCTCGCCCGGCTCCCCCGGCTCACCCGGGTCGTCGTCAAGGCGTGTGGTCAAGGCTTCTCCTCAGGTGGACGCGGAGCAGTTCCCGGGCCGCGTGCAGGTCGGCCTTGACGGTTCCTTCCTTGCGTCCGGTCAGCGCGGACACCTCCCGGATCGGCATGTCAGCGTAGTAGTGGAGGAGGATCGGCACCCGGAGTCGTTCCGGGAGCGACTGGACGAGCAGCCGCACCGAGGGGTCGGCCTGCTCGGGGTGGGGCCGTACGGCGGCTTCCGTGGTGACGCGGTGCAGGGCCCGGCGCTCGCGCTCCAGTTTGCGCCAGTGGTCCCGGACGAGGTTGGCCGCGGTGACGTAGAGGAAGCCGCGGGGCTCCTCCACGGACGTCCAGCGGGCCCAGAGCCGGGTGAACGCCTCCGAGGCGATCTCGTGGGCCGTCCCGTCGTCGTCGACGAGCCGGCGGCACCAGCCGGCGAGGCGCGGGTAGAGGGCCGCGAACAGTTCGGACGCGGCCTTCTCGCGGGACCGTTTCAACGCTCTCCAGAGGTCGGGGACTCGGTACCGCTCAGCGCGGCGAAGACGATCACGTTGTCCGCGTATCCGTCGCCGGTACGCGCTCCGCCGCACGTGATCAGCCGCAGCTCCGGGCGGTCCACGTTCCCGTAGACGTCGTCCGCCGGGAAGTCGGTTTTCGGGGTGGTCCGTACGGCCGTGACGGCGAACTCCGCCGCCGTGCCGTTCTCCAGGCGCGCCACGATCCGGTCGCCCCGGCGCAGCCGGTCGAGCCGGCGGAAGACGCCGTCGCCGTACGCCCCGACCGTGACATGGCCGAGGATCACCGACGGCCCGGTCCGGCCGGGGGTCGGCGAGTGCCGGTACCAGCCCGCCCGGTCGTCCGCCGTGATGGGCGGCACCTCCACCGTGCCGTCCGGTGCCAGGCCCAGCCGGATGACCGGCGTGTCGACGCCGATGGCCGGGACGAGCAGCCGGACGGGAACCGAACGGGCCAGGGGACGCGCCCCTTTGACCGGCTCCGCCCGGGGCCTTCGCCGTCGTCCGGGGGTGGTGCCGTGGCTCCCGCAGGCCGTCAGCAGGGCCGTCGGCAGCGACGCCAGTGCCGCGGTCGTGAACGCGCGCCTGGAGAACGCGGTCATGCCCCGGTCGCCCGGCGGCGGCGGACGACGAACACCGCTCCGCCGCCCAGCGCGAACGCCGCCGCCGCGCCCGCGCCGATCGCCGTTCCGTCGCTCCCGGAGGACGAGGACGCCGGAGTCACACCGGTGTCGGGTGCGCCGCCCGGCCGGACGGAGACCTGGTCCTCGGCCGGTGCCCGGGTCGGCTCGGGCTTCGGGGTGGCGCGGGTGCTGTCCGTCGCGGCCGGAGCCCGGGTCGGTTCGGCGCCGGCCTCCGGCTGGGTGGTGCTCGGCGGGGTGGCCGAGGGGATCGGGCTCGGGGTCTTGCCCCCGTCGGCGAACGCGGGCCCGGTGCCCAGCAGTACGGCGGTGCCCGCGAGGGCCAGGGCGCTCAGGACGGTTCGGCGCATGGAATCGCTCTCCTTCGTCGGTCCCGCCCGGTGGTCGGCCGGCGGGGTGGGTGACGGGTCGTGCGGAGAGACGAGGCGGGCCCACGGCAGGTTGTAAAGAGATGGCAAAGTCCGGTGCGGGTGTGCGAGCGCCGACGGTTGACCTCGCAGGTGCCTCGTAGTGGACTGGCAGGACCGTGAAGGGATGGCCCGTTGACCTCCTCACCCGTCCTCCCCACCGTCCCCCGCACCGCCGACGTCGTGATCATCGACGGCGGTGTGATGGGCACGAGCATGGCCGGGCTCTACGAGGTCACCCCCGACCAACGCCCTGATCGGCCGCTCCGGCGAGATCGTCAACTTCCTCTATGCCACCGGCTTCTCCGGCCACGGCTTCCTCCAGGCCCCGGCGGTCGGGGAGATCGTGCGCGACCTGTACCTGGACCGGACGCCCTGTGTCGATGTCGGCCCGCTCAGCTCCGACCGCTTCCGGGCAGGGGCGGGGATCCGGCCGGAGTCGCACGTGGTGTGAGGCGTGGGAAATTCCGTCGCGCGGGCGAGCGAGGGCCGTTAGCATCCGTCGCGATGACGACTCACTCCGAGAACAGATCGGGGGTCCCGTCCGCGCAAGGTGAGTGCTGATGCTCACCGACCTCGCGAACGGGGACACCCCGCTTCCCTCAGGCCCGCTTTCCTTCTGGCCGCGCGTGCGCGAGTTCGCCGTGCCGCCCTCCATGATCGAGACCGCGACCGCCCGGCGGCAGGCCGGTGACTGGGCGGGTGCGTGCGCCGCCGCCGGTATCGACGTAGACCTCCAGCCACGTGCCGTGGCCCGGGCCCACGGCGGAGAACTCGCCGCCCGGCTCCGGACCGACCTGCGTCACCTGGCGCCCGACCTGCTGCGCTGGCACCTGCCGAGGATCGCCCCCGACGGGCTGCTGCGGCCGGGGCTGACGATCGGCCTGGCCCGGTACGACACCACGGGCCCCGCACCGCTGCAGCTCGTGGTGCGGACACCACCGGCCTGGGCCGGCGCCGGTCAGCGGCTCAGCCTCGCCCTGTGGGACGCGTCGGACCCGTCCGACCGGCGCCATCCGCATCCCCGTCCCAGCAGACGGTTCCGTCTCGACCTGCATCGGCATCTGTGGGATGCCCGCCGGGTGGGGGAGCTGCGGGTGCGGGCGGGGGCGGATCTTCCCGCCACGGACGGTCGCCCGGCGCCCGGGCCGCTGCCGTACGGCCATGGCTGCGCGGTCGACCGATGGGCGGCCGAGGCGGAGATCCTGCTGCGTGCCGAGGGCCGGCCGACCGGCAGGGTCGGTGTCCGGCTCGGGGCGCGCGACCGGCTGGTCCTGGACGTGTCCGACGGCACCCCGGTGGTGAAGTCGCACGCCCCCGACCCCGCACTGCCCGTCCTGCCCGACGCGGCGACCTGGGTGCTGCCCGACCTGGAGCTGCTCCGGGCCGGGCAGATCGACCCCGGGCGGCTGCATCCGCTGGTCGCCTCGGCGCTGGGGGTCGAGCGGACCGGCACCTCCAGGGCGCCGGAACAGGCGGGTGATCCACGGCAGGTGGAGTGCAGGGGCGCCCGGCACACCATCGGCCTGGTCGGCGGCGCCCTGGCCGCCCTGGACCACACCCCGGACGAGATCCGGCGCGAGGAACTGCTCGCCGCCCTGGGCGGACCACCCCTGCCCTGTCTCCAGGCCGTCGACCGCGCACACCGCCGCCCCGACTGCCTCGTCGGCGTGCGCGAACGCCTCCGGCACGGCGATGTCACCGGGGCGCTGGCCGCCGTGGAGAGTCTGCTGGGCCCCGAAGCGGTGCTGCGCGACGGCCCGCTGCGGGACGCGCTGGAGACGGCCGCGCGGCGGCGGGTCGCCCACGGGCTGTTCCGGGCGGGCCTGGACGGCCCCGCGCCCGGCAGCCTGCGCCCCTGGGACCGCCGCCGCTCCCGCGACCACGGTCCGCACCCCCGCCACATGTGACCTGGCCCCGCCCTTTTTCAGAACCTCCAGACCCAAAGGTGATCACCCATGCCCACACGCGGCACGCCCCTGGCCGACACCACCGCCCGGCTCGACATCGCGGCCGACCTGCTGACCCTCCTGCGCGACACCACCACCGAACCCCGCCCCGACACCCAACTGGAGGCCCTCACCCTGGCCGTGGCCGCTGACCTGCCCGTGCTGCTGTGGGGAGAGCCGGGCATCGGCAAGACGGCCGCCCTGAATCAGCTCGCCGACGCCCTGGACCTGCCGCTGACCACGGTGATCGCGAGCGTGCACGAGCCGTCCGACTTCTCGGGGCTGCCGATCGTCGGCGACGACCCCGCCGAGCAGGGCGTGCCCCTGGCCCCGCCGGACTGGGCGGTACGCCTGGTGCGGGCCGGCCGGGGGCTGCTGTTCCTCGACGAACTCTCCACCGCTCCGCCCGCCGTCCAGGCCGCCCTGCTCCGGCTCGTGCTGGAGCGGCGGATCGGCGCGCTGCGGCTGCCGCCCGGCGTGCGGATCGTGGCCGCCGCGAACCCGCGTTCCTCGGCCGCCGACGGCTGGGAACTGAGCCCGCCGCTCGCCAACCGCATCGTCCACCTCCAGTGGGCGCACGACACCGACGTCGTCGTCCGGGGCCTCGGCGGGACCTGGCCCCGGGCGACCCTGCCCCGGCTCGACCCCGGGAAGCTGCCGGACGCCGTGGCCTTCGCCCGCCGTGCCGTGTGCGAGCTGCTCGCCGCACGCCCCGGGCTCGTGCACCGGCTGCCCAGCGGGGAGACGCGGCGGGGCGGGGCCTGGCCGTCGCCCCGCAGCTGGGAGATGACCCTGCACCTGATCGCCTTCGCCACCGCGGCCGGCTCCTCCCGTGACGTGCTGTCCCTGCTGGTCCGGGGCACCGTCGGGGACGGGCCGGGACTCGAACTGCTGGCGAGCCTGGACCGGATGGACCTCCCGGACCCCGAGACCCTGCTGGCCGACCCGGCCGGAGCGGTGTTGCCCGAGCGGGGCGATCTGCGCCAGGCCGCGCTGGACGCCGTAGTGGCCGCGGTTCGCAGCCGCCCGGAGCGGCCCCGCTGGGACGCGGCGTGGGCCCTGCTGGTCAAGGCGGTGGAGAGCGGGCCCCCGGACGTCGTGGTCGTCCCCGCGACCACGCTCGCCGCCCTGCGCCGGGAGGACTGGGACGTACCGGCGGCGATCGAGCGCCTGGCAGGGGTGGTGTCGCTGTCGCGGCGGGCGGACCGGACCAAGGCCGCGTCGAAGGCGGCCCGATGACGACGGACCTCTCCGGCGCGACCGGCACCCTCGACCGGGACAAGCTCTTCACGGCCCGTCTGCACGCCGCCCGCGTCCGCCCCTACCTCGCGACGGCCCTGTTCGCCCTGCATGTCGTGGAGTCGCGCCGGGTGCCGACGATGGGCGTCGACCGGCACTGGCGGTGCTACGTCTCACCGGTGTTCGTGGACCGTACGCCCGTCGAGGAACTGGCCGGAGTGTGGGTGCACGAGGTGTCGCACCTGCTGCGCGACCACCACGGCCGCAGCGACCGGGTCGCCCGGGAACGAGGGCTGAGCGGACCGGGGGAGCGGCTGCGGATGAACATCGCCGCGGACTTCGAGATCAACGACGACGTCTACGGCGACGGCCTCGCCCGCCCCGAGGGAGCCGTCGAGCCGGGTGATCTGGGGCTGGCGGAGGGCGAGTTGATGGAGGAGTACCTCCGGCAGTTCAGCATCGGCCCGCGCATGCAGGACCTGGCCTGGCTGGACTGCGGCAGTGGCGCCGACGGCCGGGGCCGGGAGTGGGAGTTCGGCCCGGACGGCGCGCACGGCCTGAGCGAGCAGGAGCGGGACGCGGTCCGCTTCCGGGTGGCGCAGGGCATCACCGGCCGCCCGGGCAGCGCCCCGCAGGGCTGGCGGCGCTGGGCCGAGGAGGCCTTCCACCCACCCCAGCCCTGGCGGGAGCTGCTGGGCGCGGCGGTCCGCTCGGCCGCGTCCGGCTCCGGCGCGGGCGAGGACTACACCTACGGGCGGCCCGCCCGGCGCTCGACCGCGCTCCCCGGCATCGTCCTGCCGAGCCTCCGCCGCCGCCCACCTCGGGTGTCGGTCATCATCGACACCTCCGGTTCGGTCAGCGACGCCGAACTGGGCAGCGCGCTCCTGGAGGTCGCCGAAATCGCCCGGGCCGTTGGGGGACGCCGCGACCTCGTCACCGTCGTGCCCTGCGACGCCTCGGCCGGACTCGCCCGCCGCCTCTGCCGCGCCGAGGGCATCCCCCTGACGGGCGGCGGCGGCACGGACCTCCGCGCCGGCTTCACCCGCGCGCTGCGCTCCCGCCCCGCCCCGGACGTCATCGTGGCCCTCACCGACGGCCAGACGCCCTGGCCGAGCACCCGGCCTCCGTGCCGCACGGTCGTGGGTCTCTTCCCTCGCGGCTACGAGGCCCAGTCCTACGACGACCAGCACCACGGCGAGTCCGACCCGGAGTACGTCCCGGACGCGCCACCGGAGTGGGCCCGGGTCGTGGACATCGGCTCGTGACGGCTCAGGGCCGCCGCAACAGCCCCCTCTCCATCGCCACCACCACCGCCCGCGTACGGTCGTTGACGTCGAGCTTGGCGAACAGCCGCAGCAGATGGGTCTTCACAGTGGCCTCGGCGATGACGAGCCGACGGCCGATCTCGGCGTTGGTCAGCCCGTCCGCGACCGCGTTCAGGACGTCCGCCTCGCGGGCCGTGAGCGGGATCTGCGCGGGCTGGCGCATCCGGGCGACCAGGCGTTCGGCGACCCGGGGCGCGAGCACCGTCTCGCCGCGCGCCGCCGCGTGGATGGCGTCGGCCAGCTGCTCACGGGTGGTGTCCTTCAGCAGGTAGCCGATGGCCCCGGCCTCCACCGCGCGCTCGATCTCCGCGTCCGTGTCGTACGTCGTCAGGATCAGCACCCGGGTGCGGGGGAAGCGCGTCACGATCTCGGCCGTGGTCGCCACCCCGTCCAGCACGGGCATCCGCAGGTCGACCAGGGCGACATCGGGCGCGTGGCGCTCGACGAGGCCGAGGGCCGCGCGGCCGTCGCCCGCCTCGCCGACGATCTCGATGCCGGACTCGGAGGCGAGCAGGGCCACCACTCCGGCCCGCATGACGGTGTGGTCGTCGACCACGATGACGCGCAGCGGTCCGTCGCTCATGCGGAGGCCTCTCCCGCTTCGGCCGTCAGCGGTATCAGCGCCAGCACCCGCGTCCCGTCCCCCAGCGAACTCGTCACCGTCAGCCTCCCGCCCAGCTCCGCCAGCCGTTTGCGCATGCCGTCCAGGCCGAAGCCCGACGACTCCGCCACCACGAACCCGGTCCCGTCATCGGTGATCTCCAGCTCCACCCCGTCCGGCTGCCGGGCCAGCACCACGCCGACCGTGGAGGCACCGGCGTGCTTGCGTACGTTGGCCAGCGACTCCTGGGTGCAGCGCAGCAGCGCGATCCGGGTCTGCTGGTCGCACTCCAGGTCCGCCAGTTCGGCGTCGACGGTGAGGCCGGTGTCCTCGGCGAAACGGTCCAGGGTGCGGCGCAGGGTCTGGGCCACCGAACCCGCCGCCTGGCCGGGGCGCTGGGGGGAGCCGACCAGCTCCCGCGCCTCGGCGAGGTTCTCCCGGGCGGTGGACTCGATCGACCGCAACTGCTGGGCGCTGCGGGCCGGTTCGGAGTCGAGCCCGGCCCGGGCCGCCTCGGCGAGCACGATGATCGACGCGAAGCCCTGGGCGAGGGTGTCGTGGATGTCCCGCGCCAGCCGCTCCCGCTCGTCCGCCGCGCCCTGCCGCTGATGCGCCTCGGCCAACCGGGCCTGGGTCTCCTCCAGTTCGGTGATGAGCCGGGCCCGCTCGGCGCTCTGCCCGACCACCGAGTGCGCCCACAGCCCGATCAGCACCCCCACGGCGACGACGAGCACCGTGGAGACGAGCGTCTCGGTGAAGAACTCCACGGTCCAGCCGTCCTGCCGCAGCACGCTCGCGACCAGGGTCGCGGCCGTGGCCAGCCCGAGGAACACCACCGAGGCCCTCGGCGTCCGACCGAACAGCCAGTAGTGCGGCAGCGTCACCATGAACAGCCCCGCGTAGTTGCCCCGCAGATACGCCAGCCCGCCCAGCGCGACCACCAGCACCGACAGATACACATGCGGTCGTATGACGGGGTTGGCCGGAAAGCGGTACAGGACCGCGTAGGACACCACCACCCCGCCCAGCAGGGCCAGGGCGACGTACTTGCTTCCGCCGGGCCGGTCGATGGCGACCAGTCCGACGGCCATCACGGCGAACAGCAGCCAGCACACCGCGTTCCAGCGGCGCAGCGACGTGGTCCAGAAGGCGTCGGCGGTGGACTCGGCGACAGCGGTCATGAGGGTCAACGTACGTCGGCCACCGCACGAGCGACGGGGCTTTTCTCCGGGGCCGACGTCGCCGTGGGCCGCGAGGGCCACCAGCTCGACTCGCCCAGCAGCAGCATCGCCGCCGGCAGGACCATGACCCGGACCACGAACGCGTCGATCAGCACGGCCGCCGCCAGCACGAACCCGATCTGCTTCATCTCGATGATGTGCAGGAAGACGAAGCTCGCGAACACGGTCGTCATCACGACCGCGGCGCTGGTCACCACGCTCGCCGAGGAACGGATCCCGTCCAGCACCGCCTGCCGCGTGGGCACGCCCGCGAGCGCGGCCTCCCTGATCCGGCTCACCACGAACACCTGGTAGTCCATCGACAGCCCGAAGAGGATCACGAAGAGGAAGAGCGGGACACGCGAGCCGATCGACCCGGTGGAGGTGAAGTCCAGCAGCCCCTCGGCCCAGGTCCCCTGGAAGACGAGGACCAGCAGCCCGAGCGCCGCCGCCGCCGACAGCAGGTTCAGCGCGACGCCGATCAGCCCGAGCACGACCGAGCGGAAGGCGTACACGGTCATCGCGAACGTCACCAGCAGCAACGCGCCCAGCACCAGGGGCAGTTTGCCGTTCTGGTGGGCGGGATAGTCGGCGTAGCGGGCGACGTCGCCGCTCACGCCGTACTCGGCGCCGCCGATCCGGCCCACGGTCGCGGGCAGGAAGTCGTCCCGGAGCCGGTCGAGGGAGTCGTAGGCCTCGTCGGAGTTGCCGAGGTACGGCACTTTCAGTTCGAGGGTGCTGGTGCGGTCGTCGGCAGAGGTCCGGATCCGCGACGCCCCGGTGAACAGCCGGTCGTCCTCCGCCCGCCCGGCCACCTCCTTCAGCGCGGCGACGACCTCCGCCGACCGCGAGGCAGCGGCCCGCACGACCACCTGATGGGTCACCCGCTGCTCCGGGAACGCCTCGTTGAGCCGGTCGTACACCCGCATCGCCGGGATGTCGCGGGAGTGCGTGTCCCGGCTCATCTCGGTGATCTTCAGCCCGGCAAGCGGGACGACGAGGGCGAGCAGGGCGAGGACCGAGACGCACAGGGTGGCCAGGGGATGCCGGGCCGCGGGACGCAGCAGGGCGCTCCACACGCGGCCGCCGCCCCGCTCACCCCGCACCCGGCGTACGGGCTTTCCGCGTTCGGCCCGCCGCCGCGCCCGGCGCTCCGCCCGCCGCCCGAGCTTGACGAGCAGCGCGGGCAGGGCGGTCAGCGAACTCGCCACAGCCACCAGGACCACCACGATCGTGCCGGTCGCGAGGGAGGAGAAGATCACGTCGGAGGCGAGATACAGGGTCGCCGTGGAGGCGACGACCGCCATCCCGGAGACCACCACCGCCCGGCCCGAGGTCGCGGCGGCCAGCTCCACCAGCGCCTCGGAGGAGAGCCGTCCGCCGGAGCGGGCCCGTTCCTCCCGCTCGCGCTTGAGATAGAAGAGCGTGTAGTCGACGCCGACCGCGAGGCCGATCATCAGGATGACGTTCGTCCCGATCCCGGCGTCGGGCGACACATGCGAGACGACCATCGACAGGCCGACCGCCGCCGCGATCGACGACAGCGCCAGCAGCAACGGGACCCCGGCCATGGTCACCGACCCGAACACGACCAGCAGCGTGAGCAGGGTGACGGGCAGGGTGATCGCCTCGGACAGCGCCAGGTCGTCACTGCGCTGCTGGTCGACGCCCTTGCTGACGGAAGGGCTTCCGGTCTGTTCCAGCAGCAGGCCGGGGTGGCCCTCGCGCACCGCGTCGGTCTGCGCCGCGAGCGCGTCGACCTTGTCCTTCGCGTCCCGCTCCTCGCCCTTCAGCGACACCTCGACCATGAGGATCCGGCGATCCTCGGAAAGCAACGGGTCGGCCACGCCCGCCACTTCCGGCAGCCGCCGCATCCGGTCGGTGAGATCGTCCGCGGCGGCCCGGGCCGCGCCCTGGTCGAGGGCACCGCCCCCACGGGCGGAGATCAGCACCTGCTCGGCGGCCTGGCGCTCCAGCCCGGCCTCGGCGGCGAGGGCCTCGGCCCGCCCCGCCTCCCCGACCCGGTAGTCCGCCGTCTTCGCACTGTTCGTGCCGACGGCACCGCCGGCCCCCAGACACAGCGCCACGAACACCAGCCAGCCGGCGATCGCCCGCCAGGGGTGCCGGGCGCTCCAGCGCGCCACCCGCACAGTCAATGAGTTCATGCCCAAAAGGGTTGCTGAGCAGGGCAGTTGCCGGACAGAGGCACTCGGTTGAACCTGCCGTCCACCGGTCGGTGGACCCGGGCCCTGGGGAAAACCCCACGCTCCTCGGCCCTGGGCGGCCCTCAAAGGCCGAAGAGCTTCGCCCCGTTGTCATGGCACACGGCCCGCAGCCAGTCCTCCCCGAGTCCCAGCCGCTCCAGCACGTGGAGTTGGTGCGCGTACGGATAGGGAATGCTGGGGAAGTCGGAGCCGAGCAGGATCCGGTCGCCGAGCGCGGCCAGCCGGGGCAGGGCGCGGCGGGGGAACGGCATGAATCCCTCGCTGAAGTCGGTGAACGCCATCGTCGTGTCCAGCCGCACCTCCTCGTACCGCTCGGCGAGGTCGAGGAACTCCTCGTACTCGGGCATCCCCATGTGCGCGACGATCAGCCGCAGCCGGGGGTGGTCGGACAGCACCCGGGCGATCGGCCCTGGCCCGGTGTACTTTCCGGGCGCGGGCCCGGACCCGCAGTGGATCACCACGGGGATCCCGGCTTCGGCCAGCACGCCCCACGCCGGCCGCAGCAGTGCGTCGGCCGGGTCGTACGCCCCCACCTGCACATGCGCCTTGAACACCCGCGCCCCTGCCGCCACGGCCTCACGGACGTACGCCTCGACCCCCGGCTCGGGGAAGAGGGTCGCGGTGTGCAGACAGTCGGG
Source organism: Streptomyces sp. NPDC008137 (assembly GCF_042957035.1). Lineage (NCBI taxonomy): Bacteria > Bacillati > Actinomycetota > Actinomycetes > Kitasatosporales > Streptomycetaceae > Streptomyces > Streptomyces sp. NPDC008137. The sequence goes on along the minus strand of NZ_JBIBHN010000006.1, from coordinate 354,963 downwards.
CGTACGCCGCGCGAAGTCCACCGCCCAGCCGTTCAGCCAGGGAGCCATCCCGGGCTTGTGCGGATAGAGCATCGCGGTGAAGGCCCGCACGCCGAACCCTCTGAGGATCTCCGCCCGTTCGGCTTCCGCCTCCCGATAGGTGATCGGCCATTCCAGCCCACCGGTGAGCGGCCCGAGCGCGTCGAAGTACTCCCAGACCTTCCGCAGGACCCGCTCCGGCATGAAGTGCGTGTGCACGTCGACGAGGCCGGGGAGCCCGAGGCGGCTCCAGAAGCGGCGGATCTCGTCGGCCTCGTCACGGTGATCGTTCATGGTGCTCACGATCGGGGTGGGTGGGGTGGTGGGGCCAGGGCTTTGTGCGAAGGGGCCGTGAGGGATCCGTTGAAGCCGGACGAAATCCAGTAGAGCGGCGCCACTGTGCGCCATTACCGTGCTGCCGACCCAAGTCGCTGAGCAAGGACGTGCCGTTGTACACCGCGTGAGACCTCCCGAGAGCTGATCTGTCGCGCGTCGCGCTTGTGCGCCGCGCTGCCTTTTGCTGCGGATTTCTCACTGGAACCGGTGTACTTCTGTGCTCGAAAACTGGGTGGTCATGCCCACCTGCCTGCCGCTCGTCCAACGCCGTTGCCATACGTGCGCGTCCGAACGCTTCCGGGCGAACGGCAAGTTCCGTGTCAACGCCCACCACAAACTGCTCGACGCCTGGCTCCTCGTGCTCTGCGCCGCGTGCGGGGAAACGGCGAAGCTCACGGTCCTGGAGCGTATGAATGCGCGCTTCGTACCACCCGGGTTGCTGACCCGGCTGCACGACAACGACCCCGTCCTGGCAGCCGAGTTGCTCCAGGATCCTGTCGTGCGGCGCCGCAATCGCATCGCCCTCGACTGGGACGACGCCTGGCGCCTCGACACCGGCGGATCGGATCATCTGGACCGCGAGGTGATCGACGTAACGGTCCACTTCGCGGCACGGATCCCGGTCCGGCCGGTGCGGCTGATCGCTGAGGGCTGTGGTCTTTCCCGGGCCGAGGTCGAGAGGCTGATCGCGGAGGGGAGGGTCGTCTCGGCGGTCCGGCTGAGCGGCAAGCTCTCCGGCGACTTCAGCTTCACGCTCAAGCGCTGAGCGGTCCCCCGGGCCAGGGCGCCAGGGGCCTGTCCGGCACGATCCGCCGGAGAGGCCCCGCCCCGTAGGCCCCCATCTCAGTCAATACGGGCGCACAGGTCGTCCGTGGTCCCCCGGACGAGATGTACGGCCTTGTATCCGGTGGCGCTGATGTCCATCGTGTAGACGCCGTCGACGATGTACAGGCCGCGCGGCAGGGTGCCCCGGCCCTCCCCGACACCGACGAGCACCGGCCCGTGCACGGCCCAGAGTTGTGAGCCGTCGGGCCGGTACTCGACGAGGGCCGAGCCGCTCGCGTCGGCGTCGTACGCGGCGCCGGTCTCGGTGTTGGTGACGCGGATGACCAGGTCTCCCTTGTAGGCGACCCGGCGCTCGGAACCGTCGGGGTGGGTGCTCAGGACGCGCCGCACCACCTCGTCCACGACGGGCTCGCCGTGCACGGGGAAGTCGCAGCGCACGCCGGCGGCGACTTCCCAGGGGGCGGAGGGAGAGGGCTCCCAACCGTTGTGCGGCTCGGCGGACGCGGGCTGCGTCCCGAGCAGCGCGGCGGCGAGGGTGAGCGTCACGAGGGCGGTTCGGCGCATGGTTCTCCCTGGTCGGAGGGGTGGAAGGAGGGCTTGCCGCAAGAGCGTGCGGGGCGTGCGCCAGTCTGGCCCCGGCCTCTGACCAAAGCCTCACCATCCTCGGCGTGGACACGGGGGTTCCTTCCGCGTCCTGGGCGACACTGGCCGGGTGATTGTCGAACGTGCGTACGCCCACCTCTCCTCGTACGACGAGGACACCTGGCCCTGGTCGGTGCCCTGCGTCCGGCAGCTGCTCGACGAGGGGCTGCGCTTCACCGCACCGGTGACCTTCCTGGTCGGTGAGAACGGCTCGGGGAAGTCGACGCTGGTCGAGGCCCTGGCGGAAGGGTTTGGACTGGACTCCTACGGCGGCTCCCACGACTGGCGCTACGCCTCTCCGCGCGGCAAGTCGGCGCTCGGCGAGCGGATCAAGTTCGACGCGGCCTCGCGCGGGCGCCGTATGGTCACTAGCTGGTCGGCCCGCAAGGGCTTCTTCCTCCGGGCCGAGACCGCGCTGGACGCGCTCGGCAGGGAGGGCTTCTCACCGGACTCGGTCAGCCACGGCGAGGGATTCCTCGCGGCGTTCCGCGGGAAGTTCGTGCACGCCGGGCTCTACGTTCTCGACGAGCCCGAGGCGGCGCTCTCCTTCTCCTCCTGCCTCGAACTGATCGGACACCTCGACCGGTTGGCCAAGGAGGGCGGCCAGGTCATCTGCGCCACGCACTCCCCGCTGCTGACCGCCCTGCCGGGCGCGGACATCGTCGAGGTCGGCGCACACGGCCTGCGCAGAGTCGCCTGGCAGGAGCTCGGCGTCGTGGACCACTGGCGCCGCTACCTCGCCGACCCGCACGCCTATCTGCGGCACATCGTCGAACCGTAGGCGGCGCTCCCCGGAGCGTTGTGCGGATCAGCCCCTAAGCTGCCCGGTACTCATGGAATTCCAGCTGCTCGGTCCGTTCGCCGCCCGCCACGAGGGACGGCCGGTCCTGGTGGGCAGCCGTCGCCAGGAGCGGTGCCTGCTGGCGGTCCTGCTGCTGCACGCGGGCCGTGTCGTCGCGACCGAACGCCTCATCGACCTGCTGTGGGACGGCGACCCGCCCGCCTCCGCCCGCGCCACGGTCCACACCTACGTCGGACGGCTGCGCGCCGCGCTCAAGCCGTACGGGGTGACCGTCGGGACCCGGCACGACGGGTACGCCGTTGAGCCTGGCCGACATCGCGTCGACGCGGAGGAGTTCACAGCCCTCCTCGGGCGCGCGGCCGCCGCCGGGGACCCCGCCGAGCGGATCCGCCGCTACGACGACGCCCTCGGACTGTGGCGTGGCGACCTGCTCGCGGACGTGGCCGACGAGCGGCTGCGGACGCGGCTGGGCGGCAGGCTCGCCGAACTGCGGCTGTCCGCCGTGGAACAGCGGGCCGAGGCACAGCTCGCCATGGGGCTGCACGACCGGGTCGCCGCGGACCTGACACCACTGCTCGACGAGCACCCGACGCGTGAACGGCTGGTCGCCGCCCGGATGACCGCCCTGTACCGGACCGGCCGCCAGGCCGACGCACTCCGGCTGTACGACAGCACCCGCACCCTGCTGTCGGCCGAACTCGGCATCGAACCCAACCGCGACCTGCGCACCCTGCACGAACGCATGCTGCGTGGCGACCCCCGGCTGGACCGGCCACCCGGTCCCGTCTACGCGGTACGGGTCGGCGACCAGTGGCTGCCGTGGAGTACGAGCGGACACCCCGCGCTGGAGTTCTGCAACACCTACGCCGGCTGGGGCGGGGACCCACTGCCCGGGTCGGACTGGCTGCGGGGCTATGCCGCACTCGCCGTATGGGCCGGGCATCTGGACCTGATCGAGGAGTGGACGGTCGCCCGGCTGCGGGAACAGGCCGTACGCGATCCCGCCGAGGCCGACGCCGCGCTCGACGAGGCCCGGCGGTTCCGTACCGACCTGTACGCCTGCCTGACCGATCCGCAGGACGGCCGGGCCTTCAAGGCGGTGGCCGGGGTGGTGGAGGACGCCGCGCGGCTCTCGGTCTTCACCCGGGGCGACGACGGCCTGGGGCGCTGGCGGCCTTCCCCCTCCGCCGGGTTGCGCCTGCCCCTCCTCGCGGTGGCGCGCAGCGCGGCCGAACTGCTCGCCGACGCCCGCCGCTTCACCGTCCGCGCCTGCTCCAGCCCGGACTGCGGCTGGCTGTTCCTCGACGAGAGCGGGCGGCGGAGGTGGTGCAGTCTGGCGACCTGCGGTGCGAAGCGGACCTCGGAGGTCCGGTGACGGACGGCGCCGGCGTCAGCGGGCGCGCGTGTTCCCGACCGGCCGGAACCGGTCCGTAGCGGCCAGCACGGCGTCCATCGTGGTGCCGCCCGACAACCCGTGCCCCTCCCCGCCGATCAGCACGAGCTCCGCGTCCGGCCACACCCGCGCCAGCTGCCACGCGATGTCCGCAGGCCCGCTGATGTCCATCCGCCCGTGGATCATCACACCGGGGATCCCGGCCAGCTTCCCGGCGTCGCGCAGCAGGGCCCCGTCCTCCAGGAACGCCGCGTGCCGCCAGTAGTGCGTGACGAGGCGGGCGAAGCGCATCCTGAAGTGCGGGTCCTCGTAACGGGGATCGGGCTTGTGCCCGGGGTGCGTGGACACGTGCACGTCCTCCCAGCGGCACCACTCGCGCGCCGCCCGCTCCCGTACGGCCGGATCGGGGTCGGCGAGCATCCGGGCGTACGCCTCCACCAGGCTGCCGTCGTGCTCCCCCTCGGGTACGGCGTCCCTGAACCGGGCCCACTCCTCGGGGAAGATCCGCCCCATGTCCCGCGTGACCCACTCCACCTCGCGGCGGCTGGTGTTCGTGACGCTGAACAGGACCAGCTCCGACACGGATTCCGGGTGCCGCTCGGCGTAGGCCAGCGCGAGGGTCACGCCCCAGGAGCCGCCGAGGACCAGCCACTCCTCGATGCCGAGGTGCCGCCGCAACCGCTCGATGTCCGCGATCAGATGCTGGGTGGTGTTGGCGGCGAGCGAGGTCCGCGGATCGGCGGCGTCGGGCGTGCTCCGCCCGCACCCGCGCTGGTCGAGGAGCACGACGCGGTACGCCGCCGGGTCGAACAGCCGCCGCCAGAACGGCCCCGCCCCGGATCCCGGACCGCCGTGCAGGACGAGGGCGGGCTTGCCCTCGGGATTTCCGCAGGTCTCCCAGTAGACGCGGTTGGCGTCGCCGTCGCCGTCACCGGCGTCGACGTCGACGTCGACGTCGAGCATGCCGTGGTCGTACGGCTCGACGGGTGGATAGAGCTCGGTCATGTGGGACGTACTCTCCTCGACCCCGTCGATATGTAACAGCGCTGTTAGATTAGCAAGGTGAGAGACATCCCGGATCCGGCCGCCGTAGGAACACTGCTCCGCCACGTCCTGGAGCTGCTCGACGGTGACGTGTCCAAGATCTACGAGGAACAGGGCCTCACCGAGTACCGGCCCCGCTTCTCCCCGGTCATACGCGCCCTCCTGGCCGAAGGTCCGCTGTCCGTGAGCGACTTGGCGGCGGCGATCGGCGTCACACACTCGGCCGCGAGCCAGACCGCCGCCCAGATGGCCCGCGCGGACCTGGTCACCCACACCCCCGACCCCCTGGACGCCCGCCGCCGCCTGATCGACCTGACCCCGAAGGCACGCGTTCTGCTACCGCGGATCGAGGCGGAGTGGGAGGCAACGGCGGCGGCGATGGCGGAGCTGGACGCGGAGTTGTCGATGCCGCTTGCGGAGCTGTTGAGGGAGGTGGCGAAGGCGGTGGGGCGTCGGCCGTTTCGGGAGCGGGTGGGGGAGGTGTATCGGGGCCCGGGGAGTATGGGCTCGTCATGAAGTGGGCTATATGCGAGTGCCGACGGCGATGGTGTCGTTGCCCGCGAGCCGCAGGATCGCCCGGAGGATGATCGGCAGACGGCGGTCGTCGAGATCCTGCACGGCTGCGATGGTGGTGAGCCCGATGCCCACCATCGACAGGACCAGGCTCAGGAACGCGCGCTGCTGCTCGTCCAGGCCGAGCGTGTACTGGCGCCCCGCCAGCCTTTCGAAGCAGGCCATGGCGCCACCGTTGGTGTCGACACTCAGGGCGTACCGTGCCGCGGCGACGTCCAGAATCGTGCGCTCCTCGGCCAGCGCTTGAACGGCGGCCCGAGCACTCGGCGACTCCGCTGTGCGCATCAGTCGCTCGCACAGTTCCTGGAAATCACGGGTGGGGGTCACGCCGAAGCCTCCGCCGGCCGCCGATGGCTGCCGAGGCGAGCTGGGGTGAGGCGAGCACGGGCTTGTCGGTACTGCCCGTACAGCAGGTCGCTTTCCGCGCAGGGGAGCCCGGCGTTCGCGCCCGTCTCGTCCGCGGTTCGGCAGGTCCGGCAGCTTGCGCAGTGCTCGGCCAGACGCAGGAACGCGGTCTGCTCCGGTGTCCGGCCCGTTGGGCCGAGGGTGCCGAGAAGCTCGTAGTGCGCGCAGAGCGCGTTCAGGACCCGGGCGAGCCTGCGGGCGTACATCACGCCGCAGCTCGGTGCGGTGCTGCTGAGGTCGGGGGCACGGAGTTCGTCTCGGGCCTCCTCGGCGCAGGCCATGGCGCCATGGCCTGCGACGCTCGCCTCCGGCAGTCGTCCGGCCATGCGCTCGACCTCGGGGGTGAGCAGCTCGAGGTGGCCGCGTAGTTGGGCGATGAGGGTGTCCAGCTCGTCGGCGGGTGGTGGAAGGGCGTCCGGTCCGGAGTCCGGGCCCAGCACTCGTTGCGCGGTCTCGCGCAGGGTCGCGAGGTCTGGCGGGGCGGCGGCGCAGGTTGTCGTGTCCGTAGCGGTCATGGTGTTGACGCTCCTCGCAGGGTCTTGTCGTGCCGACAGACGCTAGAAGCGCGGTGCAGGAACCCACTAGCGATGTGCACATATGTGCATGCGAGGTCACTCCTGCGGCTGAGGGCAATCCGCAGCCCTTGACCGGGACCTGGCAGTGGGTCAGCTTGTTGCACAGTCCTGCACATCATCTTGATGGAGGCAGCCGTGCCGCTACTGTTCATCGGCATCGACCCGAACACCGGAGACCACGAATCACCGACCGTCTGGGTCGACGAGGAGAGGAAGGAACTCGTATTCCAGGGGTGGAAGCCGTCGCCTGCACTCGAAGCGGAAGTTGCCGCGTTCGAAGTGCCGGGCCACGCGGTCGGCATCCCCGAGAACGAAGCAGTGGTCCGCATCCCCGCCAGGATGGTGCCGATGATCAGGGAGGCGTGCGATGCCGCCGAACGTGCCGCCGCCCGCGTTCACTGACCTGCTCGCCGGCACCACCCGGTCCGCCGTCCACCTGGAGATGCGGGACGCGTACGGCGTCGACTACGAGTCCGGACCGTTCGCCGAGTGGCGTCGCGGACACCGGCACGATCCCGCCGACCGGGCCTCCTGGTGGCGGCCCTGGCTGAGCCTGGTCGAGGAGACGTCTGGGCGTGGCGTCGTGATCCGCCGGGCCCGGATCGTGTCGGAACCGGTCAGCGAGTACACCCGGTTCCTGCACAGCTTCACGTTCACCAACGTCGCCGCCGGTGAGCTGGTGCGCTGGCTTCCTCGACGCCGGGCATCCGATCTCGCGCTGCCCGGCAACGACTTCTGGCTGTTCGACGACCACACCGTCTACTGGAACCACTTCACTGGCGACGGAGTATCCGCCGGTGGTGAGGTCTCCGAAGATCCGGCGGCGGTGAAGCTGTGCGCCGAGGCCTTCGAGGCCGTGTGGGCACGCGCCGCCCCGCACGACGAGTACGAGATCAACTGACTCAGCACGCACTGGACAGGCCAGCTCATGACTCTCTCCCCCTCCTCGTCTGCTCAGGCCGCGCGCGAGGTAGTCGCCCAGCGGCTGCGCGACCTGCGCAAGACAGCAGGACTGACGGTCACCGAGCTGGCCCACCGTTGCGCGTGGCACCACGCCAAGACCTCCCGGATCGAGAACGCGCGTACGGCGCCCACCGCCACGGACATCCGCAAGTGGTGCGGGGCGTGCGACGCCATCGACCAGACCGAGGCCCTGATCAGCCAGTCCCTCCACGCCGAGTCCATGTACACGGAGTGGCGCACCCAAGTGCGGGCCGGTCTGAAGGCTTTGCAGACCAGTGAGCCTCGACTCTTCGAGGACACAGAGCTCTTCAGGGTCTACTCCTCGACGCTGGTGCCCGGCCTGCTCCAGACCGAGGGATACGCCGCCGGAATCCTCGGAATCAGCGCCCGCTTCCGTGATGTCCCCGTCGACGACAGTGCCGAAGCCGCCCGCGCCCGCGTCGAGCGATCACGCGTCCTCCACGAGCCAGGGCACCGTTTCGTGTTCGTGGTCGAGGAGGATGCCCTGCGCCACCAGATCTGTGGCGCCGACGAGATGGCTGCCCAACTGGGCTACCTGCTCACCGCCGGAGCACTGCCCCAGGTGTCCCTCGGCGTCATCCCCATGTCCACACCCGGCCGGGCCCAGTGGCCGCGTGAGACCTTCCACGTCTACGACGATCGGCTGGTGTCCGTCGAACTCGTATCGGCCAGAGTGAAGATCACTCAGCCCTCCGAGATCGCCCTGTACCTCCGGGCTTTCGAGCAGCTCCGCGGCGACGCCGTGTACGGAGCGGATGCCCGAGCGCTGATCGTGGGGGCCATCGACGCTCTGCAATGATCTCCTGTGACGCCGCCCCGAGCCTTGATCAGGTTCGCTCATTCTCAACGGCGTTGGAGCGGGGCGCGGATCCCCTACCGTGTCGCGTCATGACGGTTCTGATCATCGGCGGTAGCGGGTTCCTGGGTACTGAGCCGGTGCGCCAAGTGGCAGCGGCCGGACACGCGACGGCCGCTACCTTCGCGACCCACCCCGGCACCGTTCCCGGAGTCGAGTGGCATGCCCTCGACCTGCGCGATCCCGAGCGGGTCGAAGCAGTCGTGGCTGAAGTCGGCCCGCATCTCGCTGCCCCGTCCATGTCGCCCTCTTGGCCGCAGCCCTGCTGGAACTCGGCCTCCGACGCGAACGGTGTGCACCATCTGGCAGGAGCCGACGCCGTGAGCCGTCATGAACTCGGGACCCTGATCGCCAGGCGCGACGGGCTCGCCCCCCGCCGACTGCCCACTGGCCTGCGGGCCGGCAGCGCGCTTCCCGGGGCCCTCGACGTCCGCCTCGACAGCCGCTCCACCCAACGCAAGCTGCACACCGTCTTGCGCGGTGCCCGCCAGTTCCTCGCGATGGGAGCTTGAGCGGGCTTGCGGAGCGTGCCGTGACGGCGCGTGCGTACGTCCCTGTGGCTCATTCACCCAGGCCCGTCCGATCACCGGCCCGCCCGGTGAACGCCCGCCCGCAATGCCCGAGCAGCTCACGCACAGCGGGACCGTGCGTCCCCTTCCAGACCAGGGACAGCAGGGCCGGTGCCGTCACGTCGTCGATGGTGCGGGCGACGATCCGGTTGCCGTAGCTCGCGGCCATCGACTCGCTGAGGACCGCGACGCCGAGGCCGCGGGCCGCGAGGTCCGCGATGGCGTCCGCGGCGCTGGCCTGGAGGGCGATGGTGGGTTGGAGGTGCTGTGCCGCACAGGCGCGGTCGAAGAGCGTGCGCAGGCCGGTGCCCGGGGGCATGCAGATGACCGGGTGGGCCACCAGGTCGGCCAGCACGACCCGCCGCTGTTCCGCCAGGGGGTGTTCGGCCGCCACCGCTACGACGATCCGCTCGCTGATGAGCGTCAGCGCCTCGAGCCCCTCGGGTGCGGCCGTCGCGGTTCCGACCAGTGCCATGTCGACGGTGCCTGCGCGCACCGCCTCGGCGAGCCGGTCCGAGTTGTCCTCCAGCAGGGAGATCTCGACACCTGGATGCGCGCGGTGGAACGCGGAGAGCGCGTCGAACAAGGGTGTGATGTTGCAGCCGATGACCATCCCTACCGTGAGCCGGCCCCGGATCAGGTCGGTGACCTCGTCGACCGCCTGGCCCACCGCCCCGGCCGCCGCGAGGGTCGCGCGGGCGTGGTCGAGCGCCGCCCTGCCGGCCGCGGTGAGGGTGGCGGCGCGCCCCGAGCGGTCGAACAGCTCGGCACCGAGCTCACGTTCCAACTGGCGGATCTGAGCGCTGACGCCGGACTGGCTGATGTGCACCCGCTCGGCGGCCCGCGTGAAGTTCTGTTCCTCGGCGACCGCGACGAAGTATTCGAGCTGCCTCAATTCCATGACTGTGGATTCTAGTTTGCAGAAGATCCATCTGTTGGACTTCTGGTCGCGGGATGAGCACGCTGGAGGGAGGAATCGACCTTGACGACGTTCAGGAGACCCGCCATGCCGGAGTACGAGAAGGCCCTGCGGCCCGAGGACCTCACCCGCTTGTTCGTCGAGCGGTCCAACGCCGGTGACGCGGCCGGGGTCGCCGCGCTCTACGAGGAGGACGCGGTGCTGGCCTATCCTCCCGGTCAGCGGACGGTGGGGCGGGACGCGATCCGCGCGCTGTGGGAGAAGGTGCTGGCCGACCGCCCCCGCTTCGAGCCGGAAGCGCCCCTGCCGACGCTGGTCAGCGGGGACATCGCCCTGACGTCGACCCCGCCGAAGGACGGGGCGGGTGCCCGCGCACAGGTGGTCCGACGCCAGTCCGACGGCAGCTGGCTGCGTGTCCTCGACCAGCCCGAGTTCACCCCGCCCACCGGCTGAACGTGTCCTCGGCCGAGCCGAGTTGACCCACCGGCTGATGCCCGGCCTACCGCCGCCGCACCCCCGTACTCTCCCTCCGCACCAACCGCGTAGGCACCAACGTCGTCCCGAACTCCGCCCCGTCCTCCCGCAGTTTGCCGAGCACCCCCTCCACGCACAGCCGCCCCACCTCCGCGAAGTCCTGGTGGATCGTGGTGAGGGGCGGGAGGAAGGACGCGGACTCGGGGATGTCGTCGAAGCCGATGACGCTGATGTCGTCGGGGACCCGGCGGCCGCGTTCGTGGAGGGCGCGCAGCAGGCCCAGGGCCATCTGGTCGTTGGCCGCGAACACGGCCGTGCAGTCGGGCTCGTCGGCCAGTCGCAGACCGGCCCGGTAGCCGGATTCGGCCGACCAGTCGCCGCGGATCAGGGGTGGAGTCGCCCGGCCCGCCTCCCGGAGGGTGCCGCGCCAGGCGTTGGCGCGGCGCTGGGCCGCGAAGGAGCCCTCGGGGCCGGCCAGGTGCCACACCGTGTCGTGGCCGAGGTCCAGGAGATGCCGTACGGCGTCACGCGCGCCGCCCGCCTGGTCGGTGTCGACGACGGTGTAGCGGTCGCCCGCGTCGGAGTCGGCCACGACGACCTGCACACCCGGTGGCAGCGAGACTGTCGCCGCGTCGAGGAGATGGATCTCCATGATGACGATGACGGCGTCCACGGCGAGTTCGCCGAGGCGGGAGAAGGCGCCGTTCACCTCGTCCTGGGTGGGGACGGCCACGGGCAGCAGGGTGACGGCGTAGCCGTGCTGCGCCGCCGACGTGGCGATGGCCTCCAGGGTGCGGATGTTGCCCATGGTGGAGAGGGAGAAGGTGATCACGCCGAGGGTGCGGAACTCGCCGCGGCGCAGCGCCCGGGCCGCGCTGTTGGGGCGGTAGCCCAGTTCGCGCATGGCGTCCAGGACCTGCCGGCGGGTGTCCTCGGTGACGCCCGGGAAGCCGTTGGAGACACGGGAGACGGTCTGGGAGGAGACGCCGGCGAGCTGGGCGACGTCGGCCATGGACGCGCCCTGGCGGGGGCGGGCCGTACGCCTTCTCGTGCGGCTCGTGCCTCCGGTGCTCCCGGGTTCGCTCTCGCCGTCCACTGTGCCCACCTGACCCTCGCTCTCCTCGCCGCGCGACCGGCGCGACCGGCGCGAAAATTTAGGTCCGGAACGACTCCTTGACCCCTGAGATTCGGACAGTGTAGACATCCCGCCAGTGGATGTTTACGTAAACATTGCCTAGCGGAAATCAGTAGCAATCAGCAGAAACCGTATGAGAAGGCGCCACACCGCACCAGAGCCCTGGAGTACTCGAGATGGCACACCGCACCCGTAAGAGAAGGCTCCTCGGGGCCATCGGCGTCACCGCCCTGGCGACCGGAACCGTCCTGGCCACCACCACCCTGCCCGCCGCGCACGCCGAGACGACGTCCCAGGCCGCCGCGGCCGGGGTCACCGTCCGGCCCGATCCCTCCTACTCGGGGGAGAAGTTCGAGGGCTGGGGCACCAGCCTGGTCTGGTTCGCCAACGCCACCGGCGACTACCCGCCCGCGATCCGCGAGAAGCTCTACAAGCTGCTCTTCGGTGACGAGGGCCTCGCGCTGAACATCGCGCGCTACAACATCGGCGGCGGCAACGCCCCGGATGTCAAGGACTACCTGCGGGCCGGCGGCGCGGTCGAGGGCTGGTGGAAGGCGCCGGCGGGCACGACCCGCGAGGACGTCGACTGGTGGGACGCGGAGGAGCCCGGCGACTGGAACAAGAACGCCGACAAGACGCAGCGCTGGTGGGTCGACCGCATCAAGAAGGACATCACCCACTGGGAGACCTTCAGCAACTCCCCGCCCTGGTTCATGACCGAGAGCGGCTACGTCTCCGGCAACTTCGACGCGGGCAAGGACCAGCTCAAGCCGGAGTCCGTGGAGGACTTCGCCGAGTACCTGGTGGGCGCGACCGAGCGGCTTGAGAAGGCGCACGGCATCAAGGTCGACACGCTGGACCCGTTCAACGAGCCGAACACGAACTACTGGGGCACCAAGCTCGGCCCGGACGGCGAGCCGACGGGCGGCCGCCAGGAGGGCGCCCACATCGGCCCCGAGATGCAGCAGAAGGTGATCAGGGCGCTGGCCCCGGTCCTGGAGAAGTCCAGGTCGCGCGCGGAGATATCCGCGATGGACGAGACGAACCCGGGCACGTTCGCCACGAACTGGAACTCCTACCCGCAGGAGGTGCGCGACCTCGTCGACCAGATGAACGTGCACACCTACGGCACCGGGCAGCGCACCACCGTCCGCGACCTGGCCAAGGCCGCCGACAAGCCGCTGTGGATGAGCGAGGTCGAGGGCGACTGGGGCGACGGCCAGAGCTTCACGGACATGCGGCCAGGGCTGGGCCTCGCCCAGCGCATCGTCGACGACCTGCGCGAACTGGAGCCCAAGGCCTGGGTGTTCTGGCAGCCCGTCGAGGACTACGACAACATGAAGCCGGGCGGCGAGTCCGCGAAGGGCGGCAACTGGGGTGAGATCCAGCTCCCGTTCAGCTGCACCAAGACGGACACGCTCGAGTCCTGCCCGGTCTACACGAACACCAAGTTCGACACGGCCCGCAACTTCACGCACTACATCAAGCCCGGCGACCGGCTGATCAAGACGGACGACACCTCCAGCACGGCGGCGGTCTCCCGCAAGGGCGACGCGGCGACGGTCGTCCACGTCAACAGCACCGCCGAGGCCCGCGAGGTCACCCTCGACCTGTCCAAGTTCGGCCGGGTCTCCTCCCGCGCCACCGTCACCCCCGTGGTGACCAGCGCCGACGGCAAACTCGACAAGCAGAAGGCCGTCCGCGTCAACGGCAAGCAGGCCACGCTCACCGTGCCCGCCCAGTCCGTGACGTCCTTCCTCGTCAAGGGCGTGTCGGGGGTCGCGAAGGACGCGGCGGAGCTGCGCAAGGGCCACACCTACCGCCTGACCGGCGCCCAGAGCGGCAAGGACCTCAGCATCGCCGACAACGGCACGGGCCTGGTCATCCGGAGCGCGAACGCTTCCGACCCGAGCGGTCAGGAGTGGACGGTGGAGCAGATCCGCGGGAGCGACAACCGCAAGCGGTACGTCCTCACCGAGGCGAGCGCGGACAAGCGGCTGGCCGTCCGGAACGGCGCCCTGGTGGCCGAGGCGGACGAGGGCCGTCGCGACAAGGCCACCGAGTGGATCATGTCGACCACCGGCGACGGCACCTGGACCCTCGTCAACGCCGCGACGGGTCAACTCCCGGACGTCTCCGGCCAGTCCACGAACGACGGCGCGTCCGTCGGCGTGTGGACGCCGAACTCCGGGTCCAACCAGCGCTGGAAGCTGACGGACGTGACGGCCGACTAGCTGTATTGCCCTGCCCCGCACATTCGCCGCCGACGCCCCCGCCCGCCGCCACCGTCCTGGTGGCCGGGTCGGGGGCGTCGTGCCGTACGGACGCGGGCCAGACCTGTCACCCGCCCGGCCATGAGGCCGACCGGCTTCGAGGGCCCGGTCCCGGCCGGCTGGATTCCCGCGCTGGATTCCCGTGTGGATTCCCGCGCTGAAGTCCCGCAGAAAAGGGGGGGGGGGCTCCGGGTCCTCGTGAAGCAGCTGGGCGCCTTCGGCTGATCACGGCGGCCGGGGCCGTCGTCACACCGTACGGGCCGCCCGCGCGGACGCGTCCGTGATGGGCTCGGCATGGGCCTCGGCGTTGCCGGAGGCGGCGATGCGGTCCAGGGCCCGCTGCAGGACGACGGTGTCCTCCAAGGTGTGGATCTCGGTGATACGCCCCCACTTGAGAGACATGAACTGCGTCATCACGTTGTCGTAGCGGGAGCCGTCCGGCAGGGGGCCGGCGATCCGGACGCGGGTGGCGACCTTCGTCAGCCAGGGGCCGCCGGAAATGATGATGTCCAGTGGCTCGAACTCCGCGTCGGGTACGAGGCGGAAGACCCGCTGCCACCACAGGCTCATGGCTTCGACGGTATGCCGCTCGCCGGAGAGCGCGTGCTCTCCGTGGAAGACGTAGGTGAATTCCGGTGCGAGCGTGTCCACCATGGACTGCCAGTTTCCGGAGTTGATGTCGGAAAACGCCTTGCGCAACTTCGCTGCCACGATCCGGTGATACATGCCCGCCCCGTTTCCGGAACGCCCCGCCCGAAACGGAAGATGAGGGAGACCTGGCCCACCGGTACCGCGCCCACTCAGGGCGCTTCAGCCCCGGCGCCGTGCGCGGTTCCGGCCGGCAGCGGGGGCTCCGTCTCGATGACGTGGGCGGCCATGCGCAGCACGCCGGTGATGGTCCTCGCCAGGGACAGGGCCGCGACCGGGCCGGAGCGCAGGGCCCAGTCCTCCACGCCGACGCGCAGGGCGGTGTTCAGCATGCCCGCCTCCATCCGGACCGCGAGGTCGCCGGCGGGCCGGTCCGTGCGGTCGGCGATCAGCGCGGCGAACGCGGCCTCCGCGTCGTAGTGCGCCTCCAGCCAGACGGCCCGCAGCCCCGGCTCGTCACGGCACAGCCGGACGAGATCGCGCAGTGTCCGGGCCCGCGGCCCCATGCCGTCGGCGGGCTTCAGGCTCAGGATCGCCTCGGCGAGGGAGCCCTCGCCGCGCCAGTCCCGCAGGTGCTCGGTCAGTACCTCGAGGCCCGTGGTGAGCAGGGGCCGGACGCATTCCTCCTTGGAGCGGAAGTACCGCCACAGCGTGCGCGTCGACACCCCCGACGCGGAGGCGATGTCCTCCGCGGTCACCGCCGCCACGCCCCGGGCGACGAAGAGCCGGACCGCCTCCTCGGCGATCTCCATGCGCGTCTCGGCGCGCCGTCGCTCCGTCAGCGGTGGCCGCCCCGTGGCAGCACCTGCTCGTCCGGCCATGGGACCTCCTCGACTCGCCGTACCCACTCTAATTTACGTCGCGTCACGTCTGAGTGGCGTGAAAGGCCCTGCTGTCGCATCGCGTCTTTATGTCGCACTGAGACAAAAACCAGTACCGTGCCTGACGCCACACCACATCGCGCCGCGCGACGCGACGAGCAGAGGAGCGCCATGGGAGCCACAGGTCTGTCGGGCAAGAGCGTCATCGTCACCGGAGCCGCCTCCGGCATCGGCCGGGCCACCGCGTTGCGGTTCGCCGCGGAGGGAGCGAGGGTCGTGGTCGCCGACCTGAACGCGGAGGGCGCCAAGAGCGTCGTCGAAGCCATCGAGTCCGCGGGCGGAACGGCCGTCGCCGTCACGGGCGATCTGAGCGACGCCGCGGTGGCCGACGCGGTCGTGGCCGCCGCGACCGGCACCTTCGGCGGCATCGACGTCCTGGTCAACAACGCGGGCGTCATGGACAGCATGTCGGCCGCGGCGGACGTCACCGACGCCGAGTGGGAGCGGGTGCTGCGGATCAACCTCACCGCCCCGTTCCTGCTGACCCGGGCCGCCCTGCCGCACATGATCGCCGCGGGCGGCGGCGCCATCGTCAACACCGCCTCGGAGGCGTCGCTGCGGGGCAGCGCGGCCGGGACGGCGTACACCGCCTCCAAGCACGGGGTCCTCGGCCTCACCCGCTCCCTCGCGGTGATGTACCGCGACCAGGGCATCCGCGCCAACGCCATAGCCCCGGGCGGCACGGCCACCGACATCACGGCCGACGTCCACATCGACCGGGAGGCCCACGGACCGTCCGTCGTCGGGCGTCACTTCGTCAACATGGGCCGCGTCTGCGCACCGGAGGAGCAGGCCGCCGCCATCGTCTATCTCGCCTCCGACGCGGCGAGCGGCGTCAACGGCGTCATCCTCCCGGTGGACAACGCCTGGGCAGCCGTCTGATCCCACCCGATCCCTCACCCACGGCACACCCGCGAGAGGAAGAGGACCCCATGTCCACCCCCCACACCCCCGTGCCAGACCTGGACTTCGACCCGGAGGCCCTGCGCGAGCGCTACCGCGCCGAGCGCGACCGGCGGATCCGCCCCGACGGCAACCGCCAGTACCGCCGTACCGCGGGCGAGTTCGGCCACTTCGACGAGGACCCGCACGCCGAGCCCGGCTTCACCCGGGAGCCCCTGCGCGACCACGTCGAGGTCGTGGTCGTGGGCGGCGGGTTCGGCGGTCTGCTCGCCGCCGCCCGGCTGCGTCAGGCGGGCCTGCGGGACATCCAGATCATCGAGAAGGGCGCCGACTTCGGCGGCACCTGGTACTGGAACCGCTACCCGGGCATTCACTGCGACATCGAGTCGTACGTCTACCTGCCCCTGCTGGAGGAACTCGGCTACGTCCCGAAGTGGAAGTACGCGCCGGGCGAGGAGATCCGGGAGCACGCCGAGGCGATCGCACGGCACTTCGACCTCTACCGCGACGCCTGCCTCCGGACGCAGGTGAGCGAACTGCGCTGGGACGACGCCGAGTCCGTGTGGGTCGTCGGCACCGACCGCGGCGACCGGATGACCGCCCGGCACGTGGTCGTGGCGACCGGCCTGCTCAGCCAGCCCAAACTGCCCGGGATCGAAGGCATCGAGACCTTCAAGGGGCACATGTTCCACACCAGCCGCTGGGACTACGACTACACCGGCGGCGACGCGAACGGAGGCCTGACGGGGCTCGCCGACAAGCGCGTGGCCCTCATCGGCACCGGTGCCACGGCCATCCAGGTCGTCCCGCACCTCGGCCGGGACGCCCGGCACCTGTACGTGTTCCAGCGCACCCCGTCCTCCGTGGACGTGCGCGGACAGCGCCCCACGGACCCCGAGTGGGCGAACTCCCTGAAGCCCGGCTGGGCCCGGGAGCGCAGGGACAACTTCCTCACCGTCGTCACGGGCGGCCGCGCCGAGGAGGACCTGGTCGCCGACGGCTGGACGAGCAGCGCCCGCCTCCAGCAGAAGCTCATCCCGACCAACAGCTACGACGCCCTCACGCCCGAGGAGCGAGAACGCCTGGAGGAGATCGCCGACTTCCAGAAGATGAACGAGCTGCGGGCCCGGGTGGAGAGAATCGTCGAGGACCCGGAGACGGCCGAGAAGCTCAAGCCCTGGTACCGCTACATGTGCAAGCGGCCCACCTTCAGCGACCTGTACCTGGAGACCTTCAACCGGCCGAACGTCACCCTCGTCGACACGGCCGACCACGGCGGCGTCGAGCGCGTCACCGAGCACGCCGTCGTGGTGGGCGGGGTGGAGTACGAGGTGGACTGCGTCGTCTTCGGCACCGGCTTCGAGGTCGGCGTCTCCGGGCTGCTGTCCGGGCGGCTCCCCGCGTACGGCAGGGACGGCACCGCCCTGCTGGACGCCTGGCGCAAGACCGGTCCGAGGACCCTGCACGGCTTCTACAGCCGGGGTTTCCCCAACCTGTTCATGCTCGGCTCCGTGCAGAGCGCCAGCTCCGTGAACTACGTGCACGTCCTGGACGAACAGGCCACCCATGTCGCCGAGGTGATCGCGGAGGCGGTCAGGCGCCAGGTCCCGTGCGTGGAGCCGACGGCCGAGGCGGAGGCCGCCTGGGGCGACACGATCCGTCAGAAGTCGGCGGACCTGTACACGTTCCAGTCCGAGTGCACGCCCGGCTACTACAACGCCGAGGGCATGCCCAGGCCCCGCAGCGAGTCCTACGGCGACGGGCCGGTCGCGTTCTACGAGCTGATCAGACGCTGGCGCGCTCAGGGCGGCATGGACGAGGTGCTGGGATCGTGACGAGCAGGTACACCGGCGGTGAGGTGCGCAGCACCCACTGGCAGGCCCGGCGCCTGAACTCCCCCAACCCCCTGTGGGGTTCCAACGGCGTGGCGTTCGGCCCGGACGGGCGGCTGTACGTCGCCCAGTTCCTCGCCGGGAAGATCAGCGCCGTGGACCCGGCCACCGGGGACGTCGAGGTCGTCGTCCCGATGGACAGCCCCGTCGAGTCGCCCGACGACCTGGCCTTCGGGGCGGACGGCTCGATGTACATCGCCGACCTGGTCCCCGGCCGGGTGTGGCGCCGCGGTCCCGGAGGCGAGTACGGCCTGGTCTCCGAGGAGGTGAAGGTCCCCAACGGCATCACCTGCGTCGGCGACCGGCTCTTCGTCAACGAGATGCAGACGGACGGCCGGCTGCTGGAGCTCTTCCCCGACGGCGGCGACCCGGTCGTCCTCACGGACGGGCTGGCCTTCGGCAACGCGATGCAGCAGGGTCCGGACGGCTGCCTCTACTACCCGCACATGATCAGCGGGCAGGTCTGGCGCGTCCCGCCCGACGGCGGGGTGCCCGAGGTGGTCGCCGAGGACGTGCACGACCCG
Organism: Streptomyces sp. NPDC008137; assembly: GCF_042957035.1. Lineage (NCBI taxonomy): Bacteria > Bacillati > Actinomycetota > Actinomycetes > Kitasatosporales > Streptomycetaceae > Streptomyces > Streptomyces sp. NPDC008137. The sequence goes on along the minus strand of NZ_JBIBHN010000006.1, from coordinate 336,331 downwards.
GTCGCGGTCCGCTTCGACCTGGGCGGCGTCCTCCACGTCCTGTCACGCGGCCCCGAGGGCATCGTCACCCGCGTCGACCTGCACGGCACGGGCACGCGCACGCTGGTCACCAGCGGGGTCACGGGCCTGGACAACGCCGCGTTCGACGCGGAGAACCGCATGTTCGTCTCCAGCTTCGCCAGCGGCGGCATCACGGAGATGCGTCCCGACGGCAGCACCCGCCCGGTCGTGCCCCGGGGCCTGGACGGCCCCTACGGCGTGACGATCGACCTCGGCGGCACGGTGTACGCGGCCGACCACTACCGGCTGGCCCGCCCGGACCACCCCGACGAGGGCGGCTCGGGCGACGTCGAGACGGAGATCCTCCAGCCCTTCTTCCACGGCGTCACCGCCGACGGCGAACTCCTGCACACCACCTCGCAGTTCGGCACCGTCCAGACGTACGACCCCGCCACCGGGACGACCCGGCTCAGGGCGAACGGCCTGAACCAGCCCCTGGGCATCGCGACCCGGGCCGACGGCGCCCTGGTCGTCGCCGAGACGGGCGCGGGCCGGGTCGTCGCCATCGACGGGACCGACACGGTGACCGTCCTCGCCGAGGGCCTCGACCACCCCGTGGACGTGGCCTTCGACTCCGAGCAGCGCTGCTACGTCAGCGACGACCGGCGCGGGGCGGTCCTGCGCCTCGACGACGGCGGGGCGGTGCCGGTCGCGGAGGGCCTGGGCGCCCCTCAGGGCCTCGCCTTCCACGACGGCGCACTCTTCACCGTGGACACCGAACACCGACGGCTGTGGTCGGTCTCCCCGACCACGGGCGCCACCCGCATCGAGGCTGAGTCCCTGGCGGTCGGCGTCCCTCCGGGCACCGCCCCCCGCCCGGCCCCCGCCCTCTTCACCCACCGGGTCCCGGGCCTGGCCCCCCGCTTCGCGGGCCTCACCGCGGCCCCCGACGGCTCCCTGCTGCTGTCCGCGAACGGGGAGGGCACGGTGGTACGGCTGTCGCCGGCCAGGAGCGACACGTAGGGCCTGTCACGCGGCGTCCGCCCCGCCGACGGGCATGCCCGGGGGTGCCTGGCGCGCCGGTTGGTCGGCCCGGCGCGGCTGTGTCCGGCGCGGGGCGACACGGGGCGGCATGTGCCACCCCGTGCGGTGGGTCAGCGGCGGCGGCCCCGGGAGGGCCTGTTGCGCCGGGCGCGCGAGGAGGCGCCGGTGCGGGCGGGGCGGTTCTCGGCGGGCGGCGGGGTGAGGACGACGGGCACGCCCGACGGCGCCTGGGCGCCGGTGATGCGGCTCAGTTCGGACTCGCCCGAGCGGACCCGGGTGACCTGCGGTGTGATGCCGGCGTCGGCCATCAGCCGGGCCGTCTCGCGCCGCTGGTGCGGCAGGACCAGCGTGACGACGGTGCCCGACTCGCCGGCCCGGGCGGTACGGCCGCCCCGGTGCAGATAGTCCTTGTGGTCGCCGGGCGGGTCCACGTTGACGACGAGGTCGAGGTTGTCGACGTGGATGCCGCGGGCGGCGACGTTGGTGGCCACCAGGACCGTGACCTCGCCGTCCTTGAACCGGGCCAGGGTCCGGGTGCGCTGGGACTGGGACTTCCCGCCGTGCAGGGCCGAGGCGCGCACCCCGACGGCGAGCAGCTTCTTGGCCAGCCGGTCGGCGGCGTGCTTGGTGTCCAGGAACATGATCACGCGTCCGTCGCGGGCGGCGATCTCCGTCGTGGTGGCGTGCTTGTCGTCGTCCTCCACGTGCAGCAGGTGATGCTCCATCGTGGTGACGGCGCCCGCGGACGGGTCGACCGAGTGGACCACCGGGTCGTGGAGGTACGTACGCACCAGACGGTCGACGTTGCGGTCCAGGGTGGCCGAGAACAGCAGCCGCTGCCCGTCGGGGCGCACCTGGTCGAGCAGGGCCGTGACCTGCGGCATGAAGCCCATGTCGGTCATCTGGTCGGCCTCGTCCAGGACGGTGACCGAGACCCGGTCCAGCCGGCAGTCGCCGCGGTCTATGAGGTCCTTGAGCCGGCCGGGCGTCGCGACGACGACCTCGGCACCGGCGCGCAGCGCGCTCGCCTGGCGGCCGATCGACATCCCGCCGACCACCGTCGCGAGCCGCAGGCGCAGCGCGCGGGCGTAGGGCGTGAGCGCGTCGGTGACCTGCTGGGCCAGTTCCCTGGTGGGCGTGAGGACGAGCGCCACCGGCTGCTTGGGCTCGGCCCGCTGCCCGTCGATCCGGGCCAGCACGGCGAGACCGAAGGCGAGGGTCTTGCCCGATCCCGTGCGCCCGCGGCCCAGGACGTCACGCCCGGCCAGCGAGTTCGGCAGCGTCGCCGCCTGGATCGGGAACGGCTCCACCACGCCCTCGCCCTTCAGCGCGGTCAGCAGCCGATCGGGCAGGTCGAGGTCGGCGAACGCCTCGACGGCGGGCAGGGCCGGGGTGATGGTGGCGGGCGGCGCGAACTCGCCGCCGGGGGCGGTACGACGCCGGGGGGTGCCGCGTCCCGCGCCTCCCGTACGGGAGGACGCGTTTCGGCCCCCCGCCTTACGCGAGTGGGCCGGTCCGTTGTTCTTGCGAGCGGTGCGATCCAAGGGGGATCCTTCCTCGATGCGGCACGTATCGGGGAATTCCCGGGGCAGGCGGCCTCCGGGGGCCGCACCAGGATTCGCAAGAAAGAGCCGGTTGGGGGATGAGACATGCCGGGGCCCGCACCACAAGGGTGCGGGCCCCGATCACGTCGGACGCGTCAGCGTCAGGCGGGAACGATGTTCTCGGCCTGCGGGCCCTTCTGGCCCTGCGTGACGTCGAAGGTGACCTTCTGGCCTTCCTGGAGCTCACGGAAGCCCGAGGTGGCGATGTTCGAGTAGTGGGCGAAGACGTCCGGGCCGCCACCCTCCTGCTCGATGAAGCCGAAGCCCTTTTCCGAGTTGAACCACTTCACGGTGCCGGTAGCCATAAGAATCTCCCTAGTGAGGGGCAGTACCCGAGATCCGCACTTTACGGATTCGGGGTCGCCGAAATGATCACCCTCGGAGAGATCCGAGAACCTCGGAAACTAAAAAGAGTGCTCGTCGACGAAGGTCGATAGAGCACTCGAAGTCTCTGGGAACCAAAACTGCAACGCCAGCCAAGGTAGCACAGGTCGACTCGCGAGGCCCGGGAATCTCGTACCCGAGGCGGACCCGTCGGCCCGGTCGTACTGCGTTCTCAGTAGTCCGGATTGTCGGCAGCCGCACGACGACGCGGGGGCCATGTCACGGACACGCTTGGCGGACGATCGACACCGGATGTGGAGACCTGCTGCCGTGGCAACTTTCCTGTATCGAGTGGGCCGTCTGGCCTTCCGGCGACGCTGGTACGTCGCCCTGGTCTGGGCGGCCGTCCTGGCCGCCGTGGGGCTCGGCGCCCTCAAGGCGCCGGGCGCCGTCGACGAGGAGTTCTCGATGCCCGGCATCGAGTCCCAGAAGGCCTTCGACCTCATGGAACAGCGCTTCCCGGGCGCCACCGCCGACGGGGCGACCGCCAGGGTCGTCTTCATCGCGCCGGGCGGCGAGAAGGTGACCGCCGCCGAGCACAAGGAGGCCATCGAGAAGGCCGTGTCCGGCCTCGGCGACGGCACGCAGGTCGCGAGCGCCGTCGACCCGTTCCAGGCGAAGACGATCAGCAGGGACGGCTCGACCGCCTTCGCGACCGTCACCTACAAGGTCAAGTCCACCGACCTCACCGACGCCAGCCGGACCCAGCTGGAGCACACCATCGAGGGAGCCCGGGACGCCGGGCTGACGGTCGAGGCGGGCGGCACCGCGCTGGCCGCCGAGGGCGGGCCGGGCGGCATGGCGGAGGTGATCGGCGTCGCGATCGCCGCCGTGGTGCTGCTCGTCACCTTCGGCTCGCTGGCCGCCGCCGGGCTGCCCCTGCTGACCGCCGTCATCGGCGTCGGCGTCAGCATGGCCACGATCCTCGCCCTGTCCTCCGCCCTCGGCCTGTCCACCACCACCGGCACCCTGGCGATGATGCTGGGCCTCGCCGTGGGCATCGACTACGCCCTGTTCGTGGTCTCCCGCTACCGGGAGGAGCGCGCCAAGGGCGGTACGCCGCAGGAGGCGGTCGGCATGGCCGTCGGCACGGCCGGGTCCGCGGTGGTCTTCGCCGGGCTCACCGTCGTCATCGCGCTGGCCGGGCTCGCCGTGGTCGGTATCCCGATGCTCACCAAGATGGGCCTGGCAGCGGCGGGCGCGGTCGTCGTCGCCGTGCTGATCGCGCTGACCCTCGTCCCGGCGTTCCTCGGCTTCTGGCCGAACGCGGTGCTCCCGCGCAAGGCCCGCAAGAGCGGCCGGATCGAGGAGAGCACCGAGACCAACGGCGGAGCGCGCTGGGCCAGGTTCGTCCTGCGCCGCCCCATACCCGTCCTGCTCCTCGGGGTCGTCGGCCTCGGCGCCCTCGCGCTGCCCGCGGCCGACCTCCAGCTGGGCATGCCCGGCGACGAGGCCAAGCCCACCTCCACCACCGAGCGCCGGGCCTACGACGCGCTCGCCGAGGGCTTCGGTCCTGGCTTCAACGGGCCGCTGACGATCGTCGTGGACGGCAAGGGCGCCGCCGACCCCAAGGGGGCCGCTGACTCGATCGCCAAGGAGATCGGCGCCACGAAGGGCGTCGTGTCCGTGTCCCCGGCGCGTTTCAACGACGCCGGCGACACCGCCGTCTTCTCCGTCGTGCCGTCCACCGCGCCGACCGACGAGAAGACCAAGAACCTGGTGACGACCATCCGGGACGAGCGGCCCGGCATCGAGTCCGGCACCGGCGCGAGCTACGAGGTGACCGGCAGCACCGCGATGAACATCGACATCGCCGAGAAGGTGCAGTCCGCGCTCGTCCCGTATCTGATCGTCGTGGTCGGTCTGGCGATCGTGCTGCTGCTGGTGGTCTTCCGGTCGCTGCTCGTCCCGCTCAAGGCGGCCCTCGGCTTCCTGCTGTCGGTGCTGGCCTCGCTCGGCGCGGTCGTCGTGGTCTTCCAGCAGGGCCACGGCGCGGAGCTGCTCGGCGTGGAGCAGACCGGCCCGATCATGAGCCTGATGCCGATCTTCCTGGTGGGCATCGTCTTCGGCCTCGCGATGGACTACGAGGTGTTCCTCGTCTCCCGGATGCGGGAGGCCTACGTCCACGGCGAGTCGCCCGCGCAGGCGGTCACGTCCGGCTTCCGGCACAGCGCGCGGGTGGTCGTGGCCGCGGCCCTGATCATGATCGCCGTCTTCGCCGGGTTCATCGGCGAGAGCGACTCCATGATCAAGATGATCGGGTTCGGGCTCGCCTCCGCCGTCCTCTTCGACGCCTTCGTCGTACGGATGGCGATCGTGCCCGCCGTGCTCGCCCTGCTCGGCGACAAGGCCTGGTGGCTGCCGAAGTGGCTGGACCGGGTGCTGCCCCGGGTGGACGTGGAGGGCGAGGCGCTCAGCCGTCGGACCGAGACGGAAGCGGCTGCCGGCCCCGCGCCCGATCTGGAACCGGCCCGCACCTGACACCCCCCTCACCAGGGCCGCCCGTGGCGAAGGACACGGGCGGCCTCTCGGACGTTCCCGCCCGGAGTCGACCACGATGGTGCACAGCCCACCGACCGGAGAGACCGATGAACATCAGTCTGGAGCGGCGCTACCAGGATCGCCTCGAGGAGTTCTCGGCACGCCACACGTTCCTCGTCGACCTCGCGCTGGTCATGGCGCTGATGGGCTGCGCGACCCTCGGCGGCTCGCTCACCATGCCCAGCGCCGACCCGCCGGACCAGGACAAGACCGCCGTCGCCCTCATGGGCGTGGCCTGTCTCGCCCTGCTCAAGCACCGCACGCACCCGCGCACCGTCCTCGTCGTCGCCGGGAGCTGCACGGTGGCGGCGGTCGCGATGGGCTATCTCCTCACGCCCCTGCTGCTGGCGCCGATCATGGCGGCGCTGTACTGGCTCGCCACCCTCACCGACCGTAGGACCACCCGCGTCTACGGCGTCACCACCACGCTGGCGGTGGTCGTCGCGGCCGTGTTCTCCGACTCCATGGACCACCTCTCGCTGCTGCTGAGAACGATCGGCCCGTTCTTCTGGCTGCTGCTGCCCCTCGCCGCCGGCAACATGACGAGGCTGCGGCGCGCCTATCTCCAGGCCGTGCAGGCCCGGGCCGAACACGCCGAGCGCACCCGGGAGGAGGAGGCACGCCTGCGCGTCACCGAGGAACGGATGCGCATCGCCCGGGAACTCCACGACGTCGTCGCCCACCACATGGCCCTGGCCAACGCCCAGGCCGGTACTGCCGCACACCTCGCGCTCACCAACCCCGAGCAGACCCAGAAGATCCTCACCGACCTGACCGGCACCACGTCCTCCGCGCTGCGCGAGCTGAAGGCCACGCTCGGCCTGCTGCGCGACAACGACGACGTCCCCGGCTCCCCGGGCCTGGAACCGTCCCCGGGCCTGGCCCGGCTGCCCGAGCTGGTCGCGGCGTGCGAGTCGGCGGGCCTGGAGGTCACGGTCGTCACGGAGGGGGAGCCGCGGCCGCTCTCACCGGGCGTGGATCTGACGGCCTTCCGGATCGTGCAGGAGGCCCTCACCAACGTCACCAAGCACGCCGCCGCCGAGGCCGCCCACGTCCGCCTCGAATACACCCACTCCCGTCTGCTGATCACGGTCCTCAACGAGGGCCCCGGCAGACCGGAGCCCGCCCAGGGGCGCGGCTTCGGCGTCATGGGCATGCGCGAACGCGCCCACTCCATCGGCGGCGAGCTGTGCGCGGGCCCCCGCCCCCAGGGCGGCTTCGAGGTCACCACCGCGCTGCCGCTGCAACCGTCCACCGACCCCGAGGAAGGAACCAGGCCATGGGCATCAGGGTTCTGCTAGCCGACGACCAGGCCCTGCTGCGGGCCACGTTCCGGATCCTCATCGACTCCTGCGCGGACATGGAGGTGGTCGCCGAGGCCTCCGACGGCGCGGAGGCGGTGGAGCTGACCCGCGCCCACCGCCCCGACATCGTCCTCATGGACATCCGCATGCCCGGCACCGACGGCCTCACCGCCACCGCGGCGATCTGCGCCGACCCGGAACTGTCCGCCACCCGCGTCCTCATCCTGACCACCTTCGAGACCGAGGACTACGTCGCCGAGGCCCTGCGCGCCGGTGCCAGCGGCTTCCTCGGCAAGGACGTCACCGCGGACACGCTGCTGACCGGTCTGCGCACGGTGGCCTCCGGCGAGTCCCTCCTCTCCCCGTCCGCGACCCGCTCCCTCATCACCCGCTTCCTGCTGGCCCCCGCCCCCGGCACCCATCTGGCACCGCCGGAACGCCTCGCCGACCTCACGGTCCGCGAACGCGAGGTGATGGCCCTGGCCGCGGAGGGCCGGTCCAACACCGAGATCGCCGAGGACCTGACCCTCAGCCCGCTGACCGTGCGCACCCACATCCACCGGGCCATGACCAAGCTGGACGCCCGCGACCGGGCGCAACTGGTCGTCATCGCCTACCAGACGGGGCTGGTACGGGCGACTCCGCCGGCGGGGTGAGGGGTGACGGCTACGGTCTGCCGTAGGCCGCCACCATGATGTTCTCGGCGACCTTGTTCATGCCCTGGCCCTTGGCGTCGGTGGAGTTGACGCTGTAGACGAGGGTGCGGGAGCCGTTGCGGGTGGAGGCGATGGCCGCGTTGTAGCCCCAGCGCCCGCCCGTCTTGCCCCACACCTCGCGCCCGCCCAGCTCCGTCATGGAGAGCCCGACGGAGTAGGCGGCCGGCTTCCCCGTCTTGAAGTCGGTCACCTCCGGCAGGGTGAACATCTCCTCCAGCAGCGGTCCGCGCACGACCCGCCCCTGGAACAGGGCCTTGGTGAACCGTTCCAGGTCCGCCGTGGTCGAGATGACGTCCCCGGCCGCCCAGCCGTCCGTCACCCCCCACACGGACACGTCACGCAGCCCGGTCGTCCCGTCGGCGAGCCGCATCCGCTGGTATCCGCGGTTGTGCGGGCCGACGATGCGCGGGTTCGCCCCCGGGTAGGAGGTGCCGTCCAGCTTCAGAGGCTTGAGCACCCGTTCGGCGACCTGGTCCTCGTACGAGTCGCCGGTGACGCGCTCGACGATCAGCCCGGCGACCGTGTACCCGATGTTGAGGTAGTGCTGTCGCTCGCCCGGCGCGAACTCGGGCTTCTTCGACGTCGCCGAGCGGACCATGGCGCGGGGGTCGTGCACCTGGAGGCGGTTCTCGTACCACTCCTCGACGGTGGTGCCGGGGAAGTCCGGGGCCGGGATGCCGTGCGTGTGGTTGAGGAGCTGCCGGACGGTGACGTCCTCGTACGCCGCCGGGATCAGGTCCGGGAGGTAGGAGCGGGCGGTGCGGTCGAGGTCCAGCCGTCCCTCTTCGGCCAGTTGCAGGGCGACGGCGGCGGTGAAGACCTTGGTCACGGAACCCGCGCGGAAGCGGGCGGCGGGGTCGGCGGGCCGGTTGCTCCGCAGGTCGTGCACGCCCGAACTGCCCCGCCAGCTGCCCTCCTTGCCACCGACGCGCACGAGGGCGGCGGTCCCGTCGGCGGTCGGGAGGCCCGCGATGGCGGCTTCCAGGGCGGGGATCGGGGACTGCGCGGACACCACGGCGGCCGGTGCGGGGGCCGCCGTGGCGGAGGCGGCGGCCGGGAGGACCGACGGCCCCGCCACGACTCCCACGACGAGCACGGCGACGGTCAGCAGACGGGCACGGATCATGGTCAACTCCGGGGATCGGAACCGGTGTTCTGGACGGCTCCATCCTCCGGAGAGGCGGCGATGAGCGGATCGCCCCCGCGGGCGGTTCCGGCGGGTCAGTTCCTCGCCGACGCGGGGGAGGAACCGGCCCGGCCGGATCCCCCGGGCGGGGGATCACCGGCCGCGACCAGCCCTGTCTCGTACGCGCAGATCACGGCCTGGATCCGGTCCCGCAGCCCCAGTTTCGCCAGCACGTTGCCGACATGCGTCTTCACCGTGTGGTCGCTGACCACCAGTTCGGCGGCGATCTCGGCGTTGGACAGACCTCGCGCGAGCAGCAGCAGCGTCTCGCGCTCCCGCCCGGTCAGCACGTCCAGGCGGGGATCGGGGCGGCGGGGCCGGGCGGCGGCGGGCCGGGTGTACTGCTCGACCAGGCGCCGGGCCACGGACGGCGCGAGCAGCGAGTCGCCCCGGGCGACGACCCGTACGGCGTGCACGAGATCGTCCCGCCGCACGTCCTTGAGCAGGAAGCCGCTCGCGCCCGCGTGCAGCGCCTCGTACACGTACTCGTCGGAGTCGAAGGTCGTGAGCATCACGGTCCGGCAGTCGCCCAGGGCGGTGATCGAGCGGCAGGCCTCGATGCCGTCCACGCGCGGCATCCTGATGTCGAGCAGCGCCACGTCGGGCGCGTGCCGCCGCACCGCCTCGACCGCCTCGGCCCCGTCGCCCGCCTCCGCGACGACCTCGATGTCCGGCTGCGCGTCCAGGATCATCGCGAATCCGCCGCGCACCAGCTCCTGGTCATCGGCCACCACGACCCGGATCGTCACCGTGCCGGCTCCGCGGCGGCGGGTACGGGGAGCGTCACGCGCACTTCGAACCCCCGGCCGTCCGGGCCCATCCCCAGCACGGCGGTACCACCGTGCGCCGCGGCCCGCTCGCGGATGCCGACGAGTCCGTGCCCGCCGCCGATGCGGGACCCCTGGGGCCCTCGCCCGTCATCGGTCACTTTGACGTCCAAGTCACCGCTCCTGTAAGTGAGTTGTACCGCGACGGTACGCGCTCCGGCATGCCGGACGGTATTGGTCAGGGACTCCTGGACGATCCGGAAGACGGTCGCGGCGACCGCCTCCGGCACGGGCCGGACGTCTCCCGTCGTCCCGTACGTGACATCGAGGCCACCGGCCCGCACCCGGTCGAGGAGTGCGGGCAGCTCCGCGAGGCCCGGCTGCGGCTCACGCGGGGCGGCGCCGTCGTCGTCCCCCTCCCGCAGCAGGCCCAGCATCCGGCGCAGCTGTGTCATGGCGTCCCGTCCGGTCGCGGAGATGGCGTCGAAGGCGGCCTCCGCGCGCTCGGGCGCGGCACGCACCGCCACCGGTCCGGCCTCCGCCTGCACGATCATCAGGCTCACGGCGTGGGAGAGGATGTCGTGCATCTCCCGTGCGATCCGGGCCCGTTCGCGTGCGGCGGCCCGCTCGGCCTCGACGCGGTGCGCCCGCTGACGGGCGTCGGTGTGCCGTCCGAGGACGTAGGCGGCCGTGAACACGATGAGGGTGAAGGCCAGTTCACGTGCGGACCGCGTGTTGAGCCACACCCCCACCGGCACGGCGACCAGCAGCACACCCGCGGTCACGAGCCGCTTGCGCGCGGGCGACAGCACGGCAATCGTGTACACGACCACGAGCCCGGCGTACGGCAGCGGCTGCCCGGGCCCGTCCACGGCCAGCCCGTACAGCGCGCCCGCGGCCAGCACCGCGAACAGCACGGCGAGGGGGGCGCGCCGCCGCCAGACCAGGGGCAGCACGGTGAGCGTGCTCAGCCCGTACGCGCCCCAGGTCGCGGGCGGCAGCCCGGCGGCGCGCGGCACGACGAACGGCATGGTCATCGCGCCCTGCACGAGCAGCGCGACGCCGATGTCGACGACGAGCGGATTGGCGGCCGCAAGCGTCCGCGCGTACTCCCACCACCCTCGCGGGTCCCTGCGTATGCCCCCCATGCGTCACAAGGTATGCGCCCCGACGCCCGCTTCACGCTCCAGGTGCGCGGAACGCGACCTGCCGGCGGGTCGCCTCGTCGATCTCGTCGAGGGTGAGCAGCGGGGTCGCCCGGGTCTGGATGGCACCGCTGGCCTTGACGGTGAGACTCACGGCGGCCATGGAGACGGTGTCGGGGAAGTCGACGATCATCACGAGGTCGTCCGCCCCGAAGGCGTAGTACATGGCCTCGACGTCCCCGCCGAGCCCGGTGACGACCTGCTCGACGGCGGCCCGCCGCCCGCTGGCACCCTCCTTGAGCAGCCCCTTGGTGCCTTCGGGGGTGTATGTGGCCTGGATGAGGAACTTCGGCATGGGGCATGCCTTCCCGGGGCCGCGTCGGGCTGCTCCGCGGAACGCCTCCATTCACCCGTTGGCGCCATACGGGTCAGGCCCGGAGATAGGCCAGTACAGCCAGCACGCGGCGGTGGTCGTCGGGGGCCGACGGGGACAGGTCGAGCTTGTGGAGGATGCTCGCGATGTGCTTCGCGACGGCGGCGTCCGTGACGACCAGGCGGCGGGCGATCGCCGCGTTGGAGCGGCCCTCGGCCATGAGGGAGAGGACCTCGCGTTCGCGGGGCGTGAGCCGGTCGACCGGGTCGCGGCGGCGGGCGAGGAGCTGGCGTACGACCTCGGGGTCGACGACCGTCGCCCCGGCGGCCACGCGGGTGACGGCGTCGGCGAACTCCTCGACGTCGCCGATGCGTTCCTTGAGGAGATAGCCCGTGCCGACGCTGTCGCGGCGGTCGTCCAGGAGCTCGTCGGCGAAGGTCTGCTCCACGTACTGGCTGAGGACGAGAACCGCGAGTCCGGGCTGCTCGGCCTGGAGCAGCCGGGCCGTGCGCAGTCCCTCGTCCGTCTGGCCGGGTGGCATCCGGACGTCGGTGATCACCAGGTCCGGCCGGTGTTCCCGGGCGGCGGCGAGCAGCGCGGGGCCGTCGCCCACGGAGGCGAGGACCCGGTGGCCGAAGCGCTCCAGCAGGTGGACGAGACCTTCGCGCAGGAGGACGGCGTCCTCCGCGATGACTATGCGGAGGGACTGCCGCACGGGATCTCCGCCCTGAGGAGTGTGGGCCCGCCGGGCGGGCTGGACAGGAGCATTCTGCCGTCCGCCGCGGCGACGCGGTCGGCGAGGCCGACCAGGCCCGTACCGCGGGCGGGGTCGGCGGCGCCGGAGCCGTCGTCCTCGATGTCGAGGCGGAGCACACCGCCGTGGCAGCGGGCGGTGACGCGGCATCGGCGGGCGCCGCTGTGCCGGGCGATGTTGGTGAGGGCTTCGGCGGTGACGTAGTACGCCGTCTGCTCGACGGTGGCCGGCAGGCGGCCGGGGAGGTCGAGGTCGAGGTCCGTGGGGACCGGGCAGCGTCCGGCGATGTCCCGTGCGGCGGCGGGCAGTCCGCGTTCCGTGAGGATCTGCGGATGGATGCCCCGGATCAGTTCACGCAGCTCGGTGAGGGCCTCCTTGGCGAGGGCGTGGGCCTCGGCGACCTCTTTCGCCGCCGGGCTGCCGGGCGGCAGGTCGAGGCCGGCGAGGCCCAGTTTCACGGTGAGGGCGACGAGGCGCTGCTGGGCACCGTCGTGCAGATCGCGCTCGATGCGGCGCCGTTCGGTCTCGAAGGCGTCGACGAGGCGGGCCCTGGACCGTACTACCTCGCGCAGTTCGCGGTCCTTCGGGAGGAGCACGGCACGGGTCACGGCGGCGCGGACGCCGGCCCACGCGGCGACGGGGTACGCGGCCACGGGCAGCAGCAGGGCACCCGCGAAGGGTCCGGCCACGGCCTGCCAGGTGGTTGCGGTGGGCTGGAAGGGCGCGAGGAGCAGGAAGCCCGGGATGCCGAGCGAGACGAGGACGACGCCGAGGTCCATCCAGCCGACCGCCAGGACCGACACGACGCCGTAGCCGACGGCCCGTGGACCGCCCGGGGACTCCGGTCGTTCGCCGGTGTCGACGAGTGCGAGCCGGCGCCGCTCCAGGGGCCCCGCGAGGGCGGCGGCGAAGACCAGCACGGCTCCCGCGCAGAGCACCCTGGCGACCGTGCCGATGGGCGAGCCGAACAGTCCACCGACACCGAGGTAGACACCGGTCGCGAACGTCCCGCCGGACAGCAGGTACCCCAGTGCGCGCCACGGCCAGCGGGTGCGGAGAAACCCCAACGGGCTGCGGGTGAGGGCCTCCAGGACGGTGCGGGGGGTGGTCACGCGGTCGACCGTAGCGGCGCGGGGCGGCGCGGGCAGTAGTGCCAGGTGGAGTATCGGCTCTAGCCCGTGCGGCAATGTGCCGGGCGGTGCGGCCGTCGTTGTCTGGAAGGCATGACCACAGCCAACACGACTTCCCTGCGGGGCACTTCGACCGTGCCGCCGCCCGTCCGGCTCCGGTCGGTGACCAAGCGCTACGGCTCAGGCGAGCGCGGCGTCACCGCCCTCGACGACGTGAGCCTCGACTTCGCGGCCGGGACGATGACGGCCGTCATGGGCCCCTCCGGTTCCGGCAAGTCCACCTTGCTGCACTGCGCGGCGGGCATCGACCGGCCGAGCGCGGGCGAGGTGCTGATCGACGGTACGGAACTGGGCGGGCTGGACGAGAACGCGCTGACGGTGCTGCGCCGGGAACGGGTCGGGTTCGTCTTCCAGGCGTTCAACCTGGTGTCGGCGCTGACCGCCGCGCAGAACGTCGAACTGCCCCTGAGACTCGCGGGGTCCCGCCCGGCGGCGGACGAGGTGCGGGCGGCCCTCGCCGCGGTCGGGCTCGCCGACCGTCACGGGCACCGGCCGAGCGAACTGTCCGGGGGCCAGCAGCAGCGCGTCGCCATCGCGCGGGCGGTGATCGCGCGGCCCGCCGTCCTCTTCGCCGACGAGCCGACCGGCGCGCTGGACAGTGCCGCCTCGCGGGTCGTGCTGCGGCTGCTGCGCGACCTGGTGGACAGCCGTGGTCAGACGGTCGTGATGGTGACGCACGACCCGGCCGCGGCGGCGTACGCGGACCGGGTGCTGCTGCTGGCCGACGGACGGCTCGCGGACGAACTGCCGGGTGCCGAGGGCGCCGAGGCGATCGCGGCGCGGACGGCGGCCCTGGAGGTGCGGTCGTGATCAGCCTGGCGACGGCGAGGGAACGGTGGACCTCCTTCCTGGGGTCGTTCGTGGCCGTGGCGCTGGGCGTCGCGGTCGTCACGATGAGCGCGCTGGTCCTGCTGTCGGACGGTACGGGTGTGCCGCGGCGGCTCGCGGGGGCGCCGGTGCTGGTGCAGAGCCCGGCGGGGGAGCAAACCGGCGGGGTGTTCGCGGAGAACCCGCCGTGGGCACCGGAGCGCGCCGAGCGGCTGCGGCGGAAGCTCGCCGGACTGCCGGGCGTGGCCGCCGCGGTGTCCGACCGGTCGTTCTACGCGCAGGCACCGGACAGCGAGCAGCGCGCGGGGGAGCGGCAGGGCCACCCCTGGTCGGCCGCGGCGCTCGCCTCGTACGGCCTGAGCGCGGGCAGGCCGCCGGCCACGGCGGGCGAGATCGTCATGGACGCGTCCCTCGGGCACCGGCCGGGTGACCCGGTCACGGTACTGACGGCGCGCGGGCCGCAGCGCTTCTCGGTGTCCGGGACGATGGCCGGACCCGGCTACTACGTCACCGACGGCAGGGCCGCCGAACTGTCGGGCGGAGTACGGGCCATCGGCCTGGTCCTCGAACCCGGCACCGGCACCACTCGGGTCGCGGACGCCGCGCGCCGCGTCACCGGCGGCGACGGCACGGTCCTGACCGGTGCCGCCCGGGACGCGCTCGCGCCGCGGCAGGACGAGATGACCCGCTGGATCGGCGGCCAGGTGCTCACCGCCATGGCGCTGCTCTCCGCTTTCGTCACCGTCTTCAACGTGTCCTCGACGTTCGCGTTCGCCGTCGCCCAGCGGCGCCGCGAGTTCGGTCTGCTGCGCACGATCGGCGCCACGCCGCGTCAGGTGCGGCGGCTGGTGTACGGGGAGGCCCTGGTGGTGGGGGCCGCCGGCGCCGGCGCGGGGGCGATCGCGGGAGTGGCGCTCGCGCCCGCGATGACCGGGCTGCTGGTCGACGCGGGTTTCCAGCCGGCGGGGTTCGAGGTGGGCATCCGCTGGTGGGTGCCGGCCGCCGCCTGGGCCCTGGGCGTGGCGGTGGCACTCGCCGGCGCGGGTGCCGCCTCGCGACGGGCGTCCCGGGTGAAGCCGCTGGAGGCGATGCGGGAGGCGGCGGTGGACAGCCGTCCGATGACCCGCCGCCGGTGGGGCACAGGGCTGGCGGCGGTAGGCGTGGGCGCGGTCTGCTCGGTGGGTACGGCCTTCGCCGGGGCCGATGCCATGGTGCTGCTGGCCCTGGGCGCGGCCATGGGCCTGACGGCCGGACTGACCCTCCTCCTGCCGGCGTTGGCCGGGCCCCTGACCGGGGCGCTGACCCGGCCGCTCGCCCGGCGCCCCGGCGCGACGGCCGTGCTCGTACGCGAGAACATGATCACCGCCGTGCGCCGCACGTCCGCCACGATCGCCCCGGTGCTGGCGACCGTCGCCTTCGCCGTGCTGATCACCAGCGCCGTGCAGACCACCCAGAGTGCCGATACCACCCGGCAGGCAGCGGCCGTACGGGCCGAGGCGGCGGTCGTGCCACGGGGGACGCCGGGCCTGTCGGACGCCGCGGTCGCCCGGGTCGAGGGCCCGGCGCCGCTGTCGACGACGGTCTACGGCGGTGAGGGCGGGGCGGCCCTGTCCGCGGCCGGGGTGGCGCCCGACTTCGAACGGACGTACGCGGTGCGGGTGCCGCGGGGGAACGCCGTCGTCGTCACCGCCGCGGTGGCCGCCGCGCACGGCTGGCGGGAGGGCCGTACCGCCGTACTCACCTTCGAGGACGGCCGTGTCCTGCGTCCGCGCGTGACCGCCGTGGTGGACGATTCGATGCCGTACCAGGTGTTCCTGCCGCGCGAACTGGTCCGCGCCCACGACCCGTCGGCGCTGGCCGACGTCGCCTACCGCACGGGTCCCACCCGCGCCCCGCTCCCCGCCGGACTCGGCGCCGAGGAGGTGTCGGTGGCGGCGTACGCGGCCTCGGACGACGCCGAGGAGGACCGGCTGGTGCGGCGCTTCACCCTGATCCTCGTGACCATCACGGCGGGCTACACCATGATCGCCGTCGCCTCCACCCTGCTGGCGGCCACCGCCGGCCGGACACGGGACTTCCGCGTCCTGCGCCTGTCCGGTGCGACACCGCGCCAGGTGCTGCTGGCACTCGTGGCCGAGACGGGCTGTGTCGTCACCCTGGGCGCGGTTCTGGGCCTCGCGGTGGCCGCTCCCGCCCTGTTCGGTACGGTCCACGGTCTGCGCGGGGAACTGGGCCTGCCGGTCGAGTTGGCGGTGGCCTGGCCCTGGGCCGCGGGCGTGGTGACCGGCTGCCTGCTGGTAGCCGTCGCGGCCACCGTCCTCCCGGCCCGGGCCGCGCTCCGGCGGATGCGGCGGGGGTGACGGGCCGGGAGGGCGGTGAGGCGTGCTGCGATCAACCGCTACCGGCCCTCGGCGGTGGTACCCCTGGCCGCCCCGCGTCAGCTCGGCGTCTCGGGGGCCCATGCCGCCACCAGGCCCAGCAGGCCGGGGAAGCGGGCTTCGAGGTCGGTGACGCGGACGTGGCTGCGGCGTTCCAGGCCGTACTGGCGTTGGCGGGTGACGCCGGCCTCGCGCAGGGCCTTGAAGTGGTGGGTGAGGGAGGACTTGGGGCGGTCCAGGCCGAACCAGCCGCAGGAGTGGTCGAACGCCTCCGACTCCAGGAGCAGTTTGCGCACGATCGTCAGCCGCAGCGGGTCGCTCAGCGCGCCCAGCACCGCCTCCAGACGCAGTTCCTCCGCCGCCGGCTCGGGCAGCGGCTCCGGCAAGTCTTCCGGTTCCGGCATCACCTTGATGGCCGGCACGTCGTGAGCCGTCGCGGACATGGGCAGCTCCCTGGCAGCCGAATCGCTTGTACGAGTTTCATCGTACTGCATGCTAAGTTCGAGAAAACTCGTACTGAGCTTGCCGGAGGGATCCACCATGTCCGAGAGTCAGGCCGCACCCCGTACCCCCACCTGGTGGGTGTGGCTGGCGGCGTGGCCGGTCACGGCCGTCTTCGTGCTGTCCAACGCCGCGACCCCGCTGTATGTGCTGTGGCAGCGCGACATCGGGTTCTCCAAGGGCACCCTGACCGTCGTCTTCGCGTTCTACATCGTCGGGCTGCTCGGCTCGCTGCTCGTCTCGGGCGTGGTCTCCGACCGGCTGGGCCGCAAGCCCGTGCTGCTGCCCGCCCTCGCCCTGGCGCTCGCCGCCTGCGCGATCTTCGCGACCGCCACGACCGTGACCGCGCTGATCATCGCCCGGCTGTTCACCGGCATCGCCGTCGGCGCCGTCGTCTCCGCGGGCATGGCCGCCGTGACCGACGTCGCGGGCCCGGAGCGGGGGCGACTGGCCGCCCTGCTCGCATCCTGCGCGATGGTCTTCGGCGCAGGCCTCGGCCCGCTGCTCGCCGGCCTGCTCTCCGAGACGCTGCCGGCGCCCACCGTGACCGTCTTCGCCGTCGAGGCGGTCCTGCTGGTCACGGCCGTCCTCGCCGTGCTGCGCATGCCCGTACGCCGTCCCGCCGCCCGCGGGAAGGGCGCCTGGGTGCGCGTACCCGGTGTGCCGCACGGCAACGGCGTCCATCTCGCCCTGGGCATAGCGGTGTTCGCACCCGGCATCACCGCCACGTCCTTCGTGCTGTCGCTCGGCCCCACCCTGCTGACCGAACTGCTCGGCACCGCCAGCCGGATCGTCGCCGGAGCCACGGCGTTCGTGATGTTCCTCGCCGCCACCTGCGTCCAGTTCGCCGTACGGAAGCTGTCCCGGCGCACCATCCTGACCGCCGGTGCGATCAGCACCACGCTGAGCATGGGCGCCCTGATCGTCGCCGTGCACACCTCGTCGGCCGCCCCGCTCGTCGCCTCCGCGCTGCTCGCCGGGTCCGGCCAGGGCATGGGCCAACTCGGCGGTCTGTCGCTGCTCAACTCCGGCGTTCCGCCGCAGCGGCTCGCCGAGGCCAACGCCGCGCTGAACGTGGGCGGTTACCTCCCGGCCGGGCTGCTGCCGGTGTCCACCGGCTATCTGATGGACGCCGTCGGCCTGCCCGCCGGGGCCACCCTGTTCGGAACAGTCCTGATGGGCCTTGCCGTCGTCGGCGGTTCGGTCGTCCTGTTCGGCCACGGCCGGGGGTCCCGGGCCGGGACCCGCGTACCCGCCACGACCACATCGTCCTCACGTCGGGCGCCGAGCTGAACCCGCACGCAGATTCACACCCTGACAGTGACACTCACTCATACATAGTTGCGCTCACTTACTCGATCTCAAGGGCCAGCAGGTGAAAACCCCTTACATCACCATCGAGGACGCCTGACACGTCCCCGGCCGGTCAGCGGCGCCGCAGTGACGGGTCGAGCAGCGCGGGCGGGGTGTCGTGCTTCTCGTGCGGGGCCAGGTCGGTGCCGGGCGGGACGATCGCGTCGATCGCGTCGAGCACGTCGGCGGTGAGCACGGTGTCGGCGGCGGCGAGTTGCGCGGTGAGGTGGTCCGGCGTGCGGGGGCCGATCAGGGCGCTGGTCACGCCGGGATGCGCGGTCACGAAGCCGAGTGCCAGCTGGATCATGGTCAGTCCGGCCTGGTCGGCGACCCCGGCGAGTTGCTCGACGGCGTCGAGCCTGGCCCGGTTGGCGGGAAGGGAGGTGTCGAAGCGCTCCGGCATGAACGTCGAGCGGTTCGTGGTGATGTCCCGGCCCTCGCGGACGGCGCCCGTCAGCCAGCCCGAGGCGAGCGGGCTCCACACCAGCACGCCGAGCCCGTACTCCTGCGTGACGGGCAGGACATGGGTCTCGATCCCGCGCTGGAGGACCGAGTATCCGGGCTGTTCGGTGACGTAGGGACTCAGCTGCCGCTCGCGGGCGGCCCACTGGGCCTGCACGATGCGGTACGCGGGGAAGGTCGAGGAGCCGAAGTACCTGATCTTCCCCGCGCGTTGCAGGTCGGTGAGTGCCGACAGGGTCTCCTCGTCTCCGGTGCGCGGATCCCACCGGTGGATCTGGAACAGGTCGACGTGGTCGACCCCGAGGCGGCGCAGGCTGCTCTCCAGCGCGGTGACCAGCCAGCGGCGCGAGGCGCCCTGGTGGTTGCGCTCGTCGCTCATCGGCATGCTCGCCTTCGTGGCCAGCACGATGTCCTCGCGGCGGCCCGCGATGGCCTTGCCGACCATCTCCTCGGACTCGCCACCGCTGTACCTGTCGGCGGTGTCGATGAGGTTGATCCCCGCTTCCAGGGCGGCGTCGACGAGGGCGGTGGCCTCGTCCTGGGTGGTGCGCCCGATCCGTCCGAAGTTCATCGCGCCGAGCGCGAGGGAGCTGACCTGTACGCCGGTGCGGCCCAGGGTGCGGTACTGCATGACCGTGTCTCCTCTGGCATCATGAGGGAAGCGGAACAGCGTTCCGCTTACTACGATACGGAACACTGTTCCGTTTCTGCAAGAGTGAGTTCCGAGGAGGAGCGACGCGGTGAACGGCAGTGGCGAGGACGAACGGCGCGCGGCACCGTCCCGGCGCAAGGACGCCCGGCGCAACAAGGCGGCCCTGCTCGACGCGGCCGCCGCGGTCTTCGTCACGTCGGGCGTGGAGGCGCCGGTGCGTGACATCGCGGCCAGGGCCGGTGTCGGGGTGGGCACGATCTACCGCCACTTCCCCAACCGGGCGGACCTCGTCATCGCCGTCTACCGGCACCAGGTCGACGCCTGCGCCGAGGCCGGACCGGCCCTGCTGGCGAGCGCCGCTAGCCCGCACGCCGCACTGCGGCGGTGGATCGACCTCTTCGTCGGCTTCCTGGTGACCAAACACGGCCTCGCCGCCGCCCTGCACTCCGACGACGCCGGCTTCGAGACGCTGCACGCCTACTTCATCGACCGACTCGTGCCGGTCTGCGCCGAGTTGCTCACCGCCGCGGCCGACGCGGGTGAGATCGACTCCGGCATCGAGGCGTACGAGCTCATGCGCGGCGTGGGAAACCTCTGCATCGGCGCGGACAGCGACCCCCGCTACGACGCACGCCGCCTGGTCGGACTCCTCATCGCGGGACTGCGCCGTCCGGCCGGCGGAGCGGAAGCGACAGCGTCGTGATCAAGTGGATGCCCCTGGGCGCCGGAGCCAGGCCCGTCCCCCAGCCGGTGGCGACCCCGCTGGTCTGGGCCGGGGCCTTCGCGGGCGCGCCGGCGCTGGTGGCGTGCCTCAACACCGTGGTGGGGCCGGACCGTCCGGAGTTGGCCCTGCCCGCGCTGTCCGTGCTGGCCGCCGTGCTCGGCCTGGGCGCCCGCTTCACCGCCGCCCCCGGAACGGCCCTGCTCTGCTGGCTGTTCCTCAACGGCTTCGTCATCCCGCCCGCCGGCACCCTCACCTGGGCCGGGCACCGTGACACCACATGGCTGGCCTGCCTGTTCGCCGCCGCCCTCCTGGGCACGGCCCTGGCCCGCCTGGCCCACGCCCGCGCCGCCTACCGCCGCCTCACCCCCAGGAACGCCCGCTGCGACGGCGGGCACGGCGAAGGGCCGTACGACTCCTAGTCCGGGTGGGATCGTCTGGAAGCCGCAGACCGACGTCGAGAGCCGGCCGTCCTGGCAGCCCCCGGTCACCACCAGGTTCAGATCGGCGTGGGCGGGTAGCCGCCTGCCGGTACCGGTGGCATCGGGCGTCCGGTTCGCCATGACGCCGGAGCGGCCGCCGGGACGCATCGGAGTGTCGATGGCCGAAATCGGCTCTCCCGTGGGTACTCCGATGGAGACCGGTTCCGGCGCCGGAGCGACGACGCGGCCGGACCACGTGGACCCACCATCCCTCAGAACGCGTAGGAGCACCCCATGGCGAAGATCCTTTTCCTGATGACCGGCTCCGACCACTGGACGCTGGCCGACGGCAGCAAGCACCCCACCGGCTTCTGGGCCGAAGAGGCGGTCGCCCCCTATGAGGCGTTCAAGGCCGCCGGCCACGAGATCACCGTGGCCACTCCGGGCGGCGTCGTCCCGCCGGTCGACCCGGGCAGCCTGGCGCCGGAGGCCGCGGGCGGCGCGGAGAACGCCGCGAAGATCAAGGCCGTGGTGGAGGGCGCCGCGGAGTTCCGGACCCCGCTGACCCTGGCCGACGTACGTCTCGACGACTTCGACGCGGTGTACGTCCCCGGCGGCCACGGCCCGATGGAGGACCTGGCCGTCGACACCGACTCCGGCCGCCTCCTCGCCCGCGCGGTGGAGTCCGGGCTGCCGGTGGGCGTGGTCTGCCACGGTCCGGCCGCGCTGCTGCCCGCGGTGAAGGAGGACGGCACCAACGCCTACGCCGGCTACCGGATCACCGCCTTCACCAACACCGAGGAGCGGCTCGCCGGCAGCGCCGACAAGGCGAAGTGGCTGCTGGAGGACCGGCTGACCGAGGCCGGGCTGACGGTCGTGACCGGGGAGCCGTGGGCGCCGCACGTCCGGGTCGACCGCAACGTCGTCACCGGCCAGAACCCGGCCTCCTCCGCTCCGCTCGCCGCCGAACTGCTCAAGAAGCTTCCCTGACCCTGACACCGCACTGACGAGAAGGACACCCCCGAACCGCGACGGCCCCCGGATGAAGGACGGCCTCGCGTTCCGCTTCGGCACCTTCGGCTTCCCGCCGCCGGACACCCTGGTCGGAATTCCGGGCCCCGGCCGAGGGCGTCCCCGGCCGCCTGTCCGGGACCGCGAGGCAGGACGGCACGCCGGAGGTGCGACTGGACGCGCTGCACGCCTGGCTGGTCGAGGACCCGCCCGGCGGCCGGGTGCGGATCCTGACCCGGGAGACGCGGACCGGCCGGCCCGCCGCGGCCCTCGCGGCCGAGTGCCCGGACCCGATGCCCGACGGGCACCAGGTCCGGCTGGTCGGCCTCGTCACCGCCGCCTCCAGGTAGCCGCACCACCCGGGGTTCCCGGCCGTGGCCCCGGCGGACGGGTGCGCGGCCGGGAGTACCGTGGAGGTACCGAGAGCCCTTCGCGCACCGGCCCCGACACCGGTGCCGCCCTCGGCGACGACGACACACCGGGTCGGGTCCTCCCGTGCCCGGAGCAGGGCTTGCCTGATGACGGTGCACGTTCCGGTCGCGCCGACGACCACGGAGCTTCCCGGGCGGCAGGCCGTCCCGGACCGCCGAGACACGCTGAGGCCGCGTCCGCCGCGGCCGGAGCGTGGCTCCTCGCCCCGTGAAGGCGCCCGGGTCCGTGAGCTGACCCGGTGTCAGGTCACGGACCGGCTGGGGGAGCTGGGCGATCTGTACGCGGACACCTCAGGCGGCGGCCCGTGGGCGTGGAACGAGGCCCGCGGCGCCTTCCTGCGACGGCTGGCGGCCGACGCGAGGCGACCGGGGTTCTCGCTGCTGATCGCCGAGACCACCGCCCTGACCGGGTGCGCCTACGGCTTCCCCGTACGCGGCGACGGGCCCTGGTGGGAAGGCTTCGACGGCTACCTCCCGAGGAGTCTGCTCCGTCTCGCGGGCTCCGGGCGGCTCTTCGTGGTCTGCGTGATCCTCGTGCAGCCCTGGGTGCGCCGGCAGAACCAGGACCGCGCCTGGAACCTCGCCCGTCGCCTCCAGCGGCGGCTGCTCACCGACCACGGCGCCACGGTCGGCGTCACGCTGGTCAACCGCTCCGACGCCGGGACCGTAAAGGCGCTGCGGTCCTGGGGGTGGCGGTGTCTCGAAGGCGACACCCCGGGCACCCTGCCCCCGGGTCCGGTCCGCGTCCTGGTCCTGGGGACCTGAGCGCCGCGACCCCGTCACCGCCGTCACGGCATCGGCAGCCGCAGGGCCAGGAGGGCCACGTCGTCGGTGCTGCCGGGCGGCATCCGGGCGAGCAACTGGTCGCACAGCGTGTCCAGCGGTGCGTCGGCGAGCGCGAGGGCATGGCGGCGCAGCCGGCCGAGGCCGGTGTCGAGGTCGCTGCCGGGGATCTCGATCAGGCCGTCGGTGTAGAGCAGCAGGGTGGAGCCCGGCGGCAGTTCCTGCGTGGCGTTCGGCCGGTTGCCGGTGCCCAGGCGGGCGCCGAGGAGCAGTCCCTGTCCGGCTTCGAGGTACCGGGCGTCTTTGCCGGGGGTGAGGAGCAGCGGCGGCGGATGGCCGGCGCTGGTCCACCGCAGCGTCCACGGGCCGGTGTGCGGGTCGCCTTCGACCCGGGCGAGGACGAGCGTGGCCAGGGGGACGGTGGTGATCGCCGGCATGGCGTCGTCGAGCCGGTCGATGACGGCGCCGGGCTGTCCGATGTGGTCCCAGGCCAGTGAGCGCAGGACACCGTGCAGTTGGGCCATCCCGGCCGCCGCGGTCAGGTCGTGGCCCACGACATCGCCGATGACCAGCGCGAGCGTGCCGTCCTTCAGCGCGAACGCGTCGTACCAGTCGCCGCCGACCTGGGAGCCGGCCGGTGCGGGCTGGTAGCGGGCGGCCAGCCGCAGCCGGCCGGGCCGGGGCAGCGGGGCGAGCAGGTTGCGCTGCATGGCCTCGGCGACGGCCCGCTGGCGGCCGAACCGCCGTGCGTTGTCGATGACCAGGCCGACCCGCCGGCCGATGTCGCTCACCACCGCCACGTCCTCGGTGTCGAAGGGGTGCGCCCGGTCGGTGCGCACCACGGTCAGGGCGCCGGTGATCCGCTGCCCGGAGCCCAGCGGCACCGTGAGGGCGGAGGTCGCGGCCGCCGCCCGCAGGAAGTCGCTGTGGACGGTGGCCAGGGGGGAGCCGGGCGGTGTGGCCCTCTCCGCCTCGTTCCGCAGGACGGGATCACCACCGCTCAGTACCTGGACCAGGGGTGAGCCGTCCGCCTCGCCGGCGTCGGGCAGCTGCTCACGCCTGCCCTCCAGACCGGCCTCCCGGCCCGCGGGACCGGTCACCGCGACCCGGTGGACCTGTCCGGAAGTGGTCAGGAGGTCCACCGCCGCCCAGTCGGCGAGGCGGGGCACCAGCAGGCGGCCCAGCCGGGCGAGGGCCTCGTCGGTCTCCAGGGTCTGCCCCAGGACGTCGGTGATCTCCGCGACCAGCGTCAGCCGCTCGGTGCGGTCCTCCAGGGCCTTCGTGTAGGCCGCGCGTTCCCGACGCACCCCCTGGTCGCCGGTGAGGTCGGTGAACAGCACCGCCATGCCCTCGAAGGAGCCGTCGTCCGCCAAGGGGGAGGCGGACCAGGAGATCGTGACCAGGTGGCCGTCACCGCGCAGACAGCGGTCGCCCTCCCCGCGTGCGGAGGCCCTCTCGGCCAGCGCCTGGAGCAGGGGGCACCGCTCCCGGCGGAGCGGGCCGCCGGACGCGTCCCGGTGCAGCAGTTCGTGCGCGTCCTGACCGAGCATCGCGGTGGCGGTACGGGCCAGCAGCCGCTCGGCGGCCGGGTTGACGGCGCGGATCCGTCCGGCCGGGTCGACGACCATCAGGGCTGTGCCCAGCTGCTCGACGACCCGCAGCCAGAGTCCCGGCCCGGCCGCAGGCCCCGGCCGTCCCTCGTCGTCCACACCGGGCACCGCACCCTCCACCACGCCGCCCCTCAGTCAGGGCAGCCTCTCACCGAAGACCGCCGGGCGCATCAGAATGGCCGCGGTGCCCGCCGTGTGAACGTGATACCGATTCCGAACCGTCCCGAACCGTCCCGGTTGTTGCACAGGTGGGAGTACGGTGGAGACCACGAGTACTTCCGTATGCCGGAATCGACCGGCCCCGGACCGTCGCCTCGTCTCCGGCGAGTCCATGCGAGCACCTTCCCTCCAGAGCACCTCACCCGTTCCCACTGGGGCAGCCCGTGACCCCGGCCGCGCCATCCGCATCCAGGCCGAGGAGCCGTCATGACCACCGCACTGCAGCCCCAGATTCCCACCCGGCCCGCCCTCCGGATGCGTCTCGCGCCCCGCAGCGACATGCCCCGGCCCATCGACGGAGCATGGTGGCCCCGTTCGTACGATCTGCTCGCGGAACTTCCGTCGCTGCTCGCGGGGTTGCCGCGCGCGTGGGGCCAGATCACCAGCGTCACCGTCAACGGGACGGTGTGGTCGGCGGTGCCCGGCCGCACGCTCGTCTTCAACCAGGTCGTACGGCTGCACAGGGCCCTCGCCGCGTCCGCCCCGCACACCGCCGTCCTGCTCGCCCCCGGCCGGGGACGCTGGGACCTGCTGGTCGTGCCTCCGGACACCGCCGAGGAGGCGGCGGAACCGCTGATGGCGGCCGCCGCGAGCGATCAGGAGTGACGACAGCGAAGCAGGCGAGTGCGATGGCCGACTCCTCATCCGCCCGTACGACCAGGCTCCTGCCGGACGCCGTCCACCAGGCCGTCCGCCCCGGGACGGCTGTCGTACGGCTGGAGACGACGCATGACCGGCAGGGCGTGCTCGACGGGGCGTGGTGGCCGCGTTCCCGCGACATCGCCGCCGAACTGCCCGGCCTGATCTCCGCACTGACCGAGTACCTCGGGCCCGTCACGCGTGTCGGCCTGGACGCCGGCGCCTGGGAAGGGCTGCCGACACGGATGACCATCGACGGCCGTGTCGTCCACATCGATTCCTTCGCGGCAAGTGACGACACCGCCCTCATCACCCGGGGCGAGCGGGATCTCTTCTCGCTCCTCGTGGTCCCGTCGCACGCGACGCCGGACGCCGCGCGCGCGGCCATGGCCGAAGCCGTCCGCGCCGGCAGCGTGACGCGAGCCGAACGGATCCTTCTCGACACCGGCAGCGCATAGGCCGGGCCTCCGTACGGTCCGTCGGGCCTGTTCGAGGAGTACGCTGGAAATACCGAGGATATTTCGAACACCGGCTGCCAGGCTCGTGTCGTTTTCGGCGATCGAATATTCGGGCCGGTCGCGACCGGCCCGGGGCAGGGTTCGCGTCATGACTGCGACCATTTCCCACCCGCCGACGACCGAAGCCGAAGACCGGTTCTCCCCGGCCTCTCCGCGTCTGTCGCTGGCTCCCGTCGGCTCCGCCCCGGCTCTGCTGGACGGCGCCTGGTGGCCCCGCTCCCGCGATCTCGCGGCGGAACTCCCGGCCCTGGCCGCCGTACTGGATCCGCTGTGGGGGCGGATCACACGGGTCACGGTGAATCCCACGCGGTGGCCGGTCGTTCCACGCAAGGTGCCCGTCGCCGGGCATGTGGTGAACGTGGGCTGGTTCCTGGCCGAGCAGGACCCCGATGAACTGCTGTTGCTCTCCTACCACGTGGGCCGCTGGAACCTCCTGGTCGTCCCGCCGCAGACCACGCCCGACTCGGCCGCCTGGCTGATGGCCGCCGCGAGTGACCCACACGGCACGCTGACCGCGAGCCGGTTGACGGAGGAGGCGGAGCGCCTGCGGACACTGCGCGAAGCCGACCGGGCCGTGGAAGCGGTCTGGGACTCCGAAGGCGGGCATGAGGCCCGCGACTCGGCCGCACGTCGACGCATCCCGACGGGAAGGTGAGGACGGTGGTGGCGACGTTCGTGACCGTGGCCGTGATCCTGGGCATGATCGTGGTCGGGGTCCTCCTCATCCGCCTGCTGAACTCACAGCACGGCGACCGCATGGCCGCCATCCACTACGGCCGTACCGGGATGCCTGTCGAGGGACCGGCTCCGCCGGCCCGGCGCAAGGTACGCGGGCGACTGGGCCTCAGGCGCCGCGCTCGTAAGCAAGCACGGCACGGCTGACAACCGATCAGGCCGCGGGGGAGCATGGCGTCGTGGTCGGGGGTGCCGGTGCCGGCGGTGCGGACGCCGAGGCGCTGGCCGGGTGCCTTCGAGCCGCATGCTCTGGCCGATGAGGGTGAGGACGCCGACCTCGGGGTGGTGGAAGGTCTTCTGGACTTCCTGCGACCTCGACGTCTTCGACTTCACCCTCACCCACACCCTCACCGAGGAGGAGACGGCTGCCGTCGCCGCCCTCGACGCGGGCACGTCCCAGTCCTCCGACCACAGCGCCCCCGCGATGGTCAGCAGGCCCGGACGGGTCCGCGTCGAGGACCGACCCGCTACCGCACCGGCAGCCGCCACCACGCGGCCGACGCGTCGCGCAGGGTGTTGGTGCCGCAGTGCACCTCGCCCATGCCGAGGTGGTACGTGTACCAGTCGTCGATGTACGACACCTTCATGCCGACCTTCGTGTAGACGGCGTTGACGGCCTCCGTGAAGATGTCCTTGCCGGCGATGACGGGCCCCCACTGGCGCGGGGCGAGGTAGCGGTCGCGGCCCAGGAGCACGCCGTTGACCGCGCCGGGCACGTACGCGCTGGTCGTCACCGTCGCCGGAGCCGCCGCACGCGGGGCGGCCGGGTTCTCGGCGAGCCACTTCTGCTGGCCGCGGTCCCGGAGGCTGTCCACGAGGCCGGACGCGGCGCCCATGCGGGTCAGCCGCGGCACGGGCACGTCCTGCCCCTCGGCGGAGAAGGCCTCCGACTCACGGGTGTACAGCGCGGGCACGCGCACGATCTCGGCGTCGGTGACACCCGTCTCGCGCTTGAGGATCTCCAGGTTGGCGGCGATGCGCCGGGCCGCCATCTCGTTGTCGGACACCAGGTGCCGGGAGGCGAGCGCCTGGTCGATGGTCTCCTTGGGCGCGGGACTGCCGCTGCGGCCCGGGACGGAGAACATCTTCGTCCGGCCGTGGCCGTCGCGCTTGGCGTCGCGCAGCAGCTTCAGGCCCGCCTTCGGGTCGGCGACGCCTATGCGCCAGCCGCGCGGGGTGTCGGCGGGCAGGAACTGCACGAACTCGTCGACGTGCCCGACGCCCAGCCAGGAGGTGTCCAGCAGCAGCGGGTCCTGCATGCCCTGCGACTTGAGCATCGTCCGCATCACCTTCGACGGGCGTGCCCCGCTGTCCTTGCGCTCGCCCATGATGATGCGCCCGGCCGGGAAGGAGCGCCCGCCCAGCGCGTAGGGCGGAATGGTCTCCAGGTTCCCGAAGGAGTTGAGCGACCAGTCGTCGGGCTCCGCCGGGTCGGTCACCTGCACGACGCCGGTGTCCCTGCCGCGGATCTTCTCGAACAGCTCGCGGCCCGCGTCCCGGTCCGGCTGGGCGGAGCGCAGCATCACGCGCATCACCTGCGGCTGCCCGTCCGGCCCGGTCATGTTGACGTAGGCCGGTTCGACGAAGTCCTGGGCCCAGGGGTCGGCGTACTTGGTGAACTTGACCAGCGGCGTGGTGACCCCGGCCTTCTTGACCTCCTTGCCGAGTTCGGCGACGAACTTCTGCTGGAGGCGGCTGTACTCGCCCTGGCCCTGGACCTCGGTCACCATCACCTGCTGGGTGTTCTGCAGATGGTGCTGGGTCAGCAGCGGTGCGACCCGCAGGGTCACGGCGTCGGAGGTGGACTTTTGCCCGGAGGTCACCGTCAGCCGGACGACCGCACGGCCGTCCCACTTAGCGGTGTCCCGGACGACGTCTGTGGCCTCGACGCCGAACTCCACGCCGGCCCGCAGCTCGGTGGCGGTCAGCCGGGTCGCCGGAGTCACCAGGACCCAGGCACCGGCGCGCTTGAGGAAGAGGTGTGCGTGCTTGCCGCCCGTGGTGATCTTCAGGCTGCCCTTGGCGTTCGCGGGGAGGCCGGGCAGGGGCACGGAACGGACCCGGGCGAGGTCGGCGGCGTCCGCGGCGCCGTTGACCTTGGTGTCGGTGCCGTCGTTGCACGCGGCCAGCTTGGCGTCGGACAGGGGTCTGCCGCCCGGCCCGGTGACGGGACACCGCTTGGTGTCGTCGTCGATGTTGGGCAGGTAGACGGCCCCGCGCCCGACCGACCAGCTGTCCTCGCCGGTCTTGTCGCTGCCGCCGGTGACATCGACCCGCCCGTCGCGGTTCACGTCGGCGCGCAGATCGGCACGGCCGGGCGTCTCGGCGGCGGAGGCGGAGCCGGCCGGGCCGGCCAGCACGGATCCGGCCGCGGCGAGGGCCAGGACCAGCGACCCGGCCGGAATCAGACGTGGACGTATGGGAGTACGTGAACGCACAGCGCGGTCCTCTCGGTTGGGGGGTGGCGCTGTGCAAGAGGCGGAAGAAGGCCTGTGCGTTGCTTGTGAGGGGGCAGTTACCGCTCGGGTGCCGTGTGGCGTGAGCGGAACGTCCGGCGGTAGGAGTCCGGCGGCACGCCGACCGTCCGGTTGAAGTGCCGGCGCAGTGTCGTGGCGGTACCCATGCCGGTGGCCGTCGCGATGGCGTCGACCGTGTCGTCGGTGGTCTCCAGCAACTCCTGGGCGCGGCGGATCCGTTGGGTCAGCAGCCAGCGCAGGGGTGTGGTGCCGGTCGCCGCCCTGAAGTGGCGGCCCAGGTTGCGCGAGCTCATCCGCGCCCGGCGGGCCAGGTCCTCCACGGTGAGTTGCTGGTCGAGGCGCTCCAGCGCCCAGGGGAGCAGCGCGGCGAGCGGATGGTCGTCCCGGGTGGGCACCGGGGCGGCGACGAACTGGGCCTGGCCGCCTGCCCGGTGCGGCGGAACGACCAGGCGGCGGGCCACCGCGTTGGCGATCGCCGAGCCGTGGTCGAGGCGGACGAGGTGCAGGCACAGATCCATCGCGGCGGCCTTGCCGGCGGAGGTGAGCACGCTGCCGTTGTCCACGTAGAGGACGTCCGGATCGACCTCGACGAGCGGATGGAGGCCGGCCAGGACCTCGGTGTGGGCCCAGTGCGTGGTCGCGCGCCGCCCGTCCAGCAGCCCGGCCGCCGCCAGGACGAACGCGCCCGTGCACAGGGAGGCCACGCGCGCACCCGCCTCGTGGGCCGCGCGTACCGCGTCGACGAGTTCGGCGGGCGGGTCCACGTCGACGTCCGCCCAGCCGGGCACGATCACGGTGCCGGCGTGCCGGAGCCGGTCGAGCCCGTGGTCGGGCTCCAGCCGGAACCGGCCGACGCGCACGGCGTCCGGACCGCAGACCTCGACGTCGTACCAGGGGACGGTCACGGCCGCCGGGGGCGGGCCGAACACCTCGTAGGCCAGGGACAGTTCGAAGTGCAGCATGCCCTCGGTGACGGCGAGCGCGACAGTGGTCATGTCCGAAACTGTACGGGGCACGTCGTTCCGGACACTCACGGCGGTGCGCCCGCCCTCGCCAGGATGGTCACGCCGGGTCGAGCGGAGCCGGCGGATCGTTTCGAGCGGTTCATTCGAGCGAGCGGTTCATTCGAGCAAGCGGTTCATTCGAGCAGGGGGAGAAGTCATGGGATCGGCGATGCGACCGGGGCGGACGGTGACGGTGTTCGGCGCGTACGGACACACGGGGCGCTTCATGGTGGCCGAACTGAGGGCGCGCGGATTCGTCCCCGTCCTCTCCGGCCGCGACGCCGGCAAGCTGCGGACGCTGGCGGCAGCCCTCCCCGGCACTCCCGAGGTCCGGCCGGCCTCGGTCGACGACCCCGCCGCGCTCGACCGCGCCCTCGACGGCGCGGACGCCGTGATCAACTGCGCCGGTCCCTTCGCCGTGACCGCCGCTCCCGTGATCGAGGCGGCCCTGCGCGCCGGGATCCCGTACGTCGACGTGGCGGCCGAGATCGAGGCCAACCTCGACACCTTCACGCACTTCGCGGACCGCGCCCGCGCGGCGGGAGCCGTGGTCGTCCCCGCGATGGCGTTCTACGGCGGCCTCGGCGACCTGCTGGCCACCGCCGCGATGGGGGACTGGACGGCGGCCGACGAGGTGAACATCGCCTATGGGCTGAGCGGTTGGCACCCCACCCCCGGGACCCGTGTCGCGGGCACGGTCTCCCGGGAGCGCCGGTCCGGCCGGCGCGTCCGCTACACGGACGGGCGGCTGGAGTACCACGACGACGAGACGACCCTCCTCAAGTGGCCCTTCCCCGAACCGATGGGCACCCGGGAGGTCGTCGGGGAGTTCACGATGGCCGACGTCGTCACCGTCCCCAGCCACCTCTCCGTCCCCGAGGTGCGCACCCACATGGCGACCGAGGCGGCGGGCGACCTCTCGGCCCCCGACACCCCGGCGCCGACCGCCGCCGACGCCGACGGCCGTTCCGACCAGACGTTCGTGGTCGACGTGGTCGTACGGCGCGGCGACGGCGAACGCCGCGCCGTGGCTCGCGGCCGGGACATCTACGCCGTCACCGCGCCCCTCGCCGTGGAGGCCGTCCACCGCGTCCTCACCGGCCGCACCCGCACCCGCACCCTCGGCGTCGCCTCCGCCGGCCGGATCTTCGACGCCCCCGACTTCCTGCGCGCCCTGTCCCCGCACATCACCCTCGACCCGCTCCCGGAGCGGACGGCGTCGGCGTCCTGAGGGCCGGGGCGGGCGCCGCGTCCGTCCGACGGGTATGCGCCCCCGGCCCCGGCGAGGTTCGGCGGGCGCGCGGCGACCCTCGACGAGAGTGGCCGTATGCGGTATATGCGGCGTATGGCCGGGTCGAGACCGTCCATGCTGACGCGCGTGGTGCTGGCGACGACGATCGGCACCGCGCTGGAGTGGTACGGCTTCATCCTGTTCAGCACGATGAGCGCGCTCGTCCTGAACCGGCTGTTCTTCCCGCCCGGCGACCCGGTCGCGGCGACCCTGGCGTCCTTCGCCACGTTCGCCGTCGGGTTCGCCGTCCGGCCGCTCGGCGCGCTGGTCATCGGGCACTACGGGGACCGGCTGGGCCGCAGACGGATGCTGGTGATCACGCTGGTCACCGTCGGCCTGGCCAGTGCCCTGATGGGCGCGCTGCCGACGTACGCGACCGCCGGGGCGTGGGCGCCAGCGCTGCTCGTCGTGCTGCGGATGATCCAGGGGTTCGGCGCGGGCGCCGAGTACGCGGGGGCCTCCCTGACCCTGGCCGAGTTCGCCACGCCGGAGCGTCGCGGACGGTACGCCGCCATTCCCCCGGCGGGTGCGGCGGTCGGCGCGCTGCTCTCGGCCGGGGCCGTCGCCGCCGTGGCGGCCCTGCCCCGGGACGACTTCCTCGACTGGGGCTGGCGTATCCCCTTCCTGGTCACCCTCCTCGTCACGGCGACCGGCTTCTACATCCGCGTCGGCGTGGCCGAGAGCCCGATGTTCGAGCAGGTCAAGCGGGAGCGCGCAGTCGCCCGGGCCCCCGCCGTGGAGCTGGCCCGCGGGGCTCCGCGCACCCTCGTCCTCGGGGTGGTCAGCAGCATCGGGCCGAACGTCGCCGCCTACATCCCGGTGGTGTTCGCGCTCGCCTACCTCACGGAGCGGCTCGGCGTCTCCCGTACGGTCACCCTCGTCGGCGCGCTGGTCTACTTCGCGTGCAGCGCGGTGGCGATGCCGGTGGCCGGGGCGCTGGGCGACGCGGTCGGCCGCGGGACGGTGCTCGGCTGGGCCATGGTCGCCGCGGCGGCGTTCGCGTTCCCCTTCTTCTGGCTGCTGGACACCGGGGAGGCCGGATGGGTGTGGTTCGCGTTCGGCCTGAGCGGGCTGCTGCTGGGGGCCCAGCTCGGCGCCCAGGCGGGCTTCCTGGCGGACCTGTTCACGACCAGGACCCGGTTCAGCGGAGTCGCCCTCAGCCGTGAGGTGGCGGCGGCGCTGGCGGGCGGCACCGCACCCCTCATCGCGGCCGCGCTGCTGGAGGCGGCCGGGGGAGAACCCTGGCCGGTGGTCCTGTACATGAGCGTGCTGCTGCTGATCAGCGCGCTGGCGGTGGCCCTGATCCACGGCTTCGGACGGCGCGAGCGGCGGGGCGAGGCCGGGCGACGGCCCTGAAGGGGCCCCGGGCCGGGCGAGTCAGGGCGGGAGCATGCCCACGACGGTAGAGGCCGCGAGGCGGTGCCAGTTCGTGTCGCCCCGGAGCATCGCGTGGTCACCGCCCGGCACGAGTCGTATGTCCGCCCGGGCCCCGGCCGCGCGGGCCCGGTCCACGTATGCCACCGACGCGCTCGGGTCGGTGACGCGGTCCCGGTCCCCGTGGAGCACGACGACGTCCTTGTCCCGCAACTGGCTCACCGGCTCGCCGTCCGGGCACCAGGGCGCCAGCGCCAGCACCGCCCGGACCTGCGGCGCGCCCGCGGCGCGCAGGGCCGCGCGACCCCCCATCGAGTGCCCCACCAGGACCACCGGGACGTCGCCGGCGCGGCGCGCGAGCTCGTCGAGCGCCCGCCGGACGTCCCGCAGGGCGTCGCCCTCGGCGCCGTTCCAGCCGCGCACCCGGTAGCGCACCTCGCCCAGGAAGACCCCGTCGTCCGGCAGCGCGGCGGCCACGGCCCGCACGAAGGGCCTCATCCGCAGGGCCGCCAGATGCCAGGGCCGGGACGGGCTCCGGCCCTCGGACCGGCCGCCGTGCAGGAACAGCACGGCGGCGCGCGGCGCCCCGGGGACGCGGCGCGGCACCAGCGCCGCCTGCGCGCCGGGCGTCCCGGGCGCCCCGGGGGTGCCCTCCCGATCGTGAACCGTCATCGGCGCTCCTCACATGTCCCCTTCCGGGGGTTCCCTTCAAGGGTCATCCGTAGCCGGCACGGCGGACGGACGGGTGGGCCGCCATCCGCCGGGCCCATGGACCCCGGCCGCGCCGATCAGGCCGTACTGACGCGGGGTGCCGTGGACGGGGCGTCGGGCACGGGGATCACCGTCGAGCCGGCGGACGGCTCCGAGCGGCCCACCTCGGCGACGGTGGCGGGGATGGCCTTCCCCGTGTGACGCCGGGCGTCACGCCCGTCGGCGGGCCCTGGCGTCGGCCGATCGTCCGCGCCCGCCGCTCACTTGGGTGGCAGCGGGAAGAAGCCGCTGGTCCGGGCCGCGTACGCGGCATACCCCGGACGCTCGGCCATGTGCCGTTCCAGCAGCCGCTTCCCGCTTCCCTTGGTCAGCAGCAGGCTCATGACCACCGGCGACACGAGGACGGCCGCCGCCGCGGCGGGCGCGTCGCAGGCGATCAGGAACAGGCCCCACCACACGCAGAAGTCCCCGAAGTAGTTGGGATGGCGGGTGTAGCGCCACAGCCCCCGGTCCATGATCCGGCCCTTGTTCCCCGGATCCGCCTTGAACCGGGCGAGCTGGGCGTCCCCGACCGCCTCGAAGAACATGCCGGCCGCCCACAGACAGGCGCCCGCGGCGGCGAACGCCGTCATCGGCCCGGTGATGTACTGCGCGGCCTGCACCGGCAGCGACACCAGCCACACCAGCGCGCCCTGCAGCAGATACACGACCCGCAGCGCGTAAAGGTTCCGGTTGCCGGGAGCCTTCGCCAGCATCTCCTCGTAACGCGGGTCCTCGCCGTGTCCGCGCCCGCGCCGGGCGATGTGCCAGGCGAGGCGGATTCCCCACACCGCCGTCAGCACGGTGACGAGGATCCGCCGCCCGGGGTCACCGGTGCCCGCCGACGCCGCGAAGGACGCCACGGCCACCGCGGTGAAGCCGAGCCCCCAGGCCACGTCGACGATCCGGTGCACGCCCTTGCGCACGGCGACGGCGAAGGTCCCCAGCATCACGGCGAGAGCGGCCCCGGCGGACCAGGCGAGGCCGGTCGCGAACGCGGCCCAGGCGAATCCGTTCACGGCCCCTCCAGCCCGGTGTACCAGTCCTCGGGCGTCGAGGGCATCCCACCGCACCCCTCGGCTGTCGGCCGTACGCAGAGCAGCTGGTCCACTCCCATGCGCCGCTCCTCGAAGGCCAGCGCCCCGCCGACCAGGTACAGCCGCCACACCCGGGCGGTCTCCTCGCCGACGAGTCCCACGACTTCGTCCCAGCGTTCCTCCAGGGTCCGGTGCCAGGCGCCGATCGTCCGCACGTAGTGCTCGCGCAGCGACTCCACGGACCGCACCTCAAGACCGGCCCCCTCCAGCAGCCCGGCCGTCTCGCCCACCGGCCGCATGTGCATGTCGGGCGCGATGTACGCCTCGATGAAGGCACCGCCCCCGGGCGCCGTCCGCCCGCGCGACATCTGCTGCACCAGCACCCGGCCGAGCGGCCGCACCAGCCGGTGCAGGGCGGCGGCGAAGGCCGGGTACTCGGCGTCCCCGACGTGCTCGCCCATCTCGACGGAGGCGACCGCGTCGTAGCCGCCGCCCGTGATGTCCCGGTAGTCCTGGCACACCACCTCCACCCGGTCCTGAAGACCTCGCTCGTACACCCGCGCACGGACGTACGCCGCCTGCTCACGGGCCAGGGTCACCGCGGTGACGCGCGCCTCGTGCCGCTCGGCGGCGTACAGGGTGAGCGAGCCCCAGCCGCAGCCGACGTCGAGCAGCCGGGCGCCGGGCGCCAGGCCGAGCTTGCGGCAGATCAGCTCCAGCTTGGCGCGCTGGGCGTCGGCCGCGGTGAAGCCGGGGGCCCCGCTCGCCCAGTAGCCGCACGAGTAGGCCATCGTCTCGTCGAGGAGCAGCCGGTAGAACGCGTTGGACAGGTCGTAGTGGTGGCTGATCGCGGCCCGGTCGCGGGCCCTGCTGTGCAGGCCGCCGCGCAGCCGCGCCTGGGAGGCCGGCGGAGCCGGGGGCGGCCCGACGGCACCGAGGCTCAGGGCGGTGCCGACCGCCCGGACGCGGTCGGCGGCGCGCAGCCGGGGCGTGTGCCGTCCCCGCTCCCGCGCGGCGGCCCACAGGCCGCGCAGCCCGTCGCCGAGCCCGCCCTCGACGTCGAGCTCTCCCGTGACGTACGCCTGCGCCAGGCCCAGTTCGCCGGGCCGCCAGAGCAGGCGGCGCAGCGCGCGCCGGGACCGTACGACGACCACCGGGCCGCCGTCCGGTCCTGTCTCGCTGCCGTCCCAGGCGCGGACCCGCACCGGGAGGGGACCGCCGAGCACGGTCTCGACGGCGGAGACGAGCCGGTGGGCGGCGCCGGGCCGGGTGAGGGTGGTGGGGGGAGTCATCGGGGCGTGGCCTCCTTGGTGAGCAGGTACTGCTGCACGTCCAGGTAGCCGGAGCGGAATCCGGCCTCGGAGTAGGCGAGGTAGAACGTCCACAGCCGGCGGAACGTCTCGTCGAAGCCGAGCGCGGCGACCTCGTCCGCGCGTCCGGCGAAGCGCTCGCGCCACAGGCGCAGGGTCTCGGCGTAGTGGGCGCCGTAGGCGTCCCGGCGGGTGACGCTCAGCCGGGTGTGCTCGCGCACGGTCGCGGCGACGGCCTCCACGGAGGGGATCAGGCCGCCGGGGAAGACGTACTTGGAGATCCAGGTGAAGGTGTCCCGGGCGGCGAGCATCCGCTCGTGGGGCATGGTGATGGCCTGGAGGGCGGCGCGTCCGCCGGGGGCCAGCCGTTCGTCGAGGACGCGGAAGTAGACGGGCCAGAACTCCGCGCCCACCGCCTCGACCATCTCCACGCTCAGGACGGCGTCGTAGGTGCCGCGTGCCTCGCGGTAGTCGCACAGCTCCACCGAGACCCGCTCGGCGAGGCCGGCCGCCGCCACGCGCTCACGGGCCAGGGCGGCCTGTTCGCGGGAGAGGGTGAGCGAGGTGACGTGCGCGCCGCGCGCGGCGGCGCGGATCGCCAGTTCGCCCCACCCGGTGCCGATCTCCAGCACCCGGGTGCCCTCCCGCACCCCGGCGAGGTCGAGGAGCCGGTCGATCTTGCGGTGCTGGGCGGCGGCGAGCAGGTCCCAGTCGGCGGGGAAGCCGCGGAAGAGCGCCGAGGAGTAGCTGAGGGTGTCGTCGAGGAACAGCGCGAAGAGGTCGTTGGACAGGTCGTAGTGGCTGCTGATGTTGGTGCGGGAGCCGCCCGGGGTGTTGCGCTGGACGTCCGGCCGGCGAGGCGCCCACAGTCCGCGCAGCCGTTGCAGCGGTGCGGGGATCAGCTCGCCCATGCGCGCCGCGAGCACGGTGAGGGCGGCGACCAGGTCGGGCGCGTCCCACTCGCCGGCCATGTACGACTCGCCGAAGCCGACCAGGCCGTGGCTGCCCACCCGGGCGTGGAAGGCCCGAGGGTCGCGGAGGTCCAGCACGGGTCCGCCCTGCCCGAGCGAGGTGCCGTCGGGGAAGCGGACACACAGCGGCAGGTCCCGCAGGGCATGGCGTACGACGGCCGCCGTGATCTCGGTCCGGGCCCGGGAGGCCTTCGGCGGCCGGGCCACGTCGGGCCAGCGGGCCGCGTCCACGGCCACGGTCTCGGCGGCGGCGGTGGCGGGGGCCTCGGCGGGCAAGGCGGCGGCCTCGGCGGGCACGGCCGTGGTCCGCTCCGTGCCGCCGGGTCGGAGCTCGGCTGTCGTCATGCGGGGTTCTCCCTGTTCTCGTGGTCGGGTCGGGGCTGGTTCCGGTGGTCGGGCCGGGGCCGGACGGGCAGTCCGCGCAGATACAGGCGGATGCCGTGCAGACGGATGGCCGCGGACACGGCGAGCGTGGACCAGGGCCGGTGCAGGGCCAGCCGCAGCAGCGTTCCCGTACGGGCTTCGTGACGTGCCCCGCGCACGGTCGCGGTGAAGGGCCTGCCGCCCTCCCGCTCCAGGTGCACGGTGAGGTCGAGCCGGTCGCCGGGGGCGGGCAGCCGCATGCGGTAGCGGCCGTCGACGGGGAAGAACGGCGAGACGTAGAACTCCTTGCCCACCTCCGCCGTCCCCGAGGCGTCGGGGCGCAGCAGATAGCAGTGCCGCTCGCCGTAGGTGTTGTGGACCTCGGCGACGACACAGCGCAGGGTGCCGTCGGGGCCGTGGCACCAGTAGACGGTGAGCGGGTTGAAGACGTACCCGAAGACCCGTGCGTGGGTGAGCATCACGACCCGGCCGCCGTCCAGCCGCACCCCGTGGCCGGCCAGGAAGGCGTCCAGTCCCGCGCGGATGGAGGCGTGCTCCCCGAAGAAGTGGTCGCGCGACTCGAAGCGCGCCAACGGACGCAGTACGTACGGAAGTTCCGGGAGCCGGTCGGGGTCGACGAGCCACATGTAGGTGCGGTGGCGCAGGGCGTACCGCAGAGGCGCGGTGCGCACGTGGGCGATCACGCAGCGGTAGAGGGCGGGGGTCCGCACCGGTACGGGTATGAGCGCGGGCGCCGTCACCATCGCACCCCCAGCGCCGCGGCGGCCGCCACCCCGGACCGGCAGCCGTCCTCATGGAAACCCCAGCCGTGATAGGCGCCGGCGAACGCCGTGACGGGGCCGCTCAGTTCGGGCAGCCGCTGCTGTGCGGCCACCGACTCCGGGGTGTAGACGGGGTGTTCGTAGACACTGCGGGCCCGCACCAGGCCGGGATCGACACGGTCCTCGCCGCCGAGGGTGACGACGAACGTCTCGGGGGCGTCGAGCCGCTGCAGCCGGTTCATGTCGTAGCTGACCCGCACCCGGTCGGCGCCCGCCCCGCACGACGGCATCAGGTAGTTCCACGACGCCCGCGCCCCGCGCGCACGCGGCAGCAGCCGGGTGTCGGTGTGCAGGAGCGCGCTGTTGCGGGAGTACCGGAAGGCGCCGAGCACCTCCTTCTCCTCCGGCGTGGCATCGGCCAGCAGCCGCAGGGCCTGGTCGGGGTGGGTCGCGAGGACCACCGAGTCGTACGACCGTGTGGTGCCGTCGGCCGTGGTGAGGCTGACGCCGTCGGGATGCCGCCGCAGGGCCCGGACCGGAGCCGCGAGGCGCACCTCGTCCAGCCGGGCGGCCACCCGCTCGACGTACGCGCGGGAGCCGCCGGTGACGGTGCGCCACGTCGGGGAACCGCTCACCGAGAGCAGCCCGTGGTGCTCCAGGAAGCGGAACAGGTAGGCGGCCGGGTAGCGCTGGGCGATACCGGCGTCGCAGGACCACACCGCCGACACGAGCGGGGTCATGAAGTGGGTGCGGAAGTATGGCGAGAAGCCCTCATGGTCCAGGAACTCCCCGAGAGTGAGGGCCCGCTCCTCCGCCCCGCGCGCGAGGTGGCGCCGCGCGGCCCGGTGGAAGGCGGGCACCTCCGTGAGCATCCGCAGATAGGCCCCGCGCAGGGCGTTGCGGGGCCGGGCGAACAGCCCGCCGGGGCCGCGGGCCCCGGCGTACTCCAGACCGCAGCCCTCGCACCGCACCGACATGCTCATCTCCGACTCCTGCGTGGCGACGCCGAGTTCGCCGAAGAGGCGCAGGAGGTTCGGGTAGGTGCGGCGGTTGTGCACGATGAAGCCGGAGTCGACGCGGTACGTCGCGCCGCCGCGCGAGGCCAGTTCGTGGGTGTGGGCGTGCCCGCCGAGCCGGTCGTCGGCCTCGAACAGCGTGACGTGACGCGCCCGGGCGAGCACGTACGCGGCGGCCAGCCCCGCCACCCCGCTGCCGATCACGGCCGTACGCCGCCGCTCCCGGACAGCGTTCCCCGGCACCTGTGACATCGCCTCTCCTCCTGGTCGGACACGGACACGGACACGGACACGGACACGGACATGGCCACGGGCACGGACGGGCCCGGACTCCGACGTGGACCCGCGCGTCATCCGGAACCACCGCGCGAGCGGACCGCACCGTCCCGCTACCAGGTACTTCCGGGCGCGGACGCCGTACGGATGCCGGAGCGGCCCTGGAATCCGGAGCGGATCCGCCCTCGGACCGGGACCGACCCGCCCCTTTCCGGTCGCCTGGAGCGTCGCGGGTTCGTGATCGCGGCGTCCGCTGCCGCTGCCGCTGCCGCGTCCGCCGGGGCCGGTGCGCCGGGGCCGGTCCTGGGCGGCTCACGCGGCCGGGACGCGGTCGCCTCCCGCGCGTAGCCCGGCTACCGCATGGACACCGCATTCGTCGTGCCAAAGGCGGACGCGACGGAAGGGCGGCTGCGCATCCACGGCCCGGGCGTCACCCGGCCGGTCGCCCTCGGGGACGGCCGCGACGCCCCGCTCGCGGAGGGCAGGGCACCGCCGGCGCGACGCCCCGCTCGCGGAGGGCAGGGCACCACCGGCGCGACGCCCCGCCCTCCGCGTAAGAGCAGCTCAACCCCGAGGCACGACACCACCCCGTCACCCCGGCCGCCTACAGTGGCCGTACCCACGTCCGCCTCAGCACGTCCGCACGGCAGGCCCTCCATGTCCGCTGAACCGCACTCCCCGGCAGCCCACGACCCTGCCGCCGGCACCGCCCCGCGCCCGGGCGACCGGCCCTGGGCGGCTGCCCTGCGCCGCACCCCGGTGTCGATGTGGAACGACGACGTGTCGGACTTCGCCGCCGCCCTCACCTACTACGCGATCCTGGCCGTGCTGCCCGCCCTGCTGGTCACGGCGATCGCGTTCGGCCTGATCAGCCCGGGCACGGCCGAGGCATTCATCGCGCACGTCACCGCCTACGCGCCCGGCCAGTCGGGTGCCCCGCTGCACGACGTGCTGTCCCGCACCCTGCACGACGGTTCGGCCGTCTGGACCCTGCTGTTCGGCGGCATCGTGAGCGCGCTGTGGTCCGCCTCCAGCTACCTCGCCGTCTTCCGCCGGGCCCTGCACCGTATGCACCGGGTGGCCGACAGCCGCTCGCCCTGGCGCAAGGCGCACCGCATCCTGCTCACCGCGCTCGCCCTGCTCGGTCTGCTCGTCCTCGGTTCCCTCGTCCTGCTGCTGAGCGGCCCCGCCGCCGAGAGCATCGGCCGCTATCTCGGCCTCGGCGCGATGGCCGCGTGGACCTGGAGCCTGCTGCGCTGGCCCCTGCTGCTGTGCGTGGTGGCCCTGCTGGTCGTCATCGTCTTCCACACCGGCCCCAGGGCGGCCCGCACCCGCGGCCACAGCCTCCCCGGCGGAGCCCTGGCCGCAGCCCTGTGGCTCACCGTCTCCGCGGGCTTCGCCCTCTACGCCTCCGCGCTGAGCACCTACAGCAGGCTGTACGGCTCCCTCGCCGGCGTCGTGGTCTTCCTCGTCTGGCTGTGGCTGTCCAACCTGGCGCTGCTGGCCGGCGCCCAGTTCACGGCCGAACTGAGCGATCCGGAGTCCGCACGCCGCCGCGGCTGAGGCTGTGTCACGGGCGCGTGACAGCGATGTCCGGGACAGGAGACGGCGTGAACCGGCACCGCGGAGCGACCGTCTTGATGATCGTAAACGCGCGGTACCGATCACTTGGTGTCCCGCATTTGTCGTTCCTTGGAGGATTTCCGCGATGAACCGTCGTCTGCGCACCGCCCTCGCCGTGACCGCCGTGATCGGCTCGGGCCTGCTGATGACCGCGTGCGGGGGCGGTGACGAGTCGTCGGCGTCGGACTCCCCGGCGGCGTCCTCCAGCCAGTCGAGCACGACGGCGGCCGGCGACGGCGACAGCAGCGGTTCCGGCACCTCGAAGTCCTCCGGCGGCGGGGCCGCGGGCAGCGCCTCGTCGGACAAGTCCGGTACGGGCGGCGGCGACGCGTCCGGCAGCGGCGCGTCCGGAGACAAGAAGGGCTACGGGCAGAGCTGTGGCACCAACGACATCTCCTGGAGCGTGACCTCCGAGTCCCAGGCCGGCGGCTACTTCCTGATCAAGGCCCAGGCCAAGTCCGGCATCACCTGCGTCCTCCCCGCCGAACTGCCGGTCGTCGCCTTCGGCTCGGACGGCACGGAGGCCGCGCCGGCGGAACAGTCCGCGGGTCAGCCGATCACCCTGCGCGCGGGCGTCACCGCCTACGCCGGCGTCAACCCGAAGACCACCAAGGAGGACGGCGGCAAGGAACTGGACAGCCTCATCGTCTCCGTCTCCAACGACGACCCGAACCCGGAGTCCCTGAAGGTCGATTCCTACATCGTCGACAAGCCGATCGTCACCAGTTGGCACACGTCCCCCGCCGACGCTGTCCCCTTCTCGGGCTGAGCACCGGGAAAACCACGGGAAAGGGCCGGACCACTGAGTGGTCCGGCCCGCTGCTTCGGCGCCGATTCGAGCCCGGCCCGCCCTCAGATGGCCGTCCGCGGCTGTGGCACCGACAAGGCCCGCACCGCCGAACCCGAGACGAGCACCGCCGAGAGAGCGATCAGACCGGTCAGGACGTCCTGGATCTGCGCCGCGGGCGCATAGACGATCACGATGACGATGAGCAGGGACGCCCAGTCCCGCGGGCGGGCGATGGACAGTACAGAGCGAGTTGGAGCCACAGTCATTGCGGTACCTCCTGGTCCTCGTTGCTGCTTGCACTCATAGTGGCCTCTCCGCCGCCAGGACGGCCGTTGAGCACCCCGGACAAGGTCAACGGTCCCTCGAACGGGCGATCGTGGAGGCGAGTTGCCGGCAACTCGCGCCGAACGACTCCCGAACGGCCGTTGCTTTGAGTCTCAGTGACTCACAGCATTCCGGGCGTTTCCGCCCGGAAGGTTCGTGACGGTGTCACCAGAGTGCGAGTTGCTCGCGTCTGGTGCCCTGTCGACGATCTCTCGTTTCCGTCCCCTGGCGGGGTGTTGCGCCAGCCGCCCGCGTGCCCGTCCCCTTGCGGGTCCGGGCGGTGCGGGTCTCGGTGTGTTTGGCCTCGTTGAACGCCTTCCGCAACGACGGCAGCGACCACGACCGCCACGGAACGCGCTCTGCTTCGGGGACGCCGTGGTTTTCCTCCGCCGCACGCTGCGACCAACTCGCCAGTACATGCCGCACCGCCCAGTTGTAGGCGACCCGCGCCGCCCCACAATGCGAGGCCAGAGCCCGCAGGGCGGACACGTTGGGGTCGAGGGCGAGCCTGTGGCCCACAACGTGGAAGCCGGGCCGCGCCTCGAACCCCCGGCGCTTCTCCTTCCCGCTCCCGGCCGGCTCCGCCCCGCTCATCCGGTCGTCTCCGCCGCCGGGGCGGTGGCCTCGGCGATAGCGCGGGCGGCACGGTTCTTCGCCGCCCGCTGCCCGTACAACCGGGCGCACATCGAGGTGAGGACTTCGGTGATGTCCCGGACCAGGTCGCTGCTCGTCTCCTGCGGATCGAGCACCACCAGGCGCCGGCCGGAAGCCGACAACGCCGATTCCAGATACTCGACGCCGAAGCGG
Organism: Streptomyces sp. NPDC008137; assembly: GCF_042957035.1. NCBI lineage: Bacteria > Bacillati > Actinomycetota > Actinomycetes > Kitasatosporales > Streptomycetaceae > Streptomyces > Streptomyces sp. NPDC008137. The sequence goes on along the minus strand of NZ_JBIBHN010000006.1, from coordinate 293,865 downwards.
GCCAGCCGGTCGCGATGCTCCACCACGATGACGACAACGGCCGGGTCCGACAGAACACGGTGCAGCTTTCGCCGCTTCCCGTTCAGCCCGGATCCGACCTCGGTCACAACCTCGGCGACGGCGAGCCCCAGCCCGGCCGGTCCGGCCCCGAGGGCGACCATGTCGGTCGTGCTCCGGGTCTGCCTGTCTGTCACGAGACGGGATGGTAAGTCCAGCGAAGTGGCTTACTTGACGAAAATCACCTGAACGAGAGGGCCACGCTCATATTACTCATTTCGGGTGCGCATATTGAGCATGTTTCATGGCTTCCGTCCAGAATCGGTAGCACGATGTGTTCCCTCTCGAAGGCGAAACGATCATGCCGACGTATGTCACGCTGCTGAACTGGACCGATCAAGGGATCCGGAACTACAAGGACACGGCGAAGCGCGCCGAGGCCTTCGCCGCGGGGGTCCAGAAGCTCGGCGCGAAGCTTCTGACCCTCTACTGGACCGTCGGCCCGTACGACCTCATGGCCGTGGTCGAGGCGCCCGACGACGAGACCGCCACCGCGGCTCTCCTGCAGCTCGGCGGGGTGGGCAACGTCCGCACCACGACCCTGCGGGCCTTCGGGCAGGAGGAGATGACTCGCATCATCGCCAAGGCCGCCGGCTGAGCCGCCCGAGGCCGCCGACTTCCGTGCCGTGCTCACCGGGTCGGCGGTCGGGACGCCCCATATGCCGTCAGGCCCGGTTGAGCCGTGCGGCGATTCCGTGACCGATCAGCAAATACATGACGGCCGGGAGACCGTAATTGAGGATGACGCGTAGGCCTTCTGTGTCCATGGTGAAAATGTCCTGCGACCAAAAGGCCAGCAAGTCCGCCGTTCCGCGTACGAACTCGACGAACACATTCGCCTGGTTCGCGTCGAGCAGGAACAGCAGGATCCAGAGGCCGAGGAAACCCGCGGCGATGTCGGCGATCGTGCAGATCATCAGGGCCGCGCGCCGGGCGCCGGCCTGCTGGCGTACGGGGCGCTCCGGGCCTGTGGGCTGGTGGTACGTCTGATATCCGGGAGCCGGGTCGATGTTGCTCACAAGGAATCCGATCTGACGTGTTGTCCTGTCGGCACGTCCGCCCCGGACACCGAAATGCAAACCGGTTCGTCGCCCCGCTTCTGCCTATCCCTGCGTCCTGTGAGCCCTGTCGCGTTACACCCTCATCCACAACGACCCGAATATCAGCGCACCGGGAAGCCGCAGGAGTAACCCTGCTCCTTGAGCCAGGGGAGAATCCGGCGCAGGGCCTCGACGGTCTGGGAACGTTCGCCGCCCGCGTCGTGGAAGAGGATCGTCGGCCCGTTCGGCAGCTCCCGCTCGACGGTGGCGACCATGGCGTCCGTGCCCGGCCGCTCGAAGTCCTTGGAGTCGACGTTCCAGCCCAGCGGGCGCATGCCCCGGGAGGCGGCGAGCTTGCGGCTGTAGGGGGTGAAGGCACCGCCGGGCGCCCGGTAGTACATCGGCCGTACGCCCCCGGACGCCTTGGTGATCATGCGTTCGGCGTCGAGGATCTGGCGCGACTGGTAGGCCTGGGACTTCTTGTCCATGGTGGTGTCGTGCGAGACCGAGTGGTCGCACAGCCGGTGCCCGGCCGCGACCACCTTCCTCACGAGGCCGGGGTGGGCCTGTGCCTGCGTCCCCACCATGCAGAACGTGGCCTTCACCCCGTACTCCCGCAGCACGTCGAGCACTTCAGGGGTCCACACGGGGTCGGGGCCGTCGTCGATGGTGATGTTGACGCCGCGCGCTCCCTTGTCCGAGGCGTGCGCGATGTCCGCCGCCACCGGCTCGACGGCGCCGCCGGGCGCGGCCGACGCGCTCGCCTTCGGCGACGAGCCGTCCGTGGCACCGGCCTGCGCGGTCCACACCGACGCGCCGGTGGCGAGCATCGTCACCCCGAGCGCCGCCCCGAGCACCTTGCCGTACCAGCCCCGCCCGCCGCCGTGCCGCGCCATGTCCGCCCCGCTCTCCCGAAGTTCCTCACCGATGCCCGGTCACCGTGCGACCAACTGGCATGACGAGCGGCGGCGGCCACGGGATCCGTCCGTTACCGAGCACGGACAATCCCGGGGGAGACCGCGGACAACCCGCAGCTGCGTGTGTCGCTGCCGTCGGTGAAGAAAATGTGGACCTGGAAGGAGGTCGCATGGCGGGCGGTTGCAGAGATGCCCACACGTGAGGGATGTTTGCCCGATGACAACGTTTCGTCGTGTGAGGTGAGGGCCCGGGTACCGGGCCCCGGTTCATGACGTCAGCGGATCGCTCCCGCACCGGCGCCACGAGCGTGGTGACCGCGGCCGCCGCCCCGTACCCGGTGGTGGTCGTGGACGACGCTGGGCAGGTGGTGGAGCTCAACGACGCGGCGTCCGCTCTCCTGCCCGACGCCCGCACCGGGCAGCCTCTGACGTCGCCCGACTGGCTCGCCGCCGTACATCGTGCTCCCGGCGCCGCCCCGGCCACCGGCATGGTGGGCAGTCGCTTCTTCTCCGCACACCCGTCCGTGCTTCCCGGCGCGGGCACGGCGTGGTGGCTGGTGGAAGAGACCGCCTACCGGTCGGTCACGGAAGAGCTGGAGGCCGAGCGCGAGCGTGCGAGGTTCCTCACCGAAGCCTCGACGGCCCTGCTCGCGTCGCTGAACCTGGACCGGTGCATGGAGATCACCGCGCGTCTGGCCGCCGAACACCTGGCCGATGCCGCGCTGGTCATCGCGCCCGCCAGGGCCAGGAAACTGCCCGCGGTCGTCTGCGACCACGAGGGCCGCATCACGCGGACCACGGTCCCCGCCCAGGCCGAGACGGTGCCAGGACTGGCCGAGGCGCTGCGCGGCTTCCCCCCGGTGCCCTCACGCTGGATAGACCCCGCCGCGGCGGCCGACTGGCTGATTCCCGAAGGGTTCGGTGAGGTCGGTTCACTGGTGATCACACCGCTGCCGGGCCACGGAGTCGCGGCCGGCGCCTTGGTGCTGCTGCGCCGGGAGCAGGAGAGGTGCTTCAGCGAGTCGGAGGAGGCGTCCGCCGGACTCTTCGCCGCCCGGGCCGGCGCGGCGATGTCGGCCGCCTGGCTCTACGCCGAGCAGAACACCATCACCGACATCCTCATGCGGGAGCTCCTTCCCCCCTCACTGCGTCAGGTCGAGGGCGTGGAGTTCGCCGGCGGCTACCGGGCCAGCGTCGACACCGACCGCATCGGCGGGGACTTCTACGACGTCCACCCGCCGAGCGAGGACTGCCCCGAGACCCTCGCCGTCCTGGGCGACGTCGCGGGCAAGGGCCTGGAAGCCGCCGTGATCACGGGCAAGATCCGCAACACGGTGCAGGCCCTGCTGCCCATGGCCGACGACCACGCCAGGCTGCTGCGGCTGCTGAACAACGCCCTGCGGGGCAGCGGCAGCATCCGCTTCGCCACACTCGTGCTCGCCTCCACCCGCCGGGAGGAGCGCGACATCGTGCTGCGGGTGACCTCCGCCGGCCACCCCGCACCGCTGATCGTGCGCCGGGACGGCACGGTGGAGGAGGCCGACACCGGCGGCACCCTGATCGGCGCGCTGCCGACGATCACCTCCCGTACCGCCGAGGTGCGGCTCGCCCCGGGGGAGACGTGCCTGCTGTACACCGACGGCGTCACCGAGGCCAGGGGCGGGCCGCTGGGGGACGCCATGTTCGGGGAGCGGCGCCTCAAGAGGGCGCTCGCCGAGTGCGCCGGGATGCCCGCCGAGGCCGTCGTCGAGCGGATCCAGATGCTGGCCGACGCCTGGATCGGCGACGGGCGCCACGACGACATCGCCGTCCTCGCCATCACCGCACCCCGGGGCGCGCACCTCAGTGCCGTGGACGGCACGACTCCTGGCAGGTACACGGCATGACGACCACCCCCGCCCCGGACCGCGACGACGAGCCCGTACGGCACCGCGTCGGCGCCCGGCTCGCCTCCCCGCGGCGCGACGAGCGGGCCGAGGCATGGGCCGGCAAGCTCTGGACCAGTGTCCGGGCGGCGGACGAGTACACCGCCCTCGACGTCGTCGGCGACGCGTTGGAGAACGGGCTGGACGCGGAGACGGTGCTGCTGGAGGTCGTCGGCGCGGTCCAGCACAAGGTGGGCATCGAGTGGGCCGCCAACCGCATGAGCGTCGCCGAGGAACACGCCGCCACCGCCATCAACGACCGCGTCATCGCCGCCCTGTCCGCCGACCGCCCCGCCACGTTCCAGGGCCGGGTGACCGTCGCCTGCGTGGACAAGGAGTGGCACGCGCTGCCCGCTCGCCTGCTCGCCGAGACGCTGCGGCTGCGCGGCTGGCAGGTCGGCTACCTCGGCGCCCAGGTGCCCACCGCCCACCTGGTCAGCCACATCCACCGCACCGGCGCGGACGCGGTGTGCCTGTCGGCCGCCCTCTCCACGCGCCTGCCGATGGCGCACGCCGCGATCACCGCCGTCCAGGCCGTCGGCACACCGGTCATGGTCGGCGGCCTCGCCTTCGGCACCGACGGCCGCTACGCCCGTCAACTGGGCGCCGACGCCTGGGCGCCCGAAGCACGCGCGGCCGCCGACCGGCTCGCCGCCGGCCCCCTGCCCCGGCCCCGGGCACCCCACCGGGCGGGCGACGACCTGCCGCACCTGTCCGACCAGGAGTACACCCTGGTCACCCAGACCTCCCGCACCCTGGTCCGCGAGACGCTCCGGGGTTTGGAACAGCGCTTCCCCGCCCTCCGCGACTACGACGACGACCAGCGCGAACGCACCGCCGAAGACCTCGCCCACATCGTGGAGTTCCTGGCCGCGGCGCTGTACGTGGACGACGAGGAACTCTTCACCCACTTCCTCACCTGGACCGGTGAGATCCTGACCGCCCGCCGCGTCCCGGCTCACTCCTTGCTGCCGGCCCTGGACCTGCTGGAGGAGCAACTGCGCGATTTCCCCCGCGCCCGCGGCATCATCGCCGCCGGACGCGACACGCTCGCCGCCCACCGCTGACCCCAAGACGCTGGAAACGCCCGTGCCTTCCTCCCCCCAGACCGAGACCGTCCGGATTCTGCCCGCCACCGGTCCGCACGAACTGCGTGTGGCCCTCGCCGGTGATCTGGACTACGAGGTCGCAGACGACGTCCTCGACCAGGTGCTCCAGGCCCTGCGCGCGCATCACGAGGTGCGGCACCTCCGGCTGGAGTGCCGGGAACTCGGCATGGTCGACTCCATGGGGCTCACGGTCCTGTTGCAGATCCACCGCACCGCCCACGAGCACGGCATCCAGTTCCATCTCGACGACACCGGCCCGGTGTTGCGGCGTCTGCTCCACCTCACCGGCACCTACGAGCACCTGACGACCCCGGCCGCCGAACGGGCCGATGGCGCGGAAGCCGCCTCGGATACCTGAACAGCGGCCGCGCGCGGGCTTTTTTCTCGAAGCCCTGTGTGTGCTCGGCGCGGAACGGGGTAGACGCCGCTTCGTCGGCCCGGGGCCGACAACCGCAGGGGTCGGCCGACTGGGAGAACAATCATGACGACAACCGTGCACGCTGTCGCCGTCGCTGAGACCACCACGGGCCTGCCGGACATAGCGGACCCCTCGAAGGTGGCGCCCCAGGACGCACGTGAGCTGTCGAAGCTGTTCTTCGAGCAGCTCGCCGTACTGGAGGAGGGGACACCCGAGTACCAGTACGCGCGCAACACGCTGATCGAGATGAACATGTCCCTCGTCCGCTACGCGGCCGGCCGGTTCCGCAGCCGCGGCCCGGGCGAGATGGAGGACATCGTCCAGGTCGGCATGATCGGCCTGATCAAGGCCATCGACCGGTTCGAGCTGACCCGCGAGGTCGAGTTCACCTCCTTCGCGGTGCCGTACATCGTCGGAGAGATCAAGCGGTTCTTCCGCGACACCTCCTGGGCCGTGCACGTGCCCCGGCGTCTGCAGGAGGCGCGTGCCCAGCTGACCCGCGCCACCGAGGAACTCGGCAGCAGGCTGGGCCGCACGCCGACCACCAGGGAACTGGCCGAGCTGATGTGCCTGCCGGAAGAGGAGGTCACCGAGGCCCGTCTGGCGTCCAACGGCTACAACTCCTCCTCCCTGGACGCGGCCATCAGCACAAGCCACGAAGGCGAGACGGTCCTGGCCGACTTCATCGGAACCGAGGACACCGCCCTCGAACTGGTCGAGGACTTCCACGCCCTGGCCCCGATGATCGCCGAACTCGACGAACGCGACCGGCAGATCCTTCACTGGCGCTTCGTCGAGGAACTCACCCAGAAGGAGATCGGCGAACGCCTCGGCTGCTCCCAGATGCACGTCTCGCGCCTGGTCTCGCGCCTGCTGGCCCGCCTGCGCGAAGGCCTGCTCACCCAAGCTTGAGCTTCAGCGTGACCCGGTCGCACGCGCGGCGGGGGTACGATCCCGGCCAAGGAGGAGCCGCGGTGGACCGAGCGTCGGTACGGGCAGTGGGCTGGGCCCGCTCGATCCCGATGAGCAGCGGCCCCAAGGCGGCACGCGACTGGGCGCGCGAGCATCTGGAGACCCTCGAATGGTCCCGCGGTTCCTCACGGACGATGGACGATGTCCTGCTGGCCATCTCCGAGCTGGTGACCAACGCACACATACACGCCCATTCCACCGCCCGGCTCGTGATGACCTGGGACGGCCAGTGCCTGCACACCACCGTGCACGACGACGACGCCGCCCTGCCCACACCCCGCGAACCCAGCCGCGACCGCCTCGGCGGTCGCGGCATGTTCCTGGTCGAGGCCCTCGCCGACGACTGGGAGGCCCGCCGCTGCCCCTACGGAAAGTCCGTCACCGCCTGCTTCTGCCTGCCGCCCGCAGCCGAGGACACCCAGGGCGGGCCCCTGAGCACGGCCCCTCCGGAGCACACCGAGTGAGCGAACGACGGGCGGGCACCGGCTGAGGCCGGGCACGGGGAAGGCAAGGAGCGGAGCCCGGCCGCACGGATAAGCGCTACCCGCGCACACCCGGTGTCGGCGAGGATTCATGGCATGAACACCCCCACCCGGATCAGCACACTTGCTCTGCGGCATGTGATTCCGCACCCTCTCGCGATCGATCAGTGGGCAGAGGTGCGCCCCTTGATCGACGGCCGCGAGGTGCTGGCGGAGATCCATCCCGGCGGGGTGTCGAGCTGCTCCCGCAGAGAGTGGTTCGGGCCGGCTGAGGAGTGGCCGTTGGCGGCGCTGGAGGCACCGCGCCGCGTCGAGCTGTCCAACAACGACTGCTACACGGGCTGCTGCGGAGGCGTCTTCGTCACGGTCCACCGCCGGGGCGGCAGGGTGGTGTGGTCGTCGTGGCAGAACACGAACGACATCCGGGTACCCGTCCCCGCGGATGTTCACTTCGATGCCGCTCAGTACGACGCGGAACTGACGCGTGCCGTCGCGGACACCGGATGGGAAGAGCCCGTGGACACCGTCGCCCGGTTCGTGACCCAGGAACTCGTGCGCGGCGGCTGGTTCGAGCGCTGGGACTGCGTCGTGGACCAGGTGGAGCCGAGGCGCGAGGAGCCCGAAGGGGTGGAGGTCTACTTCAGGCGTCGCCGGGACACGTCGCCCCAGGGCCCCGGCTTCACCTACGACCTCCCCGTCACCCGTGACGTTCCGGCCGAGGAACAGGCCAGGCGCGTCATCGAGCGGATCACGGCCGACGACCCTCGCAAGACCGCCGAACCGCTGTGAGCACCCAGGCCTCTGACGGCGAAGCGACGCATCGCTCGCTACGCGATCAGCGTGGCGGCGATTCCGGGGACGGCGAGCGGACCGGCAAGCCTCCGGAGAGCAGCCGGAAGCCGTTCAGGCGCCCAGCCGGTCATCGGGCGTCCGCCTCCTCGGCAGGGGCGCAGCAGGCGCAACCCGGGGCGCAGCCGCAGTCGTTTTGGCTCGCTGCCTTGTCCGTCGTCGTTCCCATGGGCACTGCGCAGCAGTTGTCACCGCGCCATGCCTCACGTCCTTCCTTGACCGCGACGGCGGCGATCACCAGGGCTGCGATCGGGTCGGCCCAGCTCCAGCCGAACAGGGAGTTGGCGAGCAGACCGACGAGGAGGACCGCCGAGAGGTAGGTGCACAGCAGGGTCTGCTTGGAATCGGCGACCGCTGAGGCGGAGCCGAGTTCGCGTCCGGCGCGGCGCTGGGCGGCGGACAGGAACGGCATGATCGCCAGGGAGAGGGCGGCCAGCACGATGCCGGGCGTGGAGTGCTCGGCCTCGCCCGAGCCCATCAGGGCGCGGACGGAGTCGACGGTGACATACGCGGCCAGGGCGAAGAAGGAGAGCGCGATGACGCGCAGGGCTGTCTTCTCGCGGGCCTCGCGCACGGCGTGATCGGAGGCGGAGAACTGCCAGGCTACGGCCGCCGCTGAGGAGACCTCGATCACCGAGTCCAGGCCGAAGCCGATCAGGGCGGTGGACGAGGCCATGGTGCCGGCGGTGATGGCGACGATCGCCTCGATGACGTTGTAGGTGATCGTGGCGGCGACCAGCAGGCGTATGCGACGGGCCAGTTGGGTGCGCCTGCTCGCCGTGGGGCTCAGGGATATCGAGGTCGCCATCAGCGGCATCCCTTCTCGTCGGCCGCTGCGCACGTCCGGTCGGCCTCGACGGCGAGGACCGCGCCGCGCAGGTCGTCCAGGGCGTGGCCGAGGCGGGCGTCGGCCAGTTCGTAGCGCATGCGCCGGCCTTCCGGGACGGCGACGACGATGCCGCAGTCGCGCAGGCAGGCGAGGTGGTTCGACAACCGGGTGCGGGAGATCTCCAGCCGGTCGGCCAGGTCGGCCGGGTGCGCTGGTGCCTCGCGGAGGGCGAGCAGGATGCGGCAGCGGATCGGGTCGGCGAGCGCACGGCCGAAACGTGCGAGGGCGTCGATGTCGGAGGCGATGCTCAGCATGAGCCCTAACGGTACACAGAATCCTGGATTCAGGAGTTCTTGAATTGTCGGCGCTCCTGAACACGAACAGGGCGGCCTACGCCGACGCGGTGTCGGAGTACGCCGCCCTGGAGCGGTACGAGTTGCGGGATGCGGCCCGCGCCGTCATGGCGGTCGCCGCTACTTCGGGTCGCGGTTGAACTGTGCCGTGGACCAGCGGTGGCCGAGCGCGCTCAGGCCGACGCACCAGGCGACGGCGATCCAGCCGTTGTTGCCGATCTCGGTGCCGAGGAGCAGGCCGCGCAGGGTTTCGATGGCGGGGGTGAAGGGCTGGTACTCGGCGATGGGCTGGAACCAGCCGGGCATGGTGTCGGCGGGGATGAAGGCGCTGGAGATGAGCGGGAGCAGGATCAGCGGCATGGCCATGTTGCTGGCCGCTTCGGGGTTCGGGCTGGCCATGCCCATGCCGACGGCGATCCAGGTGAGGGCGAGGGAGAACAGGGCGAGCAGGCCCACCGCCGCGATCCATTCCAGGAGTGTGGCGTCGGTGGAGCGGAAACCCATCGCGACGGCGACGGCACTGACGAGGACCAGGCTGGCCATGACCTGCAGGACGCTGCCGACGACGTGCCCGATGAGCAGGGAGCCCCGGTGGATCGCCATCGTCCGGAAGCGGGCGATGAGGCCTTCGGTCATGTCCATGGAGACGGCGATGGCGGCGCCGATCACGGTGCTGCCGATGGTCATCATCAGCAGGCCCGGGACGATGTAGGCGATGTAGTCGGAGCGGTCGGCGCCGCTGCCGCCGATGCCCGCGCTCATGACGTCGCCGAAGATGTAGACGAAGAGCAGGAGCAGCATGATCGGTGTGAGCAGCAGGTTCAGCGTCATCGAGGGATAGCGGCGGGCGTGGAGCAGGTTGCGGCGCAGCATCGTGGACGAGTCGCGCACGGCGAGGGTGAGTGAGCTCATCGGGCGTTCTCCTTGGGCTGGCCGGGGATGTGGGTGGGGGCGGTGGTGGTGCTGGTCAGGGCGAAGAACACATCGTCGAGGTCGGGGGTGTGCACGGTCAGCTCGTCGGCCTCGACACCGGCCGTGTCGAGCCAGTCGAGGATCGAGCGCAACTCGCGCTGGCTGCCGTCGCTCGGAATCTGCAGTGCCAGTGCCTCGTCGATGGGGGTCCCCCCGCTCGAGCGCAGCCGAGAGTGGGGGAGGGTGACCTCGCGCAGGGCGGAGGCGGCCGACCGGTAGGCATCCGGGTCGGTGAAGCGCAGCCGCACATGCCCGCCGGGGATGAGCCGTTTGAGTTCCTCGGCGCTGCCCTCGGCGGCGATCGTGCCGTTGTTGAGCACCGCGATGCGGTCGGCGAGTTCGTCGGCCTCTTCCAGGTACTGGGTGGTGAGGAAGACGGTCGCCCCGTCGGAGACCAGCTGGCGGATGATGCCCCACATGTTGTGGCGGGAGCGGGGGTCGAGGCCGGTGGTGGGTTCGTCGAGGAAGATGATGCGCGGGTTCCCGACGAGGGTCATGGCGAGGTCGAGGCGGCGTTTCATGCCGCCGGAGTAGGTGGAGGCGGGCTTCTTCGCGGCGTCGGTGAGGTCGAAGCGTTCCAGCAGTTCGGCGGCCACCCGCCGCCCCTCCCCTCTGGGCAGGTGGTGCAGGTCGGCCATGAGGAGCATGTTCTCCTCGCCGGTGATCAGGCCGTCGACTGCGGAGAACTGCCCGGTGACGCCGATCGCGGCCCGTACCGCCTGCGGGGCGGTGGCCAGGTCGTGGCCACCGACGTGCAGCTCGCCGGCGTCGGCGGTGATGAGGGTGGAGAGGATCTTGACGGCGGTGGTCTTGCCGGCGCCGTTCGGACCGAGCAGGGAGAAGATCGTGCCTTCGGGGACGGCGAGGTCGACGCCGTCGAGCACGACCTTGTCGCCGTAGGACTTGCGCAGCCCGTACGCCGCGATGGCCAGGTTGGTCATGATGGTCGGCTCCTTCTTCACAGGCTGCGGGCGGTGATGTCGCCGTGGCCGGTGGTCGCGTGGATGGTCAGGGCGGCGGCGCCGCCGTCGGCGTTGTGGAGCGCGTTGTGGATCCGGCCGTAACCGGTTCCGGCGTCCAAGGAGGCGGAGACCCCGCGGGCGGCGCAGACCGTCACGTCGCCCATCTCGGTGCGCAGCACGACCGGGCCGGAGGTGGCCTCGGTGATGTTGATGTCGCCCTGCTGGGTGCTGATCTCCGCGGGCCCGGTGAGGCGGCCGACCGTGATGTCACCGGCCGAGGCGGTCAGGCGCACCAGCGCGGCCTCGTCGAGCTTGACCGGGCCGTACGCGCCCTCGACGACGACGTTTCCGAGCCGCCCGACGCCCCGGACGCCGGCGGCGGCGGCCTTCGCCTCGATGTGGGAGCCGGCGGGCAGTTGCACCGTCACCTCGACGGATCCGGACGGGCCGAAGTACTGCTTCTTCGCCGCCGGGGCGTCGATCCGCAGGACGCCGTCGGCGTAGACGACCGTGGCCTGCTCGGCCGCCTGCACGTCGCGGCTCTTGGCGGCGTCGGCGGGGAGGACCTCGACGGTGGTGTCGGCCCGGTCCGCGGCAATGAACCGGACGAGCCCCGCGGGGATGTCGATGACGGCGGAGACGGGGGCGGGGGTGTCGAACTTCTGCATCGTGCTCTCCTTCGCTGCGTCGTTTCTGACAACGGAAAAGCTACGTTGCGTTCGAAGATTGAGCAACTAAGTCATTGCATCTATTTTGCATTGATGCAGTTCAGGGTGCAGTTTTCGTTGCTATGGGATGAGGTCTAACGCAACACTAAGAGAGCTGATGTTGCATTGGGGTGCGGGTGAACGCTACGCTGGCGGCGTCAGGTGCAGCGTGAAGGGAGATCGGGGTGCCGGGAGGCAGGCTCACTCAGCAGGAACGTCAGCAGATCGCCTCAGGACTGGCCGACGGGCTTGCCTACGCGGAGATCGCCAGACGTCTCGACCGACCCACTTCGACGATCACGCGCGAGGTGATGCGCAACGGCGGCCCCACCGCCTACCGTGCCGACTTGGCTCACCGCGCGACCGAACGCCGTGCCCACCGGCGCAAGCGCATCCAGCCCCGAGGGCAGGGGGCGCCGGTGCGGGGCCACGGGCGCGACGACGAGGCGGTGCGCGAGTACGAGGAGGAGTTCACCACCCTCTTCATGCGGCAGGGCGTTCCGAAGATGACAGCCCGGGTGCTGACCTGCCTCTTCATCACCGACGCGGGCAGCCTCACCGCGGCCGAACTCGTCCGGCGTCTGGAGGTCAGCCCGGCGTCCGTGTCCAAGGCGGTCGCGTTCCTCGAAGACCAGGGCCTCATCCGCCGGGAGCGCGACGAACGACGCCGCGAGCACTACTTCGTCGACGACGACGTCTGGTACCAGTCGACGATCGCCAGCGCCCGCGGCGTCGCCCAGGTCGCCGAGACCGCACGGCAGGGCGTCAGTGTTCTCGGCCCCGGCACCCGGGCCGCCGCCCGCCTCGAAAACATCGCCCGCTTCAGCGACTTCATCAGCGAGAGCATCCTCCGCGCGGCGGAGCAGGCCCGCGAAGTCCTCTACACGAAACCCGAGGAGAACCCGGGCGACACTGCCGTCTCGGGTTCGGATCGCGGATAGAGGCTGGCCTGACGATCGCGGCCTGAGCCGTCCAGATCGCCGGCGCCGCACCGGTGGGGAGCGACCGTACGCGAGCGCTCCCCGACACCGACACCGGTTCGCGGTCACGCGTCCCAGGTGACAGGGAGGCTCTTCACGCCGTAGATGTCCGCGGTCTCCGGGCGCAGGCCGACTTCTTCGGCCGGTACGGCCAGGCGCAGCGTGGGGAAGCGCTTGAGCAGCGCGGAGAACGCGATGCGCATTTCGATACGGGCCAACTGCTGGCCCAGGCACAGGTGGATGCCGTGGCCGAAGGCCAGGTGCCCGCCGTCCTGCCGCCGGAGATCGAGCGCGTGGGGGGGGCGGTGTAGCGCTCGGGATCGCGGTTGGCGGTGTGGTACGACAGGACGACCGTCGTGCCGGCCCCGGCAGCGCCAGGCCGATGAGCGAGAACACCACGCTCTCCAATGGGGCGTCGGTGAGCAGATCGCCGCGCCCGCCCAGCACCACCCCGGCGACCACGACGGCGGATGAGGGTCACGACCCCACGGCGGCGCCGATGACCGTCCCGCCGCCCGTCCTGGGCGGAATGGGATCCCGGGGTGCCGCTGGTCGGGCTGGCCTGCGAGCGCCGCAGCCTGGGCCGCTCCATCGTCGCGTACGTCCGTGAGGTGGCGGCGGAACCGGCCACCCGGATCACCGTCCTGATCCCGGAGACCGAACCCGAGCGGCTGTGGCAGCGGCTGCTGCAGAACCAGCGCGGTGCCGTCGTCGCCCATGCCCTACGGAGGGAGACGGACGCGGTGATCTGCCGGCTGCGCTTCCGCCTGCTGTGACGGTGACGCTCCGCCTGCTGTGACGGTGACGCTCCGCCTGCTGTGACGGTGACGCTCCGCACGGCCACGGGCCGCCACCCCCCGGTCAGGACCGGGGGGCGTCAAGGTCCCGTCAAAGCCGTGGGTGCCGCCGTATGAGAGCCGTCAACGGGCGACCGGATCCGGCCACGGACGCGCTTTCCTCGAATCGTCCGTACTTCCCGAACCTCACTCCAGGAGTTCGCGATGGCCGATCTGGCCTTCGTCGTCGTCACGATCGCGGGTTTCGCGCTGGTGGCTCTCGTCGCCAAGGGGGTGACGAAGCTGTGACTGCCGAGAACGTCGTCGGCCTGGTCGTGGCCGTCGCCCTGCTGGGCTATCTCGTCCTCGCCCTGATCTTCCCGGAGAGGTTCTGAGACACGTCATGGGTCCCGTACTCGCCGGCGTGCTCCAGCTGCTGGCCCTCATAGCGGCGCTGGCGCTGGCCTACGTCCCCCTCGGCAACTACATGGCCAGGGTCTACTCCTCCGACAGGCACTGGCGGGTCGAGAAGTGGATCTACAAGGGCATCGGTGCCAACCCCGACACCGAGATGCGCTGGCCCGCCTATCTGCGGGGCGTCCTCGCCTTCTCCGTCGCCGGTGTGCTGTTCCTCTACCTGTCGCAGCGGCTCCAAGGTGTGCTGCCCGGCTCGCTCGGCTTCTCCGCGATCGACCCGGACCAGGCGTTCAACACGGCCGTGTCCTTCGTGACCAACACCAACTGGCAGTCGTACTACGGCGAACAGGCCATGGGCCATGTCGTGCAGACCGCCGGTCTGGCCGTGCAGAACTTCGTCTCCGCCGCCGTCGGCATCGCGGTCGCGGTCGCCCTCGTGCGCGGCTTCGCGCGCTCCCGCACCGGTGAGCTGGGCAACTTCTGGTCGGACCTGGTGCGCGGTGTCGTACGGATCCTGGTGCCGCTGGCGGCGGTCGCGGCGGTCGTGCTGGTGGCCTGCGGCGTGATCCAGAACTTCTCCGGCATCCACGAGGTCGGTCAGTTCATGGGCGGGCAGCAGCAGTGGAACGGCGGCGCGGTCGCCTCGCAGGAGGCCATCAAGGAGATCGGCACCAACGGTGGCGGCTACCTCAACGCCAACTCCGCCCACCCCTTCGAGAACCCCACCCCCTTCTCGAACCTCTTCGAGATCTTCCTGATCCTGGTCATCCCGTTCGCGCTGACCCGCACCTTCGGCGTCATGGTCGGTTCGGTGAAGCAGGGGTACGCCATCCTCGCCACGATGGGCACCATCTGGCTGGGCTTCGTCGCCCTGATGATGTGGACCGAGTTCGCCCACCACGGCCCGGCGCTCCAGGCCGCGGGCGGGGCGTACGAGGGCAAGGAGGTCCGCTTCGGCGTCGGCGCCTCCTCGATCTTCGCGGTGTCGACCACGCTCACCTCGACCGGCGCGGTGGACTCCTTCCACTCCTCCTTCACCGGACTCGGCGGCGGCATCACCATGCTCGGCATGATGCTGGGCGAGATCGCGCCCGGCGGTGTCGGCTCCGGCCTGTACGGCATGCTGATCATGGCGGTCATCGCGGTGTTCATCGCCGGCCTGATGGTCGGCCGGACACCCGAGTACCTGGGCAAGAAGATCGGCACCCGCGAGATCAAGCTGGCCGCCTGCTACATCCTCGTCACCCCGGCCCTCGTCCTGGTGTTCACGGCGGCGGCGATGGCCCTGCCGACACCCGCGAACTCGATGACCAACACCGGCGCGCACGGCTTCTCCGAGATCCTGTACGCCTACACGTCCGCCTCCAACAACAACGGCTCGGCGTTCGCCGGACTGAACGCGGACACGCAGTGGTTCAACAGCACGCTCGGCATCGCGATGCTGCTCGGCCGGTTCGTGCCGATGGTGTTCGTGCTGGCCCTGGCCGGTTCGCTCGCCGAGCAGAAGCCGGTGCCGGTCACGGCGGGCACGTTGCGCACCGAGAAGCCGCTCTTCACCGGTCTGCTGGTGGGCGCGATCCTGATCATCACCGGTCTGACGTACTTCCCGGCGCTCGCGCTGGGTCCGCTGGCCGAGGGGCTGGCGTCATGACCACCGACGTAGAGAAGCAGGACCCCATGTCCACTCCCACTCTCGCGCCCCACCAGGACGCGCCCCCCGGGCACAAGGCCCCCGAGGGCCGTGTCGGGGCAGGCCTCTTCGACCCGAAACAACTGGTCAAGTCGCTGCCCGACGCCTTCCGCAAGCTCGACCCGCGAGTGATGGTCAAGTCGCCCGTGATGTTCGTGGTCCTCGTCGGCTCGGTGCTGACCACGCTCTTCTCGCTGAAGGACCCGGGCGACTGGTTCGGCTGGACGATCAGCGCCTGGCTGTGGCTGACCGTGGTCTTCGCCAACCTGGCGGAGGCGGTCGCCGAGGGCCGGGGCAAGGCCCAGGCCGACACCCTCCGGAAGGCGAAGACCGACACGCTGGCCCGCCGGCTCGTGGGCGAGCGCGAGGAGCAGGTGCCCGGCACGGAGCTGAAGATCGGTGACCTGGTGGTCTGCGAGGCCAACGACATCATCCCGGGTGACGGCGATGTGGTCGAAGGCGTCGCGTCGGTCGACGAGTCGGCCATCACCGGCGAGTCCGCTCCGGTCATCCGCGAGTCCGGCGGCGACCGTTCGGCGGTCACCGGCGGTACGAAGGTGCTGTCCGACCGGATCGTCATCAGGATCACGACGAAGCCGGGCGAGACCTTCATCGACCGGATGATCAACCTGGTCGAGGGCGCGGCACGGCAGAAGACGCCCAACGAGATCGCGCTGAACATCCTGCTCGCCTCGCTGACGATCGTGTTCCTGCTGGCCTGCGCCACGCTGCCGCCGTTCGCCGACTACGCGGGCACCCACCTGGCGATGGTCGTGCTGGTGGCGTTGCTGGTGTGCCTCATCCCGACCACCATCGGCGCGCTCCTGTCCGCGATCGGCATCGCGGGCATGGACCGGCTGGTCCAGCGCAACGTGCTGGCGATGTCCGGCCGCGCGGTCGAGGCCGCCGGTGACGTCTCCACACTGCTGCTCGACAAGACCGGCACCATCACCCTCGGCAACCGCCAGGCCGCCGAGTTCGTGCCGGCCGGCGGTGTCACCGAGGCCGAACTCGCCGACGCGGCCCAGCTGTCGTCGCTGGCCGACGAGACGCCCGAGGGGCGTTCCATCGTCGTCCTCGCGAAGGAGAAGTACGGCCTGCGCGAGCGCCACCAGGGCGAACTCGTGGACGCCGAGTGGATCGAGTTCACCGCCCAGACCCGTATGTCGGGCGTGGACGTCGACGGCCGCAAGGTCCGCAAGGGCGCGGCCGGTTCCGTCATCGCCTGGGTCCAGGAGCGCGGCGGCGAGGTCGCCGCGGACGCCGACGGGATCGCCAACCAGATCTCCGAGGCCGGCGGGACGCCGCTGCTGGTCGCCGTGGAGGACTCCGGCGGTGCCCGGGTCCTGGGCGTCATCCACCTCAAGGACGTCGTCAAGGACGGCATGCGGGAGCGGTTCGAGGAGCTGCGTCGCATGGGCATCAAAACGGTCATGATCACGGGCGACAACCCGCTGACGGCGAAGGCGATCGCCGAGGAGGCCGGCGTCGACGACTTCCTCGCCGAGGCCACCCCCGAGGACAAGATGGCCCTCATCAAGCGCGAGCAGGCGGGCGGCAAGCTGGTCGCGATGACCGGCGACGGCACCAACGACGCCCCGGCCCTCGCGCAGGCGGACGTCGGCGTGGCGATGAACACGGGCACGTCGGCCGCCAAGGAGGCCGGCAACATGGTCGACCTCGACTCCAACCCGACCAAGCTCATCGAGATCGTCGAGATCGGCAAGCAACTCCTCATCACCCGGGGCGCGTTGACGACGTTCTCCATCGCCAACGACGTCGCGAAGTACTTCGCGATCATCCCCGCGCTGTTCGCGGCGGTCTACCCGGGCCTCGACAAGCTCAACATCATGGGCCTGTCCTCACCGGACTCCGCGATCCTGTCGGCCGTGATCTTCAACGCGCTGATCATCATCGCGCTGGTGCCGCTGTCGCTGAAGGGCGTGCAGTACCGGCCCGTCAGCGCGGACAAGCTGCTGCGCCGCAACCTCACGATCTACGGCATCGGCGGGCTGATCGCGCCGTTCATCGGGATCAAGCTCATCGACCTGCTCATCTCTCTCGTCCCCGGGATCGGGTGAAGGCCATGAACAACTCGGTAACCAATACCGCCCGGTTGCTCGGGGCGGGCCTGCGCGCCCTCCTCGTGCTGACCCTGGTCACCGGCGTGATCTACCCGCTGGTCGTCACGGGCATCGCCCAGGGCCTGTTCGGCGACAAGGCGAACGGCTCCGAGATCAAGGACGACACGGGCAAGGTCGTCGGCTCGTCCCTGATCGGCCAACAGGGATACAGCCAGGACTACTTCCAGCCGCGCCCGGCCAACGGCCTGGGGGAGAACTCGGTCAACACCCAGTACAAGCTGATCCTGTCCGGCGCCACCAACCGTTCCGCCGACAACCCCGAGCTGATCAAGTGGGTGAAGGAGGCCAAGGCCAAGGTCGTCAAGGAGAACTCCACCGCGGACTACAAGGTCGATCCGGCCCAGGTCCCCGCCGACGCCGTCACCTCCTCCGCCTCCGGACTCGACCCGGACATCTCCCCGCAGTACGCGGACCTCCAGGTCCACCGGGTCGCCGAGAAGAACGGCCTGTCCGTCGCGCAGGTGCGGAAGCTGGTCGACGAGCACACCGAGGGCCGCACCCTCGGCTTCATGGGCGAGCCCCGGGTGAACGTCCTGGAGCTCAACGTCGCGCTCAAGGGCCTCCTGGCCAAGAGCTGATGGCGTTACCCACTCCACAGGGGAGCCGGCGGTCCGGGAAGCTGCCCGTTCCGCCGGCTCCCGCTCGTACGACAGGAAGGGCATCACCCATGACACGGGTGCTGGTGGTGGAGGACGATCCGCAGCTCGTACGGGCCCTCGTCATCAATCTCCAGGCACGCCGGTACGGGATCGACGCGGCCCCGGACGGTGCCACCGCGCTCCGGCTCGCCGCCGCGCGGCAGCCCGACGTGGTCCTGCTCGACCTGGGGCTGCCCGACATGGACGGCGTCGACGTCATCAAGGCCCTGCGCGGCTGGTCCCGGGTTCCCATCCTCGTGCTCTCCGCCCGCCAGGCGTCCGAGGAGAAGGTCGCCGCCCTCGACGTCGGCGCCGACGACTACATCACCAAGCCGTTCAGCATGAACGAACTCCTCGCCAGACTGCGGGCCGCCGTCCGCCGCACCGAGGAGGTCGCGCCCGGACCGGGGACCACACTCGTCGAGACGGCCGGGTTCACCATCGACCTGCTGGCCAAGAAGGTGACCAAGGCCGGCCAGGACGTACGCCTCACGCCCACCGAGTGGCACCTGCTGGAGATCCTGGTCACCAGCCCCGGGCGACTGGTCACGCAGAAGCAGCTGCTCCAGGAGGTCTGGGGCGTCTCCCAGAGCAGCAAGACCAACTACCTGCGGGTCTACATGGCCCAGCTGCGGCGCAAACTGGAAGCGGATCCCGCCCACCCCCGCCATCTCATCACCGAGCCCGGCATGGGCTACCGCTTCGAAGGATGACCATGGCACGCGGCAAGCTCCGGATCTACCTCGGCGCGGCCGCCGGCGTCGGCAAGACCTACGCCATGCTCTCCGAGGCGCACCGCCGCGTGGAGCGGGGCACCGACTGCGTGGTCGCCTGCGTCGAGCACCACCACCGGCCGCGCACCGAGGTGATGCTGCACGGCCTGGAGCAGGTCGAGCGCAGGGAGCTGGAGTACCCGGGCACCGTCTTCACGGAGATGGACGTGGACGCGGTCCTCACCCGCCGCCCCGAGGTGGCGCTGGTGGACGAACTCGCCCACACCAACGTCCCCGGCTCCCGCAACGACAAGCGCTGGCAGGACGTGGAGGAGCTGCTCGCCGCCGGGTGTACGGGTCGTGGACCGCGGCCCCGGCGTCCCCGACGAGGCCAAGGACGGCATCTTCGAACCCTTCCAGCGCTACGGCGACGCCCCGCGCGGCGCCGGTGTCGGGCTGGGTCTGGCGGTCGCCCGCGGCTTCGCCGAGGCCATCGGCGGCACCCTGCACGCCGAGGACACCCCGGGCGGCGGCCTCACGATGGTGCTGAGCCTGCCCAGGGCGGCTGACCTTCGGCCGCCGTCGGAACCGGATGCCCCGGTGACGGCTGCTTCTTAGGCTCATGGGCCGGTCCTCGGCTCATCACTGGTGCTGCCCGGCGGGTCGAGGGCACGCTTTCCGGGCCGATGGACGAGCCGGAGAAGCTCGGTGCGGCCCTGGCCGCCGAGCCGTACTCATCCGAGACCGAGAACGGGAAGAGCGGGGCCGGCGTGCGCTTCTCCAGCCCACTGGCGGGACCGGGACGCCGGCGCGGTCAACTTCGACAAGTACGCCTTGCGTTGGATGAGGGAGCGGGGACCGGCCCCGACCACGCCCGACCGCTACGCCGGCCTGCTGCGCCTCCACACCCTGCTGACTTGGGTGGATACGTTACTCACGGCGCACGACCTGCTTTCCGTGCGGGGCTCATGGTCGATCGGGCCTACTACGCGTTCGAGCCGACCGGCACGATTCCACGTGATCAGCTGGCACCGGGAACGGGAGCGTCGAGCGCTTCATGCCCGGCCCGGCGGCGGTACTCGGCGTTGATGCGCTGGGCTTCCTCGAGCTGGTCCTCGAGGATGACGATGCGGCAAGCGGCGTCGATCGGAGTGCCCCTGTCGACGAGCTCGCGGGCGCGCGCCGCGATCCGGAGTTGGTAGCGGGAGTACCGGCGGTGTCCGCCCTCCGAGCGCAGGGGCGTGATCAGCCGGGCCTCACCGATGGCCCGGAGGAAGGCCGGGGTGGTGCCGAGCATCTCGGCGGCCCGCCCCATCGTGTACGCGGGGTAGTCGTCGTCGCCCAGACGATCATTGAGGGGGATGTCTGCTGTCATGTCACCTCGTTGTGCAACGCGTCGAGGGGCCCTGGTGCCGTACGGCACCAGGGCCCCGAAGGAAATTCAACACCATCTGTCGGCCCTCATGCTGTGCCGACCTTCTGTTTCCGCTACCAGCCCTGCAGAAGGGGGGTGCGGGGATCGCGGTGCGTGACCGGAGACCACCTTCCAATCCGGGGTCCTGCGGTACCCGGGGCGATTGCTTCGCGGACCGGGCGATCCTGATGGCGTCTGCTCCTCCGTCCTTTCTCCGAACTTGGTGAACTGGTTCTTGCGGTACTGCTCGGTAACGCTGAACTGCAACCCGCCAGTTCGTGTCTGCCGGGCTTCGCTTGACCGGTGTCAACGAGAAAAAGACTAACCGCTCCAGAACTCAATGTCTACTCTGACAAGAACAGATTTACGTCTCGTGAGGCAACAGATAGCGTCCGGGCTGCAGCAACGGATGGCCCGAGAGACAGCCGTTGCGCGGGCGTGGAACCGACGCGGTGGACGGCGAGTTCGGCCAGGGAGGGAATCGCCCGTTGTCGCTGCGAGCCGTGCCCTGTCGCTGATGCTGATGCCGAGAAGACCGCAAGCCGAACGGGGAGGCGTCAGCGCAAGCCTGCCGCGTCGAGCAAGGTGGTCACGGTGGGGGCGACGAGCCCGGTCAGGTTGTCGGCCTGAATTCCCGCGCGGGCGCTCGCGCCGTCGAAGACCAGGCTGAGCTGACGGGCCAGAAGATCGGGATCGCCCGCCCCGCCCTGCTCGGCCTCGGCGCGGAAGAAGGCCGTCAGATTCGCCTTGACCTGGTGAGCCACGCGGCTCGCCGGGTGACTCTGGTCCTTGAGCTCGACCTGCACCGCCAGATACCGGCAGCCCCGGAACTCGGGCGCCCCTGCCTGCGATTCCACCTGCTCGAAAACGTGCAGGATCCGCTCGCGGGGCGACCGGTCGTCGTCCGCCGCCGGCAGGAGAGTTGCCACGTGGGCGGAGGCGCGCTCCTTCAGGCTCACTGCCAGGAGCTCGTCCTTGCTCTCGAACAGCTGATACATGGAGCGCTTCGACACCCCCGCCGCCTTGCACAGCGCCTCGACTCCGATACTGACGCCCTCCCGGTAGGTGAGCGTGGCCGCCGCCTCCAGCAGGCGCTCCCTGGGGCTCGGTTTCACTCCGGTGCTCATGACGTGAGGTTAACCCGGAGCGGACGAGGTGGAAACCAATCGGTTTCCGGGTGCTTCCGGTGGGCGCTCGGTGACGGCCTGGGGGAGCCCCTTGCGGTCGTAGAGGGGGCGACTGCCACTCACGACGTGCGTGTCTCCCGGTCGGTGGACGCGGAACGCCTCGTCGGGGGCTGCCAGCCGCCGGTGACTTCCTTGGCGGGCTTGTGGGGGAACCGGCGCTGGGCGTACTCCTGCGCGTGGGAGCCCGGCAGGACGTACAGGGTTTCCTTCTTGTCCTGGAGCGGCCGCAGCACGGTGTCCATGAACGACTTGCGGTCGTCCAGGTACGGGCCCAGGACGTCCTCGCCGGCGGGGCAGACGGCGAGGCAGTAGCCGGACTTGTAGCCGGGGGGCGAGCTCAGGCTCTGCCACATGGAGGCGCTCTCGGAGTCGGTGACCCGGGAGCGGTAGTCGGCGGCGTCCTCGCTGTCGGCCACGGTCTGCGCCCAGTCGGTGAACCCGCTCATGAACTCGCGGTAGTTGTGGGTGGTGCAGGCCAGCGCGTCGAAGGCGCCGTCCTTGGCGATGGCGCCGACCGGGCAGGCGGCGACGCACAACTTGCAGTCGATGCACGGGTTGTAGTCCAGTGCCTGCCCGTACTCGCTCACCTCGGCGTCCACCAGGACGGTGACCAGCAGGATGAAGCTGCCGAACCTCGGATGGATGACGTTGCGGTGCAGACCCATCACGCCGAGCCCGGCGGCCACCGCGACCGTCTTGTGCGCCACCACCCAGATCCGCTCGCTGGGAAAGTGGTCCATCTCCTGGGGGAACCCGACGGAGGGATTGAGGGCGCGGTAGCCGGCGTCCTGGAGTGACCGGGTGACGCTGCGGGCGGCTTGGTTGGCCTGTTCGTCGGCCTGGTGGAACTCCTGGTTGGCCACGCTGCGGGCGGGGGAGCGGCAGTTGTCGCGGTTCATCCGGACCGCCATCGCGATCAGGGTCCGGGTGCCGGGCAGCGCCGACTGCGCGTACTCGCGCTCACCGGCCAGGTCGGGGTGGTCCAGGCTGACCGCGGCCGCGTCGTCCGCACCGGCCGCCAGGCACAGCTCGCGCAGCCAGGCCGCGTCGATCACCGCGGGCGGGCGACCCGAGGCGCCGGTCCCGCGCCGGGCGAGTACGGCCTGTACCGACGGGTGGGCCGCCAGCTTCGCCGGAAGCGGGGGATGGGTGGGTCCCCCCTGGGTGTCGCGCGCGGCAGTCATCCGTGCTCCTGGGGGTGCGGGTGCGAGGCTCGCCACCACGGGCGAGAAACCGATCAGTTTCACCACCGTAAACCGATCGGTTTTCGCGCGCAAGTCCCAGCGGTGAGCCTCTCCTTCGGGCTGTCGATCAGATTCCTCGCGGGCGTCGGCGATCGATCGTCGGCCGATCGCGGCCCGGTCCGCGAGTCGGGCCGGGCTGCTGACCCTCGGCCTGCGACGGGCGTGGGGCTCCATGGGGGGCGAACGGTCGCTGGGGGGGGCGTGTGACTCGCCGGGCGCATCGCCCGCCGCGGCTTCTCGTCAAGCGCGTCGTCCGGCCGCAGCCGCTCGTCCCGCGATGCCGATGCGTCAGCGCATGTCCGCCGCATCGAGGAGGGCGGTCACGGTGGGGGTGATGAGCCCGGCCTGCGTGTCGGCTTTGATTCCCGCACGGGCGCTGGCGCCGTCGAAGACCAGGATCAGCTGGCGGGCCAGCAGATCCGGGTCGCTCGCCCCGCCCTGTTCGGCCTCGGCGCGGAAGAAGGCTGTCAGGTTCTCCTTGACCCGATGGGCCACCCGGCTCGCGGGGTGGCTCGGGTCCTTGAGCTCGATCTGCACGACGAGGTACCGGCAGCCCTGGAAGTCGGGTGCACCCGCCTGCGCCTCCGCCTGTTCGAAGACGTGCAGGATCCGCTCGCGGGGCGGGCGGTCGTCGTCCGCCGCGGGAAGGAGCGCCGTCACATAGGCGGAGGCGCGTTCCTCCAGGCTTGCCGCCAGCAGTTCGCCCTTGCTCTCGAACAGCTTGTACATGGAGCGCTTGGACACCCCTGCCGCTTTGCACAGGGCGTCGACGCCGATGTTGACGCCGTCTCGGTAGGTGAGTGTCGCCGCTGCCTCCAGCAGTCGCTCTCGGGAGCTCGGCGTTGCTTCGGTGGTCATATCCCGAGGTTAACTCGATTCCGACCCGTTGGAAACCGATCGGTTTACGGGTGGGTGCCGCGAGGGGGCGGTAGGGGCCGGGTGGCGCTTCGATGACCGGTGTCGGCGTGGCGCTCGCGGCCCTGGGGGACGTGCCGGCGGCGGTGCGCATCCTGCCGGGCTTGCGCGCTGAAACCGATCGGTTTACCTTGGTGGAAACCGATCGGTTCCTCATTCTCCGGAGAGAGTCATGGCCGTTTGGTAACCCCCTCACCCGCAAGGAGCCGGCGAGATGTCCAGCCAGGAGTCACGTCCCACGATCCACATTCCGGGGACCACCACTCATACGCTCGCCCCGCGCGCGGGATCCGACGGCCGCGAGGGAACGCTGCGCTACCTCAAGGCGGGGACCGGTGCCCCCCTGGTCCTGCTGCACACCGTGCGCACCCAGGCCGAGCACTTCCGCCACCTCATCCCGCTGATCGCGGGCCGGTACACGGTGTACGCCCTCGACCTGCCGGGGATGGGCTACTCCGAGATCGTGCCCGGAGCGTCCTACGACGAGCCCGCGATGCGTGCGGGCGTCGAGCGGCTGCTGACCGAACTCGACCTCCATGACGTGACGTTGGCCGGGGAGTCCATGGGGGCGGTGCTCGCCCTGACCGCCGCGGCCGATCTCCCGGAGCGGGTGCGGCGCGTTGTCGCGGTGAACACCTACGACTTCCGCGGCGGCATCGCCAGGTCGAGCCTTCTCGCCCGTGTGGTGGTCGGCGGCGTCCTCGCGCCCGGCGTGGGCCCCGTGATCGCCGGGGTCGAGCCCAGGCCCGCCCTGCGCAAGATCCTTCAGAGCGGCCTCGGCGACAAGAGCGCGCTGCGGGAGGACTACGTGGACGAGCTCCTCCAGGTGGGCGCGCGCCCCGGCTACCCGACCGTCGCCCGGGCCGTGTACCAGGCCCTGCCCAGCCTCATCGCGGCCCGCTCGCGCTACCCCGAGATCAAGGCGCCCATCCACCTCGTCTACGGCGAAAAGGACTGGTCCCGCGCCTCGGACCGGGAGGCCGACAAGCAACTGCTTCCGGCCGCCGACTTCACACAGGTCCCCGAGGCAGGCCACTTCATCGCCCTTGAGCGCCCCGACGTGCTGGCCGACCTGCTGAACTCGGTGGCCTGACCGCCAGTACCCCTGAAGTGACCGCGCCGCCTCGAGTTACGGCATGGGGGGCACGCCGCCCCTGGATTGGACTGGATGCTCAACGAACCCCGGGCCGGCCTGGGGTTTCACCATGGAGCGGGTGACGAGAGTCGAACTCGCGCTCTCAGCTTGGGAAGCGATGCCGCTCGGGCGGGAGCTATGGCTCTGACCTGGGCAGTTGTCACCTCTTTGGGTGGGTCGCCCCCTTGCTCGGCACCGCCGTTGACCGTAGTTTGCCCCGACGGCCGGAGCGCCGGGTTCGGCCGGCCCTGCTGCCTGGAGCAGCCACGCTATGGATACCCGGTCAGCGCAACTTCGGTCCGGTCGCGGGGCCCGGCGGCGTAGGTTGCCACCACGGAGGGAGACATGGTCACCGTGGAGAACGTACGGCGCCTGGCGATCGCGTTGCCGCGCACCGAGGGGCACCGGATTCCGGGGCCGGGTGAAGTTCCGCATCGGGCAGATCGTCTGCCGTGATTATTTGACCGATCGTTCTTGATAGGTCTAGGGTCTCCGGTGTGGCCAGGACCAAGGAATTCGATCCGGACGGCGCGCTGCAGTCGGCTCTTGAGCTGTTCTGGCGGCGTGGCTACGAAGCGACGTCGATGGCGGATCTCGTCGAGCACCTCGGCATCGGCCGCGCCAGCATCTACGCGACCTTCGGCAGCAAGCACGAGCTGTACCTGAAGGCTCTTGACCGGTATTCCGAGGCGCGCGACCCGTTTCTCCTCGCCGAGCTGTCCCAGCCGGGCCCCGCGCTGCCTTCGGTGCGGGCGGTGGTGCGCCGCTTCGCCGGGGAGGCCGCGTCCTCGGAGGGCCGGCTGAACGGCTGCTTCATCACCAACACCGCGGCCGAACTGGCGCCGCACGACCCCGCGGCGGCCCGCCGGGTCGAGATCAGCTGGGAGCACGTCGAGACCCTGCTGCACTCCGCCCTGGTGCGGGCCCAGGCTCAGGGGGAACTGCCCGAGGGCCGGGATCCGCGCGCGCTGGCCCGCATGCTGCTCGTCCTGTTGCAGGGCGTGCGGATCGTCGGCAAGGCGTCGAACGATCCCGCCCGGGTGCGGGACGCGGCCGAACAGGCGCTGGCCCTGCTGGGCTGAATCTGGACTGCATCACGTCCACCGGAGCCCCCGGAGTCACCGGGCTCCTTCCGCATGCCCGAATACTAGATCGATCGGTCAAATATTAGGGGGAGGTATGGCCGTAACGGGCCCCGCTCGCGTCGCCGCCACGCAGCATCGATACGCCTTCGTTCTCCTCGGCGGTCTCCAGATCACGCTGATCTTCACGCTGTCCGCGCTCGCCGTGCCGCTGCCCCTCATCGGACGCGAACTCGACCTGGTGCGCGCCGACTTGATCCTGCTCAGTGCCGCCTACGGATTGACCTTCGCCGGACTGCTGCTCTTCGGCGGACGCCTCGCCGACCGCTACGGCGGCCGGCGCGCCCTCACCGCGGGCCTTGTCCTCTTCGCCTCCGCCTCGGCCGCCGCCCCGCTCGCCACAGGCATCGGGGCGTTGCTCGCGGCGCGCCTCGCACAGGGCGCGGGAGCGGCTCTGGTCGCACCGGCCGCCATGGCCGTACTGCGCGCCTCCTTCCCGTCCCCTGCCGCGTATGGCAGGGCGATGGCCACCTGGGGCGGTCTGTCGGTGCTCGGGGCGACTGCGGGCAATCTGGTCTCCGGCGTCATCTCGGCGCTGTTTTCCTGGCGTTGGACTTTCGCCGTACCGCTCGTGGCGGCAGTCGCGGCTCTCGCCCTCACGCCCCGGCTGCTGCCGGACACCGCGCCGAGCCGGGACCGGACTCTGGACCTGCCGGGTGCTCTGCTCGCCACCGGCGGGATCACCCTGGCCAGCTACGGGCTCGTCGTCACCGACGCCCGCCCCTGGTCGTCGGCCGGCGTGCTCGTGCCGCTGCTCGGCGGGACCGCGCTGCTCACCGCTTTCTGGTACGCCGAGCGCCGCGCCCGCGACCCGCTGCTGCCGCCCCGCTTCCTGCTGGACCGGCGGCGGGCCCTCGCCCTCACGGCCACCGCACTGAGCGCCTGCGGGACCGCGATGACCTTTGTCGTCCTCTCGCTCCACTTCCAGCAGGCGCGCGACTGGACGCCGCTGCAGACCTCGGCCGCCTTCGCACCGTTCGCCGTCACGCTCATCGCCTCCGGCCGGGCGGCAGGACCGCTCATCGGCCGGTACGGGGCCCCGACCGTCACGGCCGCCGGGCTGTGTACCGGCGCGGTCGGGCTCGCCTTCCTCGCGTTCACCGGGCTCGATCCGCACACCTCGTACGCGTTAGGACTGCTGCCCGGCCTCGTGCTGCTGCCGGCCGGTGCCGCGGCCTCGTTCGCGGCAACCGCCGTGCTCGCGACGCAAGGCGTACCGGAGCGACAGACCGGGCTTGCGGGCGGCGTGCTGAACACCGCGATGGAAACCGGCCCGACCGTTCTCTTCGCCGTCCTGCTGACGCTCGGCAGCGACGCCTGGTCCCTGGCCATGACGGGGGCCGCCCTGGCCGTCGTCGCCCTCCTGTGCCACCGCGCCAAGTAGCCCACCACTCGAAGGAGTCACCGTTCAATGAACCGCTTCACCGGCAAGACCGTCCTCGTGACCGGAGCAGGCTCCGGCCTCGGCCGTGCGATCGCGCTCGCCTTCGCCGCCGAGGGCGCATCCGTGGTCGCCGCGGGCCGCACCGCGGCTTCCCTGGAGGAGACCGTCCGCCTCGTCCAGGCGGCCGGCGGCACGGCCGCCGCCGTCACCGCCGATGTGACCGACTCCGGCCGGCTCCAGAACCTCGTACGCGAGAGCGTCACCCGATTCGGCGGACTGGACATCGCGGTGAACAACGCCGGGATACTCCGAGGCACCGTACCCGTCGGCGACGTGAGCGAGGAGGACTGGGACGCGGTGCTGCGGACCAATGTCACCGGCGTCTGGCTGGCGATGAAACACCAGATCGCGCACATGAAGGAGAACGGCGGGGGCACCATCGTGAACATCTCCTCCAACCTGGGCGCACACCTGCGGATCCCGAACGCCGCCGCGTACATCACCTCGAAGGCAGCGGTCTCCGCGCTGACCCGTGCCGCCGCCCTCGACCACATCCACCAGGGCATCCGTATCAACGCGGTCAGCCCGGGCGCCTCCGCAGCCCCCATGTCGCTGCGGCCCGGGGAGACCGAGGCCGATCGCGCCGAGCGGGTGAAGACGGAGAACCCGCTGGGCCGGGTCGCGGAGGCCGAAGAAGTCGCGGCCGCGGTGCTCTACCTCGCCTCGCCCGCGGCCGGTGCGGTGGTGGGCACCGACCTGGTCGTCGACAGCGGATCATCGGCCTGACGGGTTCTCAGGGCGACATCGCCACCAGGACAGCCACACTGCGATGGTCACCAGCGCCGACAGGGGCATCAACAGGGGCATCAACTTGGCGCCGCACGTGAACTGGCCCGTCGTGGTGTGTGGAAAGAGAAGCCGAGGCCCGGCTGAAGGGTGGAACTCCGGAGGATGGCGGGAACAGCAGATCGACCTGCCGGACTCACGGCGCACGACCCGCTTTCCGTGCGGGCCTGGCATCGCGCGCGGTCCGGGCTCGGTCGCGCCTGCACCCTGCGGGGCCAAGGGCGGCGGGCAACCTCTCCTAGTCGGCGCGTTCGGCGGTCCAGATGATGTGCGGAGGCTCGACTCGCGCGCACAAGGGCCCGCCCTGCGCGTCGGTCAGACCGAGGCGTCCGACCAGCAGCCCGTCGCGTGCGGCGGCGGCGAGCACGTCGGCGGGTATGACGTCGAGCAGGAGCTTGGCGCGGCGGAACATCGTGAAGGTGCCCGACTCGTCGACCGTGCCCCACGACAGGTAGATGAACCGTCGGCCCAGACGGTCCTGCACGTAGGGGCCTTTGACCTCGGTGCCGGTCGGCGAAGCGCTCGTGGTGCACTCCAGGGTCCATGTCGCGGACGTTGCGTCGCCGGGCTGTGGCTCGAGGACTTCGGCCGGACGGTCGCGGCGTTGCACGGCGACGTGGATGTTGCCGTACGGCGGGACCGTGCCGTCGACGGAGGCTGGGCGGGCCAGGCCGGGCAGGTCGACGGCGTCGATGCGGATGCGCATGACGTCCATCATCCCGCCATCGTCCGTGCAGCACGGTCGCCGATGGTCAAGCGGGGGAAGCATCGATCCAGGCGGCCAGGGCATCCAAGAAGCGGTCCAAGGTGGCGTTCTCCCACTGCTCGCCCCGCTCCACAAAGTCGTCCCGGAGCTGGGCGATGAAGGCCACCAGCTCTTCCCTGCTCGTGACTTCGTCCTCGGGGCGGCCGGGCGGTAACTGAAGCATGGCGCCACCCCAGCCATCACCTGATGATCTTCGCCGAAGGTGCTGCAGAGGGCAGGATCCGGGCTCCCGTCGATCGGCGTTTCGGCTCCCAGGAGGCGCAACCTTCCCTATCGTGGGCGAGATGGAAGGGTTGGGGGAAGGCATGCGCATCCGGATCGAGACGACTGCCGACGAAGGGCAGGAGGCCCTGTCCGACCTGCACAAGTGGCTGAGGCTGGATGCCGATGTACGACGGCAGGCCACGATGGAAATGGTGTCGTGCGGCAAGCCCGGCGGCACCATGGGGACGGTCGAGGTCATCGACATGTTCCTCAGCCAAGGGTTCTCGGCGCTGAACCTGGCGATGTCTTATGCGGCCTGGCGCGCCGCGCGTCCGGCCGCGCCACCGATCACCATCACCGTCACGGCCACAGGCCAGCCCCTCACAGTGGACGACGCGTCCCAGGAGACGATCCGGCGCATCGTGGAGGCACTCCGGGCCGCGTCCGCGACCGACCAAGCAGAGCGACAGGCGGAGGCCGGTGACGAAGAGGGCACCAGCCCGTGACGCGACTGCCCGACCCGGCGAAAGCCCGTGCCGTGATCGTGGGGGTGGACAGGTATGACACGCTGCCTGACCTGCCGTCGGTGGGGAACAATGTCGACCGTCTGGCGAAGGTTCTGGGCGACCCCGAGCTGTGGGGGCTACGGCGTCCCGATCAGTGCACTGTTCTGCTGAACCCGCCTTCCCCGGACGCGGTCCTGGACGCCGTGCACGATGCCGCAGCCGAGGCGGAAGACGCCCTGGTGGTCTATTTCGCGGGGCATGGACTGGTCTCCCCGAACGGTGAGCTCTATCTGGCCCTGTCGAATGCACACGCTCAGCGCCTCTACCGTGCCGTGGCCTATGAAGACCTGCGCCTGCAGTTGGTCGACACCTGTACGGCCACGAGCAAGGTGGTGATATTGGACTGCTGCTACAGCGGCCGGGCGCTCGTCGGACACATGGGCACAGCGCTCGACGTAGCCAACCACGCCATGGTCGAGGGCACTTACCTGATGACCGCCTCGGCTGAGACGAAACTTGCCTGGGCACCCGAAGGCGAGACGTATACCGCCTTCACCGGCGAGCTCCTGAAAGCCCTGGAGTTCGGAATCCCTGGCGCTTCGGATCCGCTGGAGATGGAAACGGTGTTCTGGCACGTACGCCAGGAATTGGAGGCGAAGTCCCGACCGGTTCCGCAGCAGCGCGCACGCAATGCCGGTCACGCCATCGCCCTGGTACGCAACCGTGCGGTGGCCGCACTGTCAGTACCACCGGCCGTGCCTACATCCTCGGCGGCCTCGCACGTTCCGCTCCGAGAACGCCTCGCTGCGGCTTCCTCACCAGGTGGCGCCATGGACGGAGGCCTCGGGGCGGCGAAGACCGACGGAAAGCCACGCCCTCGGCAGGTCGCTTCCGGACCGCTCGTCATCGACCTGCTGCACGGAAAATCGCGAGGCCGAACTGCGGGGGAAGACGCGGGCTCGGCGCAATCGACGGCGGGCGAAGACTCCACGCCGAGGCGTTGGAAGCCGACACCCGGGACATGGAAGCGTTGGGGCTGGCTGACCGCGCTGGCTCCGCTGGCCGTCGCCCCTTTCGGAATCAGGTATTTCGAGAATGACGCCCAAAAGGGCGGCACCAATCCGTCGCACGGACGCTCGACCCATTCAACTGCGACGCCCGCACCGACACCGGTGACGACGCCGGCCGCGTCATCGGCCAGCGGCTACGTGCGTGCCCAGGGGCCGAACTTCAGCACCGAAGTGCCGACGAGTTGGCAGTCACACGGCAAGAACGTCTCTGGGCAGTACCGATACACGCACGGCTCGTACACGCTCACCGTCGTCCCCGGCCGCGACGCTGCTGCGGCCACGACCATGAGTCCTGTCGCCTACCAGCGCGACGACGAACCGGAGTTGCAGATCTATCGGGATGCGACCTGGGCCACGTCAAGCGGGATCCGCACGATCAAGGTCGGTGAACAGACTTCTGCTGTAGGGGAGTTCACGTGGTCCACGCAGGAAGGGAAGTCCGTGTACGCGAAGAATACGGTGGTGCTCGTCGAGGGGCGCTACCACGTACTGCTAACGACGGGGCCCGAAGAGGAGCGTGCGACGGTCGCCCGCGTGCACGATCACGCGGTCGCCGCGTACAAGTCGAAGACGGGCTGAGATCGCACGCGGTCTCGGGCGAACGCGGTCGGCTCATCTCAGGCCGACCGACGGGCAGGTCCCGGATTCCGTGGCCCGCCTCGATCTCGTCCGCCCCTTGAGGAAAGCCAGGCCGTCCCGTCACACCGTACCGAAACGTGGTTCGACCGCTGCGGTAACAGCCCTGATGAACGAATTGGCACGGCCTTCCGGAACGAGGCAAGGCGGAGCGGAGCGCTACCGCAGGTTCATCGCCCGTGTGCGCCGAGTTTCGCGTTGCGACGTCGCTTCGGATCGAGGTGCACAACCCGGGCTTCCCTGCGAACGTTCAGATGCGGCAGCCAGAGACCAAACGACGCCCACGGTCGCGGCCTGCTGCTCGTCGACTCGATCGCCGAGTCGTGGGACTCCGGGCCAAGCCGCTTCGGCGGGACGATGGTCTTCTTCGACGTGGCCGACGTGTGGCCGTCCGGCGCGGGCTTCAGGCCGATCTCGTTCTGACGACCGGGGTGGGAGTGAAGGGCCCTGTCAGTAACTGGAGTCCTGCTCCGTACCTGGTCCCGATGGGCTGCTCTTCTCGCGCCGGACAGTAAAGGGCCCAGGTCTCTGACCTGGGCCTTCTTCGTGGAGCGGGTCAAGAATCGAACTCGCGCTCTCAGCTTGGGAAGCGACGGCGCTTGGGTAGCCGGATGGCTTCTCACCTGCGCGTTTGTGCTTCAGGCCTGCGTCCGAGAGTTCGGGATCGCACCGCTGTTGACCGTGGTTCTCCGCTCTGAAGGGCACGCTATGGGCACGACGCGGCGGGGTGGACGAGTGGTGGCTCTACACAGCCTCCTCCGTGCTCGGGGCTCGTTGACACGTAGTCTCACTGCGGGGGGGCGACTGCACATGAATGCTGCTTTCCTGCCCTGGTTTGCAAGATCACAAAATGCCGCCTTTACCCTGCAGACTTTGATCTCCATGACGGGCAGCCTGGTCTCCCAAGCGGTGGGCGCAGTGCGAGACCGCGACTCAAGATCGAGAGATTTACCTCTCCGGGTGCAGACCTCAGCCCTCGGGGTGAGGATCCTGCCGCCCGAGGTGAGGAGGCAGTCCGATGGAGTGGATCATCGCGGGGAGTGGCGCCGTCGTGGGACTGCTAGTCATCCGTGTGCTGCTCTACCAGGTGCGAGCCCTCCTGATGGACGTCGGTGCCGTCGTTCGCGCATGGCGTGAGCTTCTGAGTGTGGTGAGGAATTCAGGACCTCCCACCAGGAGTGGTGGTTCATGAGGGCCCTGTCAGTGAGTCCGGCGCCGACACGATCAGCTTGCTGCTGTTTAAGGAAAACCTTAAACTCAGGAGGCCGGTGTCGAGCTGGGCGATCAAGGTCACCGATGAGTACGCGGAGTGGTTCCGGCAGCTGATCAAGGAGGATCTCGGTTCTGCCTCCCAGGTTGCCCAGGCCGTTGCCGCACTGCGTGACGCTGGTCCCACTCTGGGCCGTCCTCTTGTGGACCGGCTGAAAGGATCGGAACTGCACCACCTCAAGGAACTGAGGCCGGGGTCGGGTGGCCAGTCCGAGATCCGGATCATCTTCGCTTTCGATCCGACTCGTTCGGCCCTGCTGCTCCTCGGTGGTGACAAGGCGGGAAACTGGGATCGTTGGTACCGCGACAACATTCCTCTGGCTGAACAGCTCTACCGCGATTACACCGGCGACACGGAGGACTGAGGAGTGAGCATGCCCAAGAAGATCCCGCAGGACTGGGAGGCCCTGGAGCAGGAGCTGTACTCGGCCGGTGTGGATCCCGCCGAGGTGGAAGCCGGTTCACGTCGACTGCTGGCGGAAGCCCGGGGGCATCAACTCGCCGAGGCGCGCAAACAGTATGGGTTGGCCCAGAGGGATGTGGCTGCCCATATGGGTGTAAGCATCGCTCGGGTATCCCAGATCGAGCACGGCGAGGTCGCCACTCTCGACGTCATCGCACGTTACGTCGAGGCGCTCGGTGGCAGGTTGGACCTGGTTGCCGACTTCGGTGATCACACGCTGCGGATGCCGGCAAGTGGTGATCAGGGTAGCGCGGCAGCGTAGTTGGCCTGAAAGTTTTCCGTGCGTTGATGCGACGCACCGTCCGGCGCGTTCCTCGGGGAACGCCAGGCTGAGGGCTCTACCTGTTCGTCCCTGTATCACTTGACGCGAAACCGCAGGTCAGATGCGTGCGCTGGCGTGAGAATCGGTGACTGGCCAGTCTCAATCAAGCATCCGTGCCCTCCGCGTGCCCAATCTTCGAGTGCACGAGGGCACGAAAGGCACCGAACAGTCAGCGGCAAACAACGAACCCCAGGTCGCTGACCTGGGGTTTCATCATGGAGCGGGTGACGAGAATCGAACTCGCGCTCTCAGCTTGGGAAGCGACGGCGCTTTCGCGGGCTCCATGGCTCTGACCAGCGCAGATAGCTGTGCCTTGGGGTGGTCGCGTGGGCCGGTTTGCACCGCTGTTGGCCGTGGTTTTCCGCCCTTATGGGCACGCGGAGGGCACGGAATCTCAGAAGGGGCAGGTCGGCGCCACCGGGGACAACCCCGCACGGGCAGCCCCGTGCGGAGATCAGCTGACTGAAGCGGCGTTGCGGCTGCACAGCACCCGCAGCCTCCGGTGCTGGCCTTCTCCGTCATCCGTTTGAATCCCGCGCACCGCCACCCGCTATGCCATATTCAATGGCATACTCGAAGCGTGACTGATGACGACGTGGACTTCCTGCCCGGCGACGGCCCCACCAGCGGTATCTCCGTCACTCTGACTGCCGGAACTCTGCAGGCGATCCGTGAGCGGGTCGGCAAGCGGGGCGTCTCGGCCTACCTGGAGAAGGCGGCTCAGCGGCAGATCGAGCGGGACAACCTGGACGAGCTGATCGCCGACTTCGACAAGGTGCACGGCCCGGCCGACCCCGAGGCCGTGGCGGCCAAGCGTGCCCGGCTGACCGGTGGCGCTTCACATGCTGGGGCGGCCGCGTGAGCGGTGCCTTGGTCCTGGACAGCGAGGGCCTGGCGAAGGCCGTACAGCGTGATCGGGAAATCCACGAGTGGCTGACGGCGGCTCGCGACGCGGACCTGCCCGTGGTCACCTCTGCCGCCGTACTGGTCGAAGTGATCCACCCCAAGATCAACGACGCTGCGCTGAAGTGGACCCTGTCCCGCCTGAGTGTCGAGCCGGTGACCCAGTCCGTCGCGCAATCCGCTGCCGCTTTGCTGCGCGCAGCGGGGCTGCACGGCCACAAGTACGCCATCGACGCCATGCTGTGCGCGACCGCCCTGCAGCATCCCGGCCGGGTGACGATCCTGACTTCCGATGTAGAAGACATCGGGCTGCTCACTGCCGAGCATTCACGTGTGAGCACGGAGAAGGTCTGAGCCATCAGGCCGCCCTGGACGCGACGCGCGCCTTGGCTGCGGCGCCGGCACCATTCGGCGCGAGCGTCGCGGAGAGCGCTGAGGGTCCAGATGCGGATCACGCGCCGAACCTCGATCCGCTCGCGCCATGCCGGGGCCCGGCGGCTCGGTGTCCACGGCGCCCAGTTGCTTGCGACTACAGTCGCGGTTCTAGGATCTCCGGCACACCGGGCACACACTGTCCACGCGCTCGGCTGCCACGCTCAAGGACACGATCGTCCCCCCCCGCTCACCGCGAGCGCATCCTTCCGATCATGCTCGCCTTCCTCGGCTCCACGTTCACCTGGCGAGAGCGGCTCATGGTCGGCACGCTCGAACCACGCGGCACCACCTCCATCGTGTTCGGCCTGCTCGCGTTCAACGCTCTGCCGGACGGGCGGTACGCCGACACCGCCCGGTACGCCATGACTCTGACGGTGCTCGGCAGCGTGCTGCTCCACGGCGGCGGCTCGGCGGTCATCGCCCGGTCCCTGACCGGCCCGCGCCCGTCGGCTGCCGGCGGCCCCGGCTCCAAGGGGGCCGACGAGCCGGACTCACGGGGCGTCGCCCTGCAGGGTTGATGTGCCCCTCCTACCCCGGGCCGATCTTTCCAGCCACTCGGCGGGGGAGGACCCGACAGTCGCCGGATGTGCGGCGAGCGGCCGGGTGTCCAGGCTGAAGGCATGACACAGCACGTTCGTGACAAGGAGCCCGAGACCGCTGTCGAGCCTGGCAGAGGCCGGTTGTTGGAACCTCTCTGCCTGACGCTGATGGCGGGCGCCGGTGTCCTGCTCGTCGTCCGTCCTGAGTTCTACGAAGCAGGGGTGCACCTCTTCGCCTCGCGGGCGGCCTCACTGGTCCACTGAGCCGACGATCGCAGATCTCTTTGGCAGGCGTTGCTGCACGGGCGGCCTCTCTCCGGCCGTCGTACGCCTGATCTCCGCGCCCCAAGGCCCTCCGGCCGATGCCCGCAACCGCTGACGCGGTGCGCGGCCGACCACGTAGGAAAGGAATCCTGTGAACACCGCATCCGCCCCAGAGGCGACGGGTGCCGAGTCCTTGCGCGCCCGCGAGACGCTCAAGGCGCTGTACGGGTACGTCCGTCCGCACCGGTGGGCCGTCGCGCTCGGTCTGCTGTTGGCGCTGGTAGGGGCCGCCGGAGGGCTGCTGCAGCCGCTGGCCACGAAGACGCTGGTCGACCGGCTCTCGTCCGGTGGCACGATCGGCACCATTCTGCTGGCCATGACCGTTCTGGTCCTGCTGAGCATGGTGGCCGAGGCGTTCGGTGCCTATGTGCTGGAACGGACGGCGGAGTCGGTGGTGCTCGCCGCCCGCCGCAGCCTCATCGGACGGTTGCTGCGGCTGCGCCTCACGGAGGTGGACCGGATGCAGCCGGGCGATCTGATGTCCCGGGTGACCTCCGACACCACGCTGTTGCGGGCCGTCAGCACCCAGGCGGTGGTCTCCGCGGCGACGGGGGCGGTGACGCTGGTCGCGGCGGTCGTGGTGATGGCGTTCCTCGATGAAGTCCTGCTGGGCGTCACGCTCGGAGTCGTCGCGGTCGTCGGGGTGGCCGCCGCGCTGGTGATGCCGAAGATCGGGCAGGCCGCCGAGCGTGCGCAGGCGGCTGTCGGGGAGATGTCCACGGGCCTGGAGCGGGTATTCGGCGCGTTCCGCACGGTGAAGGCGTCCGGCGCCGAAGAGCGGGAGGCCGCTCGCGTCGAGGCGGCGGCACGCAGGGCGTGGCGCCACGGCGTGCGCAGCGCGAAGTGGGAGGCCGTGCTGGGTTCGGCGGACGACCTCGCCGTCGAGCTGGCGTTCCTCGCGGTACTCGCCGTCGGCGGGGCGCGGGTGGCGTCCGGTGACATGCCCGTGTCCACGCTCATCGCGTTCCTGCTGTACCTCTTCTACCTGATGGAGCCGGTGTACAAGCTGGTCGAGGCAGCGTCCCACTACCAGGAGGGCGCGGCCGCGATCGCCCGGATCGCGCAGGTGGACCGCCTGGCGACAGAGAAGCAGGACCGGCACCGGTCGGCGCGGCCCGCGGCGACCAAGACGGTGCGGCCACGTCCGGCGTCGGTTCGCTTCGAGGAGGTGTCCTTCCGCTACGGGACCGGGTTGCCGGACATCCACCAGCGGGTGGACTTCGAGGTGCCGGGCGGCGGGATGACGGCGTTCGTCGGCCCCTCGGGCGCGGGCAAGTCGACGGTCTTCGCGCTCGTCGAGCGGTTCTACGAAGCGACCGGCGGCCGTGTCCTGGTCGACGGCGAGGACGTGACGAAGTGGCCGCTGTCCGAGCTGCGGTCCGTCATCGGATACGTCGAGCAGGACGCGCCGGTGCTGGCCGGCACGCTGCGGGAGAATCTGGTCTTCGCCGCGCCCGGCGCGACCGACGACGAGATACGCGAGGTCCTCACCCGGACCAGGCTCGACGCCCTCGTCGAGCGTCTCCCGCACGGCCTGGACACCCCGGTCGGGCACCGCGGCACGAAACTGTCCGGCGGCGAGCGCCAGCGCATCGCGATCGCCCGCGCGCTGCTGCGCGGGCCCCGGCTGCTGCTCCTGGACGAGGCGACCTCGCAGCTCGACGCCGTCAACGAGCTGGCACTGCGGGACGTCATCGCCGAGACCGCACGTGAGACCACCGTGCTGGTGGTGGCCCATCGCCTGTCGACCGTCACGGACGCCGACCGCATCGTCGTCATGGACGCGGGCAAGGTCCGCGCGGTCGGCACCCACGAGGAGCTGGTGGCCGAGGATGAGCTGTACGCGCAGCTCGCGGCGACGCAGCTCCTGACCTCGGCGGGACGCCCCCGCGGGTGAGACGGGCCTGACCTGTGGGCTCGCCGGTGCCGTCGGCCGTCATCCACCGGCTGCCCCCGTCGCGCAGCCGGCAGCCGGCCGGCTGCGGCGGTTCGCTGCCCGCCCAGTCCGTCCCTCACCCGGGAGTTCCCATGCCCGTGCTCATGGCCCGTGGCGAGCAGGCCCGCTGAGCAGGCCGGACGGCCGCCCGCTCGACATGATGCGCACGGCATCGGCCGGCAGCCCACTCCGCGCCCCGGTACGCCCTTCCCACGGCGCTGATCATGGCGGCGGTGACCGCGCAGCCGACGCGTGGATCACGACGGTCATCGGCGAACCGGCGACCTGCACCACCTTCGCGGCCCTCCTCCAGGCCATCGAGCGCCGTGCCTGAGCACGCGCGCACGATCCCCGCACCACTCGGCGACGCCGACACCCGGCACACCGGCCAACGGTTCGCAGCGCACGAGGATTTCGGGGAGTACGCACGCCTGCGCCGCGACGCCCTGCTGCGCATCCGGGCGACCTGGCCGGGCATCAACCTGATGACCGAGTGGTGGCGCGCACGCAGAGCGGAGGCCAAGGAGCATCCTCCGCCGAGCACTGGAGATCCTCCGTCAGGAACCGATGCCCTCGCGGCCTGATACCCACAGGGCAGCCCCCGGCCGCGCACGGACGGGAGTCGGCGGGTGTCCCGGCTGCCGATTCACGTTCGCTGGGGCGTTCGCTTGTGGAGCTCCCCTGGACGGCTGGTCATCCACCGCACCGCGTCCGAGGCCGGGCGCCTTTTGAACTTTGAGCTCTCAGCCACACCTGCGGCCGCCGTGTCCTGACCCGCACCGGTCCTTGCCCCCGGGCCGCACCGACACCAGGCCCACGCATGTCCCGCAGTTGTCCAGACCGCGTCCATGGACGACCGGTTGGCGCCGGGCGGAGCTGAGACCAGTGGGCCAGGGACCACAGCCGAGGCCCGCAAGGGTGATCCCCTTGCGGGCCTCGGACGGCTGACCAGGCCGGGATGGGCAGGAAGCGGGCCACCCCGACCTGACCTCACCGGATGTACTTGGCGGGCTTGGTGGCTGCGTTGAGCAGGTACTCCAGGGGGCCGCGGCGGAAGAACCGGGACCAGATCGCGGCGAACACGATCGCCCCCAGGATGTATGTGAGCACGGGTACCCAGGACTTCGTGGTGCCGGCGCCGGAAGCGGGCCACGCGGACTGCGCGAGGAAGTGGCCGACGTAGGTGGTCAGGGACATGGTGCCCACTGCGATGACCGGTTTCGCCAGGCGGCGCAGTCGCGGCAGGCGGTCGATGGCCACCGTCGCGCCCACGATCACGAGGATCGCGACACCCAGGCAGCCGATGGTGTCGAGGGTGGTGCCGGTGTGCGACACGGCACCCAGCAGGTCCGAGGCCGACTGCACGGGCCCGCCGGACCCGCTGCCCATGGACCCTGCCCCGGAACCGCTGCCCATGGACCCTGCCCCGGAACCGCTGCCCATGGACCCCGCTCCGGAGCCGCTGGACGGCCCTCCGCCTCCCCCGAAGCTCAACACCGCGCTCGTGCCACCCAACAGCGTGGCCAGGCCGTAGGCGCCCACGGTGAGGCTTGCACCGAGCGCCGCCAGGCGACGCTGGACGGTGGCGGCGGT
The DNA here is from genome assembly GCF_042957035.1 of Streptomyces sp. NPDC008137. Lineage (NCBI taxonomy): Bacteria > Bacillati > Actinomycetota > Actinomycetes > Kitasatosporales > Streptomycetaceae > Streptomyces > Streptomyces sp. NPDC008137. The sequence continues at coordinate 254,682 of NZ_JBIBHN010000006.1, read as the reverse complement.
CAGGTCGAGGCGGGCCAGCGCCATGCCGGCGATCACGAACGCCATCCACGTGATCGTCGGGTAGAGGCCCGTGAGCAGCAGATCGAGTACTCCGACGGTGCTGAGCTTCTCGAGCGGGTCGTAGGCGTTGATGCTCTGCTGGACGGAGTCGCTCAGCCACATCTTCAAAACGAACGCGAGCTGCGGCATGACGAGCGCGATCCCCGCCGCGATGATCGCCAGCGTCTTGGCGCTCAGTCGCACCACGAGCAGCGCGAGGAGGAAGTAGACGCCGTAGTAGGCGAGGATGATGATGTCCCCGTACTCCATCGCCAGCACGGTGCCCAGCGCCAGCAGGATCACGGCGCGGATCGCGATCCGGGCCTTCGCCTGCCGGCCCGCCAGGCCGGTTTTCGGCTCAAGGCGGCCGGCGATCAGCATCAGCGAGAACCCGGCGAGGGTGGCGAACAGGGCCGACGAGCGCCCCTCCGCCAGGGAGTACACCCAGCTGCCGAGGTTGTTCCCGGCTGACGGCATCGGGGCGATGTGCACGATGTACATGCCGAACACCGCCAGCGCGCGGGCGAGATCCAACCCGATCAGGCGTCCCATCGAGGGGCCGGGCGAGGCCCGCACGGCGGACTCGGGCGAGGTTCGGGGCCGAGGCGGCGAGCTCTCCTGCGGCGGCTGTATCTGTGTCATACACAGAATCCTTCGGTGCCGTCAGGAGGCGGACCATCCGGCAGGCTTCGGTGACCACCCCGCCGACCGGCCGGGACCACCCCGCCGACCGGCGGAACAGCGCCGCCCCGGTCGGCCGACGGGCCCGGACGGCCAACCGCCCTACTTTATGAGGGCGTTGGCCACCACGACCATGAGCCCGAGCAGCGAGTCCACGGTGCCGATCTTCACAGCGGAGCCCCACGTGCGACCGGCAGCGCGGGCCGCGAGCAGGCCCCAGGCGAACAGCAGCACCACGTTCACGGCGAAGGCCACGTACTCGATGCCCGCCGAGGGCCACCACCCCCAGCCCGCGCCGAGCAGCAGGACCACCGTCGGCACCGTCGCCACCACCAACGGCCACTCGGACAGCAACAGCCGCACCGCGCCGCGCACACCGTGATGGGTCCGATCGCCGCGCAGGGCGATCAGATGTGCGTAACCGTGCGCCAAGGCCGATGCGGCGGCCGTGATCAGGAGCCACTGGGCGCTGCTGAACCGGTCGGCGGGCGCCGTCTCACCCTGCTCCGTCAGGGCGGCCACCATGGAGCTGGCCAGTACCGCCCCGTACACGCCCCCGAACAGCACATGGGGCTGCGCCGCACAGCGGCGCAGAGCACGGACAGGCTGACGAAGGTACAACTCCGGCATGGCTGGGTGATCCTCGAACGGTTCGGAAATCGATTACGGCCGGCAGACCCGGTCGGGCCCACGGACCGATCCCACCGGACGAGAACCGCCGACACCATCCGCCGGATCTCGCCCCTCCGCCCGCCGACGGGCCGGAGCGCTCCCCCCGAACGGCTGGAACCAGCCTGCCGGGTGGCGGGAGTCTCCAGCGGCCGCACCGTCGCGCACCTGGCCGGACGTACTGTCGACAGCGAGCGATCACCGTACGGGAACGTGGACGCCCCGATGGGGGGTGTACTGGTAGCCGAGAAGCTGGACAGAGCAGACGAGTGTGAGGCGGAACGCCGGTGATCCGGGTAGTGGTGGTGGACGACGAGGCGCTGGTGCGGTCCGGGTTCGAGCTGATCCTGAACGCCTCCGACGGCATCCAGGTCGTGGCGACGGCGGAAGGAGCGCAGGCCGCCGACGCGATCCGGCGCGAGCATCCGGACGTCGTGCTCCTCGACATCCGCATGCCGGACGTGGACGGCCTGACCGTCCTGAGGGAGATCCAGACGCTACCCGAGCCGCCGACGGTGGCCATGCTGACCACCTTCGACACCGACGAGTACATCCTGACCGCGCTGCGCTCGGGAGCCGCGGGCTTCCTGCTCAAGGACACCGAACCCGAACAGCTCGCCCAACTCGTACGCACCCTGGCCGCGGGCGGGGTGGTGATGTCCCCGAAAGCCTCGCGGGCCCTGCTACGCGGCCATCCGGGGGCGGACACGCCTCAGGACGTGGACGTGGCGCGCGTGAACCTGCTCACCGACCGCGAACGTGACGTCCTCGTCCTGATCGCGGAAGGACGGTCCAACGCCGACATCGGCACCCGCATCCACCTGAGCGCGGGCACCGTCAAGGACCACGTCAGCTCGATCCTGACCAAGCTCCGGGTCGCCGGCCGCGTCCAGGCGGCTCTCCTCGCGGAGCGGGCCGGACTGCTCGGCGTCGACGGCCCCGACACGGCCCGGGGCAACGCGGGATGAGTGCGGGTCGGGCACTGTGGCGGCGGGTGCCGTCTTGGGTCGTCGACGCGGGCCTCGTCGTGCTCGCCGCGCTCGACGCCTGGATCAACCTCGACGACGAGGCGACACCCCTCATGTGGGCCTGCGCCGCCCTCGGCAGCGCCGGACTGCTCCTGCGCACGCGCTTTCCGCTCGCCGTCTTCCTGCTGACACTGCCCATGCTGCTGTTCATGGACGTGGGAGTCGCGCCGATCGCCGCGCTGTACACACTGGCCGCGCGCACCCGCAACCGCCCGCTGCTGGTCGGCAGCGCCCTGCTGAACGCGGCGGCGACCACCCTCGCCTGGCCCCTGTCCGACACGTTTTCCGGCGACCCGTTTTCCGGCGACCGGACCTGGACGCTCATCGAATTCGTCTACACGCTGGCCATGGCCTTCGCTCCGATCCTGTGCGGCCAGCTCGTGCAGGCCAGACGCGACCTGGCCCGCCAACTCGTCGAGGTCCAAGTGGCCCGCGAACACGAACGCGCCCTGCACGCCCAGTCCGTCCTCGCCCGCGAACGCGCCCAACTGGCCCGCGAGATGCACGACGTCGTCTCCCACCAGGTCAGCCTCATCGCCGTACAGGCCGGAGCCCTGCAGGTCGCCGCCAAGGACCCCGATGCCCGCGACGCCGCCCGCACCATCCGCACCCTGAGCGTGAACACCCTCGACGAACTCCGCCACATGGTCACCCTGCTGCGCGCCTCCGGCGGCAAGGAAACCGAACTCACCCCCCAGCCCACCCTCGCCGACCTCCAGCAACTGATCGCCAACAGCGGCATCGAGACCACGCTGACCGGCGAGCTCCCGCCCGGCATCAGCACAACCGCCCAACGCACCGTCTACCGCACGGTCCAAGAAGCCCTCACGAACGTCCGCAAGCACGCCCCGGGCGCCCGCGCAGAGGTGCGCCTGTGGCATGACGCGCGGCACTTCGGCCTCACCGTCACCAACACCGCCCCCACCCGCCCGTCCGTCGCCCTGCCCAGCGCCCGGCACGGCCTGATCGGCCTGAGAGAACGCGCCGAACTGCTCAACGGCACCCTCACCGCCGAACCCACCCCACAGGGCGGATACGAGATCGAACTACGGGCCTCCACCCGGCCCGCCTGAGCACAACCCGCCCGACGCGGATCGGCGTGCCAGGACACGACAAACCACAGGCGCTGACCTGGGAAAACGTCCTGGACGCGGTCGCGTCGGGTAGGGCGGCGTTCACCGTGGGGGCGCTGCCTGGCGGGCTCGTTCGCGCCGAAGTCATGGACAGGGTTCGGCGTTGTCCGTTGTCCACTTCTGAACGCCTGATGGGCCCCACCTTGATGATGGCCCCGACATGCTCGTTGTCAGGCTGCGGTGACAGCGTCCTGAGCTGACCTGCGCACAGCGATGATCCGCGCAGTCACTCTGGTTTGGCCGTGATCACCACTGTCTCTTCTGCGCCGCGACGCTTGCCGTGCCTTCGGCCGTGACGAAGGGCTCCTGGCCGGGCTGCCGTGCGCCGACGCATGCGAGGGCGAGCGTGGCGGTCACGGCCAGGACGACAACGGCGGCTCCCGAGAGCAGGAAGGCGTTCTCGACTCCGGCGAGGGTGATGGCGGTCGAGGCCACGAAGGGGGAGATCGCCAGAGCGCCTGCCACCCCGGCCTCCCACAGGCCGAGCGCCTTCGCCAGATGATGGCTCGGTATGCGCTGCTGCACCAGTGCGATCAAGGGAATGTCCGTGAGGGCCGAGGCCAGCCCCGTGGCGGTCAGGAGAACGGCCGCCACAGCAGGGGAGGTGACCGTTCCCAGCGGAGCCCGGAAGATCCCGAGCAGGGCCCACGCCAGCACCGCGGCCAGTGCGAGTCTGCGGATGCGCACGCCGGCCAGGAGCAGGGCGCCTACCACTTCGGCGACCCCGGCGACGCCGAGCAACAGGCCGTACTGGCCGCCCTGTCCCACGACCGCGACCAGCCCGACGGTCAGGAAACCGTTGGTCAGGGCGAGGGCGAGCACAAAGGTCACGATGACGACGAGTACATCGGGAGCGGCCCGCACTGCCCTCAGCCCGGCGCTGAGATCGGACCACAGCCCGGTCTGCCCGCTGGTCGCGGCGGGGCGGGTCACGCGGATGGCTGCCACGGCGACCGCCGAGCCCAGGAAGGTCAGCCCGTTCACCACCAGCACCGACTGCAGCGAGCCGAAGGCCAGCAGCGGCGCCAGCATGAGCGGGCCGACGAAGAAGGCGGCCCGGAAGGCGACTTGCAGCAGTCCGTTGGCCTGCTGGAGGCGGTCGTCCGGCACGATCTGGGGAACGATGGCGTTGCGGGCCGGGGCGAACGGGGCGCCGATCAGCGCCAGCAACGCCGTGGTCGCCACGAGCAGGGGCAGGTTCAGCAGGTCGAGGGAGAGCAAGACCGAAGCCACGGCCACCACGGCGACCCGGGCCAGGTCGGTGGCGATCATCAGCTTCCGACGGTCGCGGCGGTCGGCGTACGAGGCGACGACGAAGGTGGCCACGAACGCGGGCGCGAACGCGGAGACGCTGACCACGGCGACGGCCGTGGGGTCCTTCGTCAGTGACCAGGCCAGCCAGGCGGTCGCGGCGGTGTACAGGCCGTCGCCGAAGCGTGAGATGCCCTGGCCGGCGAAGAGAAGCAGGAAGTTGCGGTCCCTCAGCAGTGACATGCGGCCACTGTCGGGTCCCGTCGAGGGTCTGATCCACTTATTAGGCAGATGGCTAATCAGTCGCCTCGCCATCGCCGTGCAGGAAGCTTTCCAGGCTGGGGGTCAGGCCCGCCACTTGGCCGGACGCAAGCCGGTACAGGACGTAATAGCCCTCGCGGCGGCGCTCCAGCAGGCCCGCGTCCGCCAGCACCCGCAGGTGCTTGGACAGGGCGGCCTCGCTGACGCCGACGAGTGGGGCCAACTCCTGTGTGCTGCGTGGGCGTTCGGCGAGCAGTCGCAGGGCGCGCAGCCGGGTGTCGTCGGCGAGCGCGCGGAGTGTGCCGACGAGCCTGGTCGGCGGAATCCGCGGGCGGGCTTCCCGGACGATCGAGGAGACGGGGAAGACGAGCCCGAGGGGCCACGGACCGTCGCAGTTGACGCGTACGTGCGGCCACACATAGGCGCTGGGGGCGAGGACGAGTGTGTCGTCCGGGCCGATGGCGACCTCGTGGTCGTGCGGCCGCTCCAGCCAGAAGCGTTCGGCCTGCGGATCGCTGCGCACCTCCGGCCACAGGCCGCGGAGCATCCCGTACAGGCCGCGCTGCTCGATCTGGTGTCCGGCCTCGCTGACGCCGGCGGCGAGTTCGGGTTCGAGCCGTGCCCATTCCTCCTCGAACGCCTCCCGCCAGTAGCGCTCCAGCATGCTCAGGAACCGTTCGAGCAACGCGCGGGGATCGTCGAGGAGCATCGCGGCCATCGTTTCGTCGCTTTCCCGTGCGACTCGCTCCCGCAACAGGCCGCGTACCTCCGGTTCGTCCAGCACGCGCGGATCCCTGCCCTTGCCGCCGCCCGGCCAGGGCGTGAGGAGGGGGACGGCGAACTCCAGGCGGACCAGCTCCGGATCCGCCCCGCGCAAGCCGGCCAGTTCGTCTTCGAAGTCCGTCAGTCCACCGATCGGCTGCGGAAAGAGGAACTCGGGGAAGTACGAGCGCACCGCGTAGGAGAACGCCTCGATCTCCCGCTTCAGCGCCGGGGTCAGCTTGCGCATCGCACGCACCCAGCCGTGCTGGACGGGGTGGTGCTTGGGCTCCACCAGCACATGGAGACTCAGTACGGCTTCCATCGTCGGCGAGTAGGCGAACCCCACCCGCTCCGCACCGCCGGCCGGGACCCGGAACACGATCGTCATGACCCGTCATCCTTGCCTCACGGCGTCCGCGAGGGGAGCCGCGCCGCGCCGCAAGCGGCAGGGGCCGACCTGAAGGACATCCAGGAGATGCTCGGCCACTCGCCGATCACCATCACGGCCGACACGTAAAGGAGCCTGCTCCCCGAGGCCGCAGCGCGGCTCGTACCGCGCGCCCGCGCCACCTCCGAGAAGGTGGCCCTGGCCCTGCGAGGTCATACGACTGGCCCGCATGCGCTGGGCTGCCCACCCTGGGAACCAGCAGAGCAGGCAGGCGGCCACTCAGAGGCCGGTGACGGGCTGCCCGGTGAGTGCTTGGGCGATTTGCCAGAGCTGACCGCCGCGGGACGCCTTGACGAGTACGACGTCACCGGGGCGGAGGATGGATTCAAGGTAGGCGGTGGCGGTGGCGTTGTCGCCTGCCAGTGCGATGTCGGGAACTCCTGCTGCGCCTGCTGAGAGGGCCAGTTGCTTAGCGAGATCTCCGCCGACCGCGACACCGAGGTCGACGCCGCTTTCGGGGCCATGCGCCCCACCTCGCGGTGGGCTTCGGCGGACTCGTCTCCCAACTCCAGCATCTCTCCGAGTACGGCGATCCTCCGGCCGCCGGCGGCCTCGGTCGTGTCGCCGTCTGACTCGGTCATCAAGACTCTCCGTTGTGAGTGAGGGGCGCGAAGGTGATTGCGCGGCCGGTGTAGGAAGCGGATACGCGGCTGAGGGGGACTCGATCGTGTGTCTGGCCCCACGGCGGTGGCGTGGTGCCAGGGGTTGCCCGGCCGGACGGTCGCGGGCTCAGGGGTGGTCGTGGCGAGGCGATTCCGAATCTGGGGGAGGGAGAGGTCGCCGGCGAGGGTGGAACCGGCGTAGAACATTCGCCGGAAGGACCCAGCTTCAGTCGCACGGTCACACCCGTGGCCTCCAGAAGGGCGAAGAACTCGGCCTCGGTGGAGGCGGCTGCCATCGCACGGAGGACCCGAAGGCGCAGGATCTCGCGGGAAGTGGCGTCCTGGCCCAGGCGCTTGGCCTTGAAGTGCTCCTTGCTGGTGGGACGTTTGGCGGCGGTGCCGTCGCCTGGCTTCAACCGCCTCAGCCCGTAGTCGACTTCGATCTGGCGGGCTTCGCGCTGGACGGCGCGCTGGTCGTAGTCGCGCTGGGGGCGGCGGCCGTCCTGGCGTACGAGGGTGGCGGCGATGTGGATGTGGTCGTCGGCGTGGCGGACGCCACCCAGCGGCACGCTTTATCGTCCCCGTCGGGGGCGAGACCGGCGGCGGCCACGATCCGTCGGGCGATGGCGGCCCACTGGTCGTCGGTGAGGATCGGCTCTTCGGGGGCGGCACGGACGGGGCAGTGCCACATGGTGTACTTGGGTGCCTTGTCGCCCAGCATCCTCACGGGCTGGTCGAGCTGTGCGGCGAGCTGTGCCTCCACCTCTTTCGGGGCGCGGTGAGGGCTGCGGCCGGGTCGGGGGCGAAGCCGTTCCAGGGGGCCACCAGGTGCGGGTCGACGTGCTCGTTGGCCCTGCCCTTTCCGAAGAGGTAGCCGATGGTGCGGCGCGTGGCCTGTGGCCCCTTACCGAGGATGATCTTCGGGATCAAAGGCTCACCGCCCCTCTGTGATCTGGGCGATGGCGGTGTCCAGATCAGCGATGGACGCCTCCACACGGCTCAACAGCCGTTGGACGGTGTCAGGGTGTGGCCAGGCGCCGTCCGGGCGTTCCAGCGATCCAGCCAGCACCCAGGTGCTCCTGGGGAGGGGCTGACCTGGACTTGGGGCACGTGGAGGGCACGTGGCTCTCGAATTGGACTAGACAACAACAAAACCCCAAGCCTCTGACCTGGGGTTTCTCTCTGGAGCGGGTGACGAGAATCGAACTCGCGCTCTCAGCTTGGGAAGCTGATGTTCTACCATTAAACTACACCCGCGTAAGACGCCGACGGAGTCGGTGTGCGAACGTTCGCCACTTTACCCCATGTCAGGCCCCGGGTGTTGATGCCTCGGGGCCTGAGGGCGTTTCAGGGGTGGGATGCGGCTGCGGGGCAGCGGAGTTGGGGCGTACGGTGGGGACGTGGGCGAGGGTCCGGACGGGACCGGAGTGCCGCCTCGAAGGCTGTTCCTTTGATCCCGTACTGTGGCTTTTGTCGTCAGGCAAGCACCAGCCAGACGCGGCTCTTGGGGAAGGGACTCTTGGACTTGATGGAGCGCACCGTCGTCCGTTGTGCCGATGGGCACGTGTTCACCACCGCTTCGTTCCCGATGCAGCAGGCCGAGCGACTCGGTCCCGGCCGGCTGCTCCGGTGCCCGCGGTGTACGCGCCTTCGGAACGTCGTGCCCGTCAGCTACCAGAAGCGGTAGCGGGCGGAGCGAACGGCGGCGAGCAGGAGCAAGCAGCGGACAAAGGCATAGCAAGAGGGCATAAGGCGCGCGGAGTCGTCCGGTTGTGGGCGCTCCGCGCGCCTTGCGTATCCTCGGGGCGTGCTTCTCTCAGACAAGGACATCCGGGCCGAGATCGACGCCGGACGAGTGCGTATCGATCCGTTTGACGACGCGATGGTGCAGCCCTCGAGCATCGATGTGCGGCTGGACCGCTACTTCCGGGTGTTCGAGAACCACCGGTACCCCCACATCGACCCCTCCGTCGAGCAGAGTGATCTGACCCGGCTCGTGGAGCCGGAAGGGGACGAGCCGTTCATCCTGCACCCGGGGGAGTTCGTTCTCGCCAGTACGTACGAGGTCATCACACTGCCCGACGATCTCGCCTCCCGGCTGGAGGGCAAGAGTTCGCTGGGACGGCTGGGGCTCGTCACGCATTCCACGGCCGGCTTCATCGACCCGGGGTTCAGCGGGCATGTGACCCTTGAGCTGTCCAACCTCGCCACCCTGCCGATCAAGCTCTGGCCGGGGATGAAGATCGGGCAGCTGTGCATGTTCAAGCTCAGCTCGCCCGCCGACTTCCCCTACGGCAGCGAGCGGTACGGGTCGCGGTACCAGGGGCAGCGGGGGCCGACCGCCTCCCGCTCCTTCCTCAATTTCCATCGGACCCAGGTGTGAGCGGCCCGGAGATGAGGGAGAACCTCACCTACGAGCGGTTCGGGGTCGCCGTGCGCGAGCTCGCGCAGGTCATCGCCGACGACGGGTACCAGCCCGATGTCATCCTCAGCATCGCCCGCGGCGGTGTCTTCGTGGCCGGCGGGCTCGCCTACGCCCTCGACTGCAAGAACATCCATCTGGTGAACGTCGAGTTCTATACGGGCGTGGGCACGACTCTCGAGATGCCCGTCATGCTCGCTCCGGTGCCGAACGTGATCGACTTCTCCGAGAAGAAGGTGCTGATCACCGACGACGTCGCCGACACCGGCAAGACGCTCAAGCTGGTCCGCGACTTCTGCCTCGACACCGTCGCCGAGGTGCGCAGCGCCGTGGTCTACGAGAAGTCCCAGTCGCTCGTGAAGTGCGAGTACGTGTGGCAGCGGACCGACGAGTGGATCAACTTCCCGTGGAGTGTCGAACCGCCTGTGGTGCGGCGCGCCGGGCAGGTGCTCGACGCCTGAGAGGCAATAGGAAAGACGCCTGAGACGCAATGAGAAAGGGGCTCCGACCTGGAGCCCCTTTCTCGTAGCCTCTGTAGCCGATCAGTCGTCCGGCCTCAGACCGTGCCCAGCTTCACGATCGACAGCAGCGCGATCAGCTGGATCGCCGACGCGCCCAGCGCCTTCGGCCAGGGCAGGTCGTGGGAGCGGCTGACCATGAGGGTCAGGAGGGCGCCGCCCGCGATCCAGGTGGCCCAGCCCAGGAGCTGTACGAACGTCGCGTCACCGCCCGCGAACATCGCGAAGACCAGGCGGGGCGCGTCCGTGAGGGACATGATCAGCATGGACAGGCCGACCGTGGGCTGCCAGGCGCCGTCGCCGCCGAGCTGGCGGGCCAGGGTGTGGGTGACCACGCCCAGGATGAAGGCGCTGATCGCCATCGCGACGGCCGTCGTCAGGACGATCGGGACCGCGTTCGACAGTGTGGCGTTTATGGCGTCCGCGCGGGCGCCGTCGAAGCCGAAGACCGCGAGCAGGCCGTAGAGGAGCGTGACGATGAGGGCCGGGCCCCACATCGAGTAGTCGCGCATCTGGAGGAACGTCTGGTTGGGGGAGAGGACGATCCCCCGCAGCAGGGCCTTCCAGTGCAGGCGCGGGCCGACCGGGGCGGACGGCGGTGCCGCCGCGCCGGCGCGGTAGGTGTCGCCCTGGTTGTAGGGGTCCTCGCCGACCGAGAAGGCCTGGGTGTGGCCCGGGTTGTTCGCCGCGTAGGGGTCCGGCGGGCCCTGGGGGCCGGGCGGGTACGCGCCGTCGCCGAAGTACTCCGGCTCGCCGGGGCCGCCCTGGCCGCCGCCGTAACCGCCGCCAGGGCCACCGGGGCCGCCGGGCCCGGCGTTCGCCTGCGGCCAGGTGGGGCCGCCGCCGTTGCCGTACGGCTGCTGCCGCGGGTACGGCTGCGGCGCCGGCGGGTAACCGTACGACGGTCCCTGCGGCGTCTGCTGCCCGTGCGGGGGGTTATGCGGTCGCGTCTGAGGAGCGCCGTTGTTCCGGCCGCGTCCGATCCTGAATCCAGCCACGTCTTCGAACGTACCTGGTCCCGGGCGGTCGCGTGCCGGGCCCGGGCTTCCGGGCCCGGCTTTGCGGCCGACCTGTGACATCCCTTAAGGGGTAAGCCCCTTCAGGAACTCATGGGTTGTCAGGGTTCTGCCCCAGGGCCGCCAGGGACACAGGGCCCCCAGGGACACAGGGCCCCCAGGGACACAGGGCCCCAAGCCCCCATGGCCCCAGGGCCCCGCACCGCTGGGGTCAGCTCAGCATGTCCTGGCCCAGCCTCAGATAGTCCGTCGTCGACATGCCCAGCGAGCCGGGGCCGAAGCTGATCGTGTTCTTCGTGGTCACGCCCGAGGTCGAGCCGCGCAGGCTGTAGACGGAGCCGGAGGGGTGGTTCTCGCCGTCGGAGCCGATGGAGAGATCCGCCTTGCCGTCGCCGGTGAGGTCGGACAGGCGTAGGGACGCGCCGAAGCGGTCGGCCGTCTCGGCGGTGCCGGGGACGCCCTCGGTGTTCTGGGTGAAGGACTGGGCGCCGGTGGTGGTCAGGCCGGTGGCCGAGCCGCGCAGGACCGTGACGCCGCCGGCGATGTCCGCGGTGCCGACGTCCTCGTGGATCGTGCCGACGGCCAGGTCGCCGTAGCCGTCGCCGTTGACGTCCGCGATGGAGAGGTCGTTGCCGAACCAGTCGTCCTCCTCGTCCGCGCCGGGGACGCCGGGGGTGTCCTGGTCGATCGTGGTCTGGGGGCTGGTGCGGGCGCCGTCGGCGCTGCCGGGGTAGACGCTGACCGAGCCGCCGAGGCTCTTGGTGTCGCCGCCGTAGTCCGCCGTGACGACGTCGCCGTAGCCGTCGCCGTTCAGGTCGCCGACCACGGCCAGCTCCCAGCCGCCGCTCTTCAGGAACGCCTGGTGGGTGAGGCCCGAGGCGGAGCCGAGGAAGACCATGGCGCCGTCCTCGTACGTCGACGCCTCGCTGCCGGTGGCGACCAGGTCGTCGGTGCCGTCGCCGTCGATGTCGCCGGCGGCGAGGCTCTGGGCACCGGCGAGGCCCGCGCCGCCCCGCAGGCCGGTGGCGAGTTCGTCGCGGGCGGTCGAGCCGGAGGCCTTGGTGAAGTGCTGGTGGATCCAGACGTCGCTGCCGGTGCTGCCGACGGCGACGTCCGGGCGGCCGTCGCCGGAGAAGTCGCCGACCGCGAGGGACATGCCGTACTCGTCGTGGGCCGACGCCGCCGGGTCGGAGACGCCCTTGCCGCCGGACAGGCCGCTCTTGCCGCCCCAGACGACGGTGACGGAGCCGCCGTCGGCGTCGGAGCCGACGTCCTCGCCGGTGCTGCCGATCACGAGGTCGGCGTACCCGTCGGCGTTCAGGTCGCCGGAGGCGAGGGCCTTGCCGAAGCGGTCGCCCTGCTCGGCGGTGCCGGGGATGCCGGCCGTGTCCTGGGTGAGGACCGTGCGGCGGGCGGGGCTGATGCCGTTCGCGGAGCCGTAGGTGATGACGACGGCGCCGGCGTCCCGCTTCCCGCCGACGGGCGCGTAGGGCGCGGCGAAGGCGAGGTCGCGGTAGCCGTCGCCGTTGAAGTCGTCGGCGAACTTCGCCGCCGCCGCGGCGGCCGGGGCCGCGAAGGTGAGCGGGACGAGGCCGGTGGTCAGCAGGGCGGCGGCGGTGAGGGTGGCCGCGGTGTGCCTGCGCATGGGGTGTTTCCTCCTCGGAGGTCCGGTGGTAGTGGGCGCGGGTGGGTCCGGCTGGTGTCAGCCCCTGAGGACGTCGCCGAAGGCCGAGTCGGCCGCCGGGCCGCCCACGGTCGCGGCGCCGAAGGACTTCGAGCCGGTGGCGGTCACACCGGACGCGGTGGACTTCAGCAGCCAGACCGCGCCGTCGCCGGTGTTCTCGTACGGGGCGCTCGCGACCAGCTCCGCGCGCCCGTCGCCGCTCGCGTCGGTGAGCTGTACGGCGTAGCCGAAGGAGTCGTACGCCTCTACGGCGCCGGGGACACCCGCGGTGTCCTGGGAGAAGGACTTGGCGCCGGTGCCGGTCAGGCCGGACGCGGAGCCGCGCAGGACGGTGACGGTGCCGGCCTGCTTCTTCGTGCCGATGACCTCGTACGGGACGCCGACCGCGATGTCGGTGTAGCCGTCGCCGTTGGTGTCGCCGGCCGACAGGCTCCAGCCGAAGCGGTCGTTCTGCTCGGCGGCGCCGGGCACGCCGGTGGTGTCCTGGGTGATGCGGGTGGGGGTGCGGGTGCTCAGGCCGCCGGAGGCGCCGTAGGTGACGGTGACCGCGCCGCCGGGGCCGCCGTTCGGCTCGTCCGTGGACTTCTCCATGAAGTTGCCGGTGACGACGTCGCCGAAGCCGTCCTTGTTCACGTCCGCGATGACGGCGGCGTAGCCCCCGGCGGCCTTGCCGCCGGGCGTCAGGCCGGTCGCGGAGCCCTTGTACAGCACGCTGCGGGTGCGGTAGCCCTCGCCGGCCTCCTCCTGGCCCATGACCAGCAGGTCCGACCGGCCGTCGCCGGTGACGTCGCCCGCGACGAGGTTGTCGGCGTTGATGCCGGTCTGGGTGTGGGTGTCGATGCCGGTGAGGCCGGTGGCCTTGCCGGTGCGGCTGATCGGGCCCTGGAAGACGTTCAGCTCGGGGAGGGCGATGTTGGCGGCGGCCAGGTCGGTGTCGCCGTCGCCGTCGAAGTCGCCGGTGGCGACGGACCAGCCCAGCTCGTTGCGGTTCTCGGGGAGCGGCGCGGACAGGTCGGTCGCGGTCTTCAGGCCGCTCGCGCCGCCCCAGACGACCGTGAGGACGCCCGAGTCGCCGGTGGAGCCGATCTGCTCGGCGTGCACGCCCACGACCAGGTCGGTGTAGCCGTCGTCGTCGAGGTCGCCGGTGGTCAGCCGGTCGCCGAAGGAGTCCGACGACTCCGGGACGCCCGGGATGCCGGCAGTGGCCTGGCTGATGATCTGGCGCTTGGAGCTGTCCAGGCCGCCTGCGGTGCCGTAGACGATGGCGACGTAACCGGCGCCGGCCTTGCCGTCGATCTTGCCGAGCGGGGCGGCGATCGCGAGGTCGCGGTGGCCGTCGCCGTTGAAGTCGCCGGCGAGACCGGAGGGGGCGGCGGTGGCGGTCGTCGCGGGCAGGGCCGTGAAGAGGCCGGTCGTGAGCAGGCCGGTGGTGAGGGTCGTGGCCAGGAGGAGGGTGCGCTTGCGCATCGAAGTCCCCGTTTCGGTGTGGAGCGGTGTGGTGTGGAGCGGTTGTGTGGAGCGGTGTGGTGTGGAGCGGTTGTGCGAAGCGGTGATCAGGAGTTGAGGGCCGTGCCGTACGCCGGCGCCCCGGCCGTCGAGATGCCCGTCGTGCCCGGTCCGAAGCTCGTCGAGCCGGTGGCCGTGAGGCCGGTCGCCGTGCCGCGCAGGGACCAGACCGCGCCGTCGCCGTTCTCGCCCGGCGCGGCGACGGACAGGTCGGCGCGGCGGTCGCCGGTGTGGTCGGTGAGCGTGACGCGCTCGCCGAAGCGGTCGCCCTTCTCGGAACCGCCGGGCACGCCCGCGGTGTTCTGGGTGTACGACGTCGCGCCCTTGGTGGTCAGTCCGGATGCCGAGCCGTACAGCACGGTGACGGCACCGGCGGCGGAGTTCTCGCCCGCGGTGCCCACGGCCAGGTCGGCGTACCCGTCGCCGTTGACGTCGCCGAGCGAGACGCCGCTGCCGAAGCGGTCGCCCTTCTCGGCGGCGCCGGGCACACCGGCGGTGTCCTGGGTGAGGACGAGCGGGGCGCGGCCGGTGTCCCGGCCGTCCGGTCCGCCGTAGACGACGGTGACCTTGCCGCCGAGCGCGCCGGCCGGGTCGGCGGAGGTCTCGCGGTCGTTGCCGACGGCGATGTCGGCGTAGCCGTCCTTGTCGATGTCCGCGACGGCGGAGACGTACCCGGCGGGCAGGTCCTGGAGCCAGTCGGTGTAGTTGCTGATCTCCATGTCGGCCATGGTGGTGGCGGCGTCGTCGGTGCCCTTCGCACGGCCGTGCGCGATCACCCGGGGGTGGCCGTCGCCGGCGACGGCGCCCGCGGACAGGTGGGTGACACCGTGCGACGTGGACCAGTCCTCGTTGCGGCTTCCCGAACCACCGCTGTGCTCACCGGACCTGCCGATCGGCCCGGCGACGAGGGAGAGGATGATCGGCCCCGTGGAGCCGACCGCGACGTCCGGGTCGCCGTCGTTGTCGAGGTCGCCCGCGGCGAGGGTCTGGCCGTAGCGGTCGTAGTCCGTACTGAAGAAACTGAACAGCGAACGGGCGCCGGACAGCCCGGACTTGGAGCCCCAGACGATGGTGACGGTGCCGTCGTTGGTGTCGCTGCCGTCCTCGCCGGGCGTGCCGACCAGCAGGTCGGCGTAACCGTCGGTGTCGAGGTCCACGGAGGCGAGGGCCGAGCCGAAGGCGTCGTCGGCCTCGGCGGCGCCCGGCATCCCGGCGGTGTCCTGGGTGAGGAGCGTGCGCGTCGAGGTCTTCGGCCCGCTCGCGCTGCCGTAGACGACGGACACGGCACCCGCCTTCGCCTTCCCGGCGACCGTGGCGCCCGGGGCGCCGATCGCCAGGTCCCTGCGGCCGTCGCCGTTGAAGTCGTACGGGGCGGCGGCGGGCGCGGCGTGCGCGGCGGGGGCGGAGAGGGTGAGGGCGAGCGGAGTGAGGGCCGCCGCGAGTACGGCGGCGGAGAGACGGGTCCGCATGGGGGTGGCTGCCTCGCTGTGAAGTCGTCGGTACGTCACTGGGCGATGGCCCAGGCGAAGTTGGCGCCACCCTTGAGGGAGACGTCGCGGGCCGAGAGGAACTTGGATCCGGTGGTGGTCAGGCCGGAGGCGGCGCCGCGCAGGACGGTGGCCGCGCCGTAGCCGTTCTCGTAGCCGGCGCCGCTGACCAGGTCGGCCTTGCCGTTCTTGTCGAGGTCGACCAGGCGCACCGACATGCCGAAGCCGTCCATGGTCTCGCTGCTGCCGGGCACGCCGGCGGTGTCCTGCGTGTAGGACTTGGAGCCCTTGCCGTTCAGCCCGGAGGCCGAGCCGAACAGGATGGTCACCGAGCCGCCGTCCTCGACCGAGCCGAGGTCCTCGCCCCAGGCGCCGACCGCGATGTCGGCGTAGCCGTCGCCGTTGACGTCCCCGGCGCTGATCGCCGAGCCGAACAGGTCGCCGTTCTCGCCGGCTCCGGGCACGCCCGTGCTGTCCTGGTGGATGACGGTCGGCGTCTGCGCCGGGTCGGGTCCGGTGGGGCCGCCGTACCAGACGGTGATCTGGCCGCCCTTGTGGCCGCCGGGCTTCTCGGCACGCGGTTCCTGGTAGTCGCCGAGGACCATGTCGCCGTAGCCGTCACCGTTGACGTCGGCGATGGTGCCCTTCTCGCCGTCCGCCGTCGGCAGATAGGTGCGGGCGTACTTGGTGCCGGTCCAGCGGTGGTAGCTGATCTCGCCGCCCTCGTCGTCGGTGACGAGGAAGGGGTAGACGCGCTCGGCGGCCCCGTCCCCGCTCATGTCGCCCGCGAACACCTCATACGTCGACCCGAACTCGCCGATGCTGGAGTGGCTCCTGGGGCCGGTCGTACGGCTGAAGGGGCCCATGTAGAGACGCGTGCGGCTCTGGCCGGTGATCGTCACGTCCGTCGCGCCGTCCCCGTCGAAGTCGCCGGTCTCGACGCCGGACGAGAAGCCGCCCCACTCGGACAGGTCCGACGGCTGGGGGAGGCCCTTGCCGCCGGACAGGCCGTTCTTGCCGCCCCAGATGACGGTGGCCGAGCCGACGCCGTCCCGGTCGCCGATGGACTCGTACTGGGCGCCGACGACCAGGTCGGAGTAGCCGTCCTTGTCCAGGTCACCGGCGGCGAGGCTGGCGCCGAAGCGGTCGTCGGACTCGGCGGTGCCGGGGACGCCCGCGGAGTTCTGCGTGATCACGGTCTTCTTCGCCGCCGAGACACCGGACGCCGAGCCGTACAGCACGACGACGGCGCCGGCGCTCTGCACCGAGCCGACGTCGGCGCTCATCGCGCCGATGGCGACGTCGCGGTAGCCGTCGCCGTTGAAGTCGCCGGCGAGGCCGGAAGGGGCGGCGGTCGCCGGGGTGGTGACGGTGAGGAGGCCGGTGGTGAGGCCGGCGGCAAGGAGGAGGGTGCGGGTGCGCAAGGCGGGCTCCGGGGGTTGAGAAGGGAGCCGGACCTTCCGTGTTCGCCGGTAGTCGTCCGGCGGTTCACGCGGGTCGGCGATCAGGAGACCCGTGGCGGGATGTAAGGGTTGTACGTGAGTTCGGTTATTTTCCGAGGCCGGGGATGCCGGGTGAGGCGGGGGCGACGTGGTGGGTCGGCACCGCACGCCCACCGAGACCCGGCGCTCGTCCCCGGCGAGCAGCTCCAGCCGGGCGCTGCTCGCGGACCCCTCGCTGCCCGTGAGAAGGGACAGCCGGTTCAGGATCGTGCGACGGACTTCAAGCGCCGGCCGGCTCGGTCGGCAAGGTGAACTTCTTCTTCACCGGGTTCTGGTCCGCGTCGGGAATGCCCTCGGCCGTGACGATGGCGCTCGAGGACCCGTCCGGCTCGACGATTCTTGTGATCTCCACCTCTCCGTTGCGGGCCTGATAGGCCATCCAGTCCACGGTTCCCGCGGGACTGCCGCCTGATTTCGGGGCCACGCCCGACGGCACCAGGGTGAGGAGGCAGAGCGACTGCACCATGGCGAGGTCGGAGCCTGTCTTGTCCTGGGTGAGTTCGTGCAAGAACATCGACAGCGCCTGCCAGGCCCAGGCTTCGAAAACGACGCCCTGCCTTCCGTTGTTGACGCAGGCCACGAGGCGGTCCCGCATGGGATCACCCTGCTTCGTCGCACTCAAGGAGATCATGACCACCGGGGGAACGGAATGGGCCCATGTGCCGTACCAGTACTTGTCTCCGCCGGCAGCCTCGTCGACGGTCTCTTCAGTGTGTTCCGACCAGGCCTGCCATATTCCCGTGAGTCCCTTGTCGAGGGCCTTTTCGATCTGGATCGCCGCTATGGAGCGAGCCAGTTCGGTGAGCCAGTCCTTGGTTGCGGGGTTGAAAGCGGCGGCCCGTGCCGCAGCCGTGCACGAGCTGAGGCCGAGGGTGCTCGCCGTGACCGCGGCCGCCGCTCCCCATCGGAGCGTCGTACGACGGCTCACCCCCGCTCGCTCGAGCGCTGCCCGGCGGCCTGCGCCGCCGGCCTGGGATCTCCCATCCCACGACTCGGCATCGAACAAGCTCCCATGGCGCATATGTCCCCCTGGCCCGACCCCATCACCACATCACTCGCAGGTTCAGCGCATCTTAGGTTGTTGCGCCGCTTATTGGACATACTTCGCGCGCGTTCGACGGAACTCTCCATCGGCGATCCGCCGTTCGAACGGACCGGCCGAGACGACGCACTGACCCGCCTGTTGCCTTCACGATGCTCCCCGGCGCCCAACTCCTCGCCCAGGCCGACGGCATGGGGCAGTCAGCGACCGAGGCGCGCCGCCCCGCGACACCCTCCGCGTGACGGACAGCCGGGGGCCGGGATTGGCGCTGCCGGACGCGCAGTTGTGGTGGCACGGGAGCATCCACCCTGAGACCGAATGGTCACTCCTGCTGCGGGCGGACGCCTGGGGCGGCGTGCCCTTGGGAAGCTGTCGATCATGACAGCACCCTTGCCGCCGCCCGGCCCCACCGGTTTCCCCTTCCACCGCATGGACCGCCGCACAGGCCGTCATCGCTGGTGGCGGCCCGTGGTCGGCACCCTGCTGTTCTGCGTCGCCTATCTCATGGTCGTGCTGTTACTCATAGCCGTCACCTACGTCTTCGGGGCGGTCGCCGATGTCCCCGAACTCCCCGATGGGGGACCCGACTTCGGTCCGCTCGCCAACACCGCGATGGAGCTGACGTCCATCGCGATCGCCCTGCCACTGGTGTTGCTGGCCGTGTTGTGGCCGGGGCGTCGGCCGGCCGGCACGGTGACGTCGGTCGCCGGACGGGTGCGGTGGCGCTGGCTGGGATGGTGTCTGCTGGCGGCGGCGCTGCCTGTGGCCGTGCTGACGGGGACCGCCTTCCTCCTGCCTGACGGAGCGACCGGCTCGGGGGAGTCCCAAGTGTGGGTGGGCTGGGGGTCGTTCCTCACGTCCCTGGCCGTGCTGGCGGTCTTCGTCCCGGTGCAGGCCGCGGCCGAGGAGTACGTCTTCCGGGGCTGGCTTACACAAGCGGTCGGTTCCTTCGTCCGTTCCCCGTGGTTCGCCGTGCTCCCGCAGGCCGTGCTGTTCGCCGCCGCCCACGGCTGGGGCACCACGTGGGGCTTCATCGGACTGCTGGTCTTCGGTGTGGTGGCGGGCTGGCTGACCATCCGCACCGGTGGCCTGGAGGCGGCGGTCGCGCTGCACGTCCTGAACAACCTGGTGGCCTTCGGCGCTGCCGCCGCGGTCGTCGACGGGCTGACGTCCGACGAGACCGCGGCCGATTCGCCCTGGCCACTCGCCCTCGCGGACGTCGCGACGACCCTGCTGTACGCGGCGCTCGTCCTGTGGCTGGCCCGCCGCCACCAACCGCAGCGCCTGGCCCCGCCGATGCCGCCGTCGGCCCCGCCTGCGCCGTACGCCCCGTACCCGCCGTATCCCATGCCGTACGGGGCCGCCGTGCCCGGCCACCCCTACGGCGTCCCGGGCGGCGCCACCCCGACCCCGCCGGGGACCGGTACCGCACCTCATGGAGACGTACCGCCCGCTCCAGGGCCGTAGCCCCGGGGCCGTTCGACCGGGCCGGTGGTCCCGCCCCGTCGCCGGGGCAGGGGCCACGGCTCCGTGCTAGGGCGCGGGGTCGTACGTCACGCCGGTGTCGGGGCAGGACTGTGCGAGCCGGGTGAGCGCCTCGAACTCGACGGCGTCGGCGCTGAGGCCCCAGCGGAGCTTGGTCCCGACCCACTCCGAGATGTACCGGCACGTGACGCCTTCGGCCGGGGGCAGCCACTCGGCGGGATCCTTGTCGGCCTTGCTGCGGTTGGAGGCCGCGGTGACGGCGATGAGGGAGGTCAGGGCGTCGAGGTCGTTGGCGTACGCCTCACGCCGCTGGGCGGTCCACTGCGATGCTCCGGAGTCCCATGCCTCGGCGAGCGGCACCATGTGGTCGACATCCAGACCGGAGGCCTCGGTCACCCACCTGGCGTCGTAGTACGACCACCACCGCCCGCCGGAGAGCCTGCAGCCGGCCAGGACCTCGGGTGGGTCGACCGCCTCGGAGATGAGCACCTCCGCGCGCGTGTTGCAGCCGTCGGTGGGGTTCTGGCCCGCGTTCCAGTGCCGGAAGCTCGTGCGCTGGTAGCCCTCGCGCACCTCATCCGCGAGGGGGAGGATGCCGACCGCGTTCGCCATCGGGAGCGTGCGCGGCTCGGCGGCCCGGCTGTGCGCATGCGCATGCGCCGGGCTGGAGGCCAGAAGGGGCAGGGCAACGAGTGCGGCCGCGAGCGCGGCCCGCCTGAGGGTTCTGATCACGCATCGCAGAATCGATTGCGCGTACCTCGTTCGAGGGGCCCGACTCGAACGAATGAGCCAGATGGGGGCGCGGGTTCACCGGGCAGGTGTTCTATGTGCCACCCGATAGAGGTATCTGGGTCGACCCCGATATCCCGGTTGACGAGGCCTGCCACCCCCGGTTTGCTGGCCCGATGTCCCGCCTACGCGTAGAGAAGGTGGACGGCGCCGACGCCGCGGTCCACGACTGGCAGTACGTCCACAACCTCGTCATCCCCACGCATCACCGGTCGCTCGACGAGGTGCGCGAACGGTCCCGGCAGCACGTTCTGGAGGTCGCCTATCTCGACGGGACCTTGATCGGATGCACGACGGTTCGCCCGCCCACGAGCGAGGCACCCGCGGCGACCGTCATCGCTCGTGTCCTCCCCGAGCACCGTGGCCAGGGTTTCGGTGCGGAGCTCTACGAGCGTGGTCTCGCGCAGGCGAGGGAACTCGGCGCCGAGGTCATCGAGACAGTGGTCCTGGCATCCAACACGGACGGCCTCCGCTTCGCACGGCAGCGCGGATTCGTGGAGATCGACGAGTATCTGCTGCCGGGCGAGACGATCCCCTGGTTCGATCTCCGGCTGGATCACTCCGGTACGAACTCGTACCGCACCTCGTAGAGATGCCCCGCCTTCACCATCGACGTCGCCTCGATCGGCCGCCCGTCCGCCGCGAGGACGACCCGGAGCGTGCACAGGACGGGCAAGCTGCCGGGGAGGCGCAGGGCTTCGAACTGTTCCTGCGTGGGGACGCGGGCCGAGACACGGTCCACGCACTGGTGGAGGGTGTGTCCGAGTTGCCGTAGGAGCGTGGGTGTACCGCCGACCGAGGCTCCTCAGGCGATGTCGTGGACGTTGTGCTCGGTCAGGTCGGACGCGTATCGGGCGACCGTGCTGTAGTCGGCATCGTCGTGGAGGACGGCCAGGCCGTGGTGGGCGGCGGTGGCGGCGATGACGAGATCCACCGCCGAGGCGCTGCGATGCTCCCCGGCCTGGGCCATACGGTGTTGCACCGCACTGATCCAGCGCCCGGCGTTCTTCGGCACCGCCACGTCGGGGTAGATGTCGGAGAACATCTCCGCGATCTCGCTGTACTCGCGCCCGTTGCGGGCGCTGTACAAGAACTCGGCGCGTTGCACGTAGCAGGATGCGATGACCCCGGCATCGATCGCGTCGTACCAGGCCGATTGCAGTTTCGGGTCACGGAGCAGCCGGACCAGGCCGGATGTGTCGAGCAGGTACATCACCGGCTGTGCTTCTCCGCCCGGTGCGACTGCTCGGCGTCCTCGACGGCACCCCACTCACGCGCGCGCTCGAAGTGACGGCTGATGCGCGCCGCGCGCTCCTGCTGTTCGGCGTAGAAGCGCAGAGCGAGATTGACCGCCTCCTTCTTGGTCCTGACCCTGGACAGAGCCATGGCGCGTTCCAGAGCGTCGTCGTCGATGTCGATCTGGGTCACGGACATCCGGCACCTCCCGCACGATGTTGGTGATGTACATAGAAGAATACGGCACCAACATTCGCGGCCTCCGCGGCTGAGTGTCCGGCCATGAGACACCGACGCCCCCCGCCCGTTCGGGGCAGGGGGCGTCGGGGACAGCCGCGGACGACGGTTACTTCACCGGCTCCGGCTCCGGCGCGCTCTCCGAGTCCGCCGTGCCCGCCGGCGGCTCGCCGTCGTCGTCGTTGTCGTCGTCGCCGTCGGAGGCCTCCGCCGGGACCGGCGTCTTGACGGAGTCCAGCAGGAGCTGGGCCACGTCCACGACGGTGATGGACTCCTTGGCCTTGCCGTCGTTCTTCTTGCCGTTGACCGAGTCGGTCAGCATGACGAGGCAGAACGGGCAGGCCGTGGAGACGATGTCGGGGTTCAGGGAGAGGGCCTCGTCGACGCGCTCGTTGTTGATGCGCTTGCCGATGCGCTCTTCCATCCACATCCGGGCACCACCGGCACCGCAGCAGAAGCCGCGCTCCTTGTGGCGGTGCATCTCCTCGTTGCGGATGCCGGGGACGCTGGCGATGATCTCGCGCGGGGGCGTGTAGATCTTGTTGTGGCGGCCCAGGTAGCACGGGTCGTGGTACGTGATGATGCCCTCGACCGGCGTGACCGGGATCAGCTTGCCCTCGTCGACGAGGTGCTGGAGCAGCTGGGTGTGGTGGATGACCTCGTAGTCGCCGCCGAGCTGCGGGTACTCGTTGCCGAGCGTGTTGAGGCAGTGCGGGCAGGTCGCGACGATCTTCTTCGCGGACTTCGGCTTCGCCGACTCGGGCGTCACCTTGCCCTCGTCGTCCATCTCCTCGCCGAACGCCATGTTCAGCGCCATGACGTTCTCCATGCCCAGTTCCTGGAACAGCGGCTCGTTGCCCAGGCGGCGGGCGGAGTCACCCGTGCACTTCTCGTCGCCGCCCATGATGGCGAACTTGACGCCCGCGATGTTCAGCAGCTCGGCGAAGGCCTTCGTCGTCTTCTTGGCGCGGTCCTCGAGAGCGCCCGCGCAGCCGACCCAGTACAGGTACTCGACCTCGGACAGGTCCTCGATGTCCTTGCCGACGACCGGGACCTCGAAGTCCAGCTCCTTCAGCCACTCCAGGCGCTGCTTCTTCGCCAGGCCCCAGGGGTTGCCCTTCTTCTCCAGGTTCTTGAGCATCGTGCCCGCCTCGGACGGGAAGGACGACTCGATCATCACCTGGTAGCGGCGCATGTCGACGATGTGGTCGACGTGCTCGATGTCCACCGGGCACTGCTCCACGCAGGCACCGCAGGTGGTGCAGGACCACAGGACGTCCGGGTCGATGACGCCGTTCTCCTCCAGCGACCCCACGAGAGGACGCTCGGCTTCCGCGAGCGCCGCGGCGGGCACACCGGCCAGCTGCTCCTCCGACGCCTTCTCCTCGCCCTCCATCGTCTTGCCGCCGCCGGCCAGCAGGTACGGCGCCTTGGCGTGCGCGTGGTCCCGCAGGGACATGATCAGCAGCTTGGGGGAGAGGGGCTTGCCCGTGTTCCAGGCGGGGCACTGCGACTGGCAGCGGCCGCACTCGGTGCAGGTGGAGAAGTCCAGCAGGCCCTTCCACGAGTACTGCTCGACCTGGGAGACGCCGAAGACGTCGTCGTCGCCCGGGTCGGTGAAGTCGATCGGCTTGCCGCCGGACGTCATCGGCTGCAGGGCGCCCAGCGCCGTGCCGCCGCTCGCCTCGCGCTTGAACCAGATGTTCGGGAAGGCGAGGAAGCGGTGCCAGGCCACACCCATGTTGGTGTTGAGCGAGACGACGATCATCCACACGAACGACGTGCCGATCTTGATCATCGCGACGAAGTAGACCAGGTTCTGGAGCGCGCTCACGCTCAGTCCCTTGAAGGCCAGAACCAGCGGGTACGACGCGAAGTACGACGCCTCGTAGTGGTCCACGTGGTGGAGTGCGCCCTCCAGGCCCCGCAGCACGTAGATCGCCAGGCCGATGGTGAGGATGACGTACTCGACGAAGTACGCCTGGCCGGCCTTGGAGCCGGCGAAGCGGGACTTGCGGCCCGGGCGGCTCGGCAGGTTCAGCAGGCGGATCGCGATGAGCACCGCGATGCCCAGGATCGTCATCACGCCGATGAACTCGATGTACAGCTCGAACGGCAGGAAGGTGCCGATGACCGGCAGCACCCAGTCGGCCTGGAAGAGCTGGCCGAAGGCCTGGGCGAGGGTCGGCGGCAGGGTCAGGAAGCCGACGGCGACGAACCAGTGGGCGACACCGACGATGCCCCACCGGTTCATGCGCGTGTGGCCGAGGAACTCCTTCACCAGGGTCACGCTGCGCTGGTAGGGGTTGTCGGTCCGGGTACCGGCGGGGACCGGCTGGCCCAGCTTGAAATACCGGACGAACTGGCCGATCGCGCGTGCGAGCAGCGCGACGCCGACCACGGTCAGAACCAGCGACACGATGATCGCGGCGAGTTGCATGGGGGCTCCTCGGGCCTGCGAGGGGTTTCTGTCGGGACCCTCTCCGTTTCAGAGGGTTCCCGAAATTACTAAGCGGTAACTTATGCAGTCCGTCTGAGACTACCCCTATCCTCCGCCGCACTGTAGCCGGGTGGGGGGTGATCTGAATCGCTGAGGGTTGCCTCAGAACTCGTACGGATCCAGCCGGGGCTCGGCTGGAATCCGGCCGGAATCCGGTCACGTATTCCGTCGTGTTAGTCGTACCGAATTGTCATAGTCCCGCCTACTTTAGATCCGTGCTCTACGGGATCGCTGCCGCCGCCATCGCTCTCCTGCTCACCGCCCTGCTCGCCGCCCTCCTGCGCGCCCCCGCCCGCTGGTCGCGGCTGGTCGACCGGCGGCGGCAGCGGGAGGTGCCGCTGTCCGGGGGTGTGGCCGTCGTCGCGGTCACCGGTGGGGTGGTGTGCGCATACGGCTGGGTGGAGGGCGTGCCGGTCGGGGGCGAAGTGCGGGAACTCCTCGTCGCCGGGGGCGTGGTGGCCCTGCTCGGGCTGGTCGACGACGTGTGGCGGCTGCGGCGGCGGGTGCTGTTCGCCGGGACGGGTGTGGCGGCCGCGTGCGTCGTGCCGTACGAGGAGACGGGGGTGGGGACCGGGCTGCTGGCCGTCGTGTGGGTCGCGGGGATGGCCCTGGGGTTCCGGGGGGTCGATCACGCCGACGGGGTCGCCGGGGCCGTGGGGGTCGTGACCGCCTTCGGGGTGGGGGTCTGCGCGGCGGTCGAGGTGATGGACGGGATCGCCGTGCTGATGAGCGTGCTGGCCGCCGCGCTGACCGGGTTCCTCATGCACAACTGGCATCCGGCCCGGGTCGGGCTCGGGGCGTGCGGGGCCATGCCCGCGGGGTTCGTGATCGCGCTGGGGGCGGTGTACGCGCGGGCCGGGTCCGGGCTCGGGGAGAGCGCGGGGGTGCTGTTCGCGCTGACCGCCCTGGTGTGCGCCGACGCCGGGCTGGTGCTGCTGTCGCGGCGGATGGCCGGGCGGGCCGTTCTGCGCAGCGGCCCCGACCATCTCGCGCACCGGCTGCGGCGGCTCGGGCTGACCGCGCCGGCGGCGAGTCTGCTGCTGGGCGCCGGGGCGTTGGCGGGGGTGGCGGTCGGGGTACTCGCGCACGCCGGCTGGGTCGGCGACGACGCCTTGTGGTGGGTGGCGGGGACGGCGCTGGTCGTCGTCCTCGCTGTGTCACGCGTCTCGGTGTACCCCTCCCGAGGTCCCAAGGCTCCTCGGCGTGAGATGTCGCCGCAGGTCAGGGCGCCGTTGCGTGTAAGGAACGGATAAGAGTTGAGTCCGGTCGACTCACGTCTGTTGACCGGTCGGGGGCCGTCGTGCACACTTGAGTCCGTTCCACTCAAGTCAGCTGGAGGAATCAACCATGGCACGTGCGGTCGGCATCGACCTGGGCACGACTAACTCCGTCGTCAGCGTTCTGGAGGGCGGCGAGCCCACCGTCATCACCAACGCAGAGGGCGCCAGGACCACGCCGTCCGTCGTCGCCTTCGCCAAGAACGGTGAAGTGCTCGTCGGAGAGGTGGCCAAGCGCCAGGCGGTCACGAACGTGGACCGGACCATCCGCTCCGTCAAGCGCCACATGGGCACGGACTGGAAGATCGAGCTCGACGGGAAGCCCTTCAACCCGCAGCAGATCAGCGCCTTCGTGCTCCAGAAGCTGAAGCGGGACGCCGAGTCCTACCTGGGCGAGAAGGTGACCGACGCGGTCATCACCGTCCCGGCGTACTTCAACGACTCCGAGCGTCAGGCCACGAAGGAGGCCGGCGAGATCGCGGGCCTCAACGTGCTGCGCATCGTCAACGAGCCGACCGCCGCCGCCCTGGCGTACGGCCTCGACAAGGACGACCAGACCATCCTGGTCTTCGACCTCGGTGGCGGTACGTTCGACGTCTCGCTGCTGGAGATCGGCGACGGCGTCGTCGAGGTGAAGGCCACCAACGGTGACAACCACCTCGGTGGTGACGACTGGGACCAGCGCATCGTCGACTACCTGGTCCAGCAGTTCCAGTCCGGCCACGGCGTGGACCTGGGCAAGGACAAGATGGCCCTGCAGCGTCTGCGCGAGGCCGCCGAGAAGGCGAAGATCGAGCTGTCCTCGTCCACCGAGACCTCGATCAACCTGCCCTACATCACCGCCTCCGCCGAGGGCCCCCTGCACCTCGACGAGAAGCTCACCCGCGCCCAGTTCCAGCAGCTGACCGCGGACCTGCTGGAGCGCTGCAAGACGCCGTTCCACAACGTCATCAAGGACGCCGGGATCAACCTCTCCGAGATCGACCACGTCGTTCTCGTCGGTGGCTCCACGCGTATGCCCGCCGTCGCCGAGCTGGTCAAGGACCTGACCGGCGGCAAGGACGCCAACAAGGGCGTCAACCCGGACGAGGTCGTCGCCATCGGCGCCGCCCTGCAGGCCGGTGTCCTCAAGGGCGAGGTCAAGGACGTCCTGCTCCTCGACGTCACCCCGCTGTCCCTCGGTATCGAGACCAAGGGCGGCATCATGACCAAGCTCATCGAGCGGAACACGACGATCCCGACCAAGCGGTCCGAGATCTTCACCACCGCCGAGGACAACCAGCCCTCCGTGCAGATCCAGGTCTACCAGGGCGAGCGCGAGATCGCGGCGTACAACAAGAAGCTCGGGATGTTCGAGCTGACCGGTCTGCCCCCGGCGCCCCGCGGCGTCCCGCAGATCGAGGTGTCCTTCGACATCGACGCCAACGGCATCATGCACGTCACGGCGAAGGACCTCGGCACCGGCAAGGAGCAGAAGATGACCGTCACCGGCGGCTCCTCGCTGCCGAAGGACGAGGTCGACCGCATGCGCCAGGAGGCCGAGCAGTACGCGGAGGAGGACCACAAGCGCCGCGAGGCCGCCGAGTCCCGCAACCAGGGCGAGCAGCTCGTCTACCAGACCGAGAAGTTCCTCAAGGACAACGAGGACAAGGTCCCGGGCGAGATCAAGACCGAGGTCGAGGAAGCCGTCGCCGAGCTGAAGGAGAAGCTCAAGGGCGAGGACTCGGCCGAGATCCGCACCGCCACCGAGAAGGTCGCGGCCGTCTCGCAGAAGCTCGGCTCTGCCATGTACGCGGACGCCAACGCCGCGCAGGCCGCCGGCGGGCCCGAGGGTGCCGCCGACGGTGGCGCCAAGGCCGCTGACGACGACGTCGTCGACGCCGAGATCGTCGACGAGGACCGGAAGGACGGTGCCGCGTGACGGAGGAGACCCCGGGCTTCGACGAGCAGCAGCCCGACGTCCCTTCCGGCGCCACCTCCGATGACGCCGAGCCGAAGGCCGCCCCCTCCGAGGAGGCGGCGGCCCCGGCCGGGGACACGGGACAGGACGTGGCCCTGGTGGCCCAGCTGGACCAGGCCCGCACGGCGCTCAACGAGCGCACGGGCGACCTCCAGCGCCTCCAGGCCGAGTTCCAGAACTACCGCCGCCGGGTCGAGCGCGACCGGATCGCGGTCAAGGAGATCGCCATCGCGAACCTCCTGACCGAGCTCCTGCCCGTGCTCGACGACATCGGCCGCGCGCGGGAGCACGGCGAACTGGTCGGCGGCTTCAAGTCCGTCGCCGAGTCGCTGGAGAGCACCGCGGCGAAGATGGGCCTGCAGCAGTTCGGCAAGGAGGGCGAGCCCTTCGACCCGACGATCCACGAAGCCCTGATGCACAGCTACGCACCCGACGTCACCGAGACGACGTGCGTGGCGATTCTGCAGCCCGGGTACCGGATCGGCGAGCGCACCATCCGCCCCGCGCGGGTGGCGGTGGCCGAACCCCAGCCGGGGGCGCAGACGGTCAAGGCGGACGAGTCCGCCGACGCCGACGACAAGGAGAACGGTGGCCCGGACGAGGGCTGACGTCATATCGGACGACAGGAAGGAGGGGCGTCGAGGATGAGCACCAAGGACTTCATCGAGAAGGACTACTACAAGGTCCTCGGCGTCCCCAAGGACGCCACCGAGGCCGAGATCAAGAAGGCGTACCGGAAGCTCGCCCGCGAGAACCACCCGGACGCCAACAAGGGAAACGTCAAGGCGGAGGAGCGCTTCAAGGAGATCTCCGAGGCCAACGACATTCTCGGCGACCCCAAGAAGCGCAAGGAGTACGACGAGGCACGCGCCCTCTTCGGCAACGGCGGCTTCCGGCCGGGTGCCGGCGGGAGCGGCGGTTCCTTCAACTTCGACCTGGGCGACCTCTTCGGAGGCGGCGCCCAGGGCGGGGGACAGGGAGCCGGCGGCTTCGGCGGCGGGATCGGTGACGTCTTCGGGGGCCTGTTCAACCGCGGCGGAGCGGGCGGTGCGGGGACGCGCACGCACCCCCGGCGCGGCCAGGACATCGAGTCCGAGGTCACGCTCAGCTTCACCGAGGCGATCGAGGGCGCGACGGTCCCGCTCCGGATGTCCTCGCAGTCACCCTGCAAGGCCTGCTCGGGCACCGGCGACAAGAACGGCACGCCGCGCGTGTGCCCGACCTGCGTCGGCACCGGACAGGTCGCCCGGGGCAGCGGCGGCGGGTTCTCCCTGACCGACCCCTGCCCCGACTGCAAGGGCCGCGGCCTGATCGCGGAGCACGCCTGCGAGGTCTGCAAGGGCAGCGGCCGGGCCAAGTCCTCGCGGACCATGCAGGTGCGCATCCCCGCGGGCGTCAGCGACGGCCAGCGGATCCGGCTGCGCGGCAAGGGCGCGCCCGGTGAGCGGGGCGGCCCGGCGGGCGACCTGTACGTGGTCGTGCACGTCGACTCCCACCCGGTGTTCGGCCGCAAGGACGACAACCTCACCGTCACCGTCCCGGTGACCTTCGCCGAGGCCGCCCTCGGCGGCGAGGTCCGGGTGCCGACGCTGGGCGGCCCGCCCGTCACGCTGAAGCTGCCGCCGGGTACGCCGGGCGGCCGCACCATGCGCGCCCGGGGCAAGGGCGCGGTCCGCAAGGACGGCACCCGCGGGGACCTTCTGGTCACCGTCGAGGTGAGTGTTCCGACGGACCTGACGGGGAAGGCTCGTGACGCACTCGAGGCGTATCGCGAGGCGACTTCGGGTGAGGATCCGCGGGCGGATCTGTTCCAGGCCGCGAAGGGAGCATGAGTCAGATGGACGGTCGTCGGCGCAATCCGTATGAACTGACCGAGGAGACCCCGGTCTACGTCATCTCGGTGGCGGCCCAGCTGTCCGGCCTGCACCCCCAGACCCTGCGCCAGTACGACCGTCTGGGCCTGGTGTCCCCCGACCGCACCGCCGGCCGGGGCCGGCGCTACTCGGCCCGCGACATCCAACTGCTGCGCACCGTCCAGCAGTTGTCGCAGGACGAGGGAATCAACCTGGCCGGTATCAAGCGCATCATCGAACTGGAGAACCAGGTCGCAGCCCTCCAGGCCCGTGCGGCCGAACTGGAGAACGCCCTTGAGGGCGCGGCGGCGGCGATGCGCCAGCGCGAGGCCGCGGTGCACGCGTCGTACCGCCGGGACCTGGTGCCGTACCAGGAGGTCCAGCAGAGCAGCGCGCTGGTGGTGTGGCGGCCGAAGCGGCAGCAGCAGTCGGACTGACCGCCTGTCCACAGTCTGTGGAAGGGGCCGGGAGGCAACTCCCGGCCCCTTTCGCGTGCCTTGGGCCGGTTTCCCGGCTCTCCTTTCAATGATCAGACCATGCGGATCGCCTGGAGGTGATTCCGCAGAGTCTTCACAACCACTGCGGAGCGTGGTGTTGTCATCTCGTTAAGTGGTTTCGCTTGACGCTGGGGGCCGCGTCCGCGTTGGCTTTTCAGTCACATGGGCCACAAAGCTGTGCCCACGTCCGAATCACACGTGAAGTGAGCTCCCGACATGCGTCGTCGTATCTCCATATCCGTGGCCGCGGCCGCGATGTCTGTCACGCTCGCCGGATGCGGCGCGCTCAACGCGACGGGGAGCAGTGACGCGGCGAGCCCGGCCAAGGGCGACGACATCACGGTGGGCCTGCTGCTCCCGGAGAAGGCGAACACCCGGTACGAGAACTTCGACTACCCGATCATCAAGACGAAGGTCGAGTCCCTCACCAACAACAAGGGCCGCGTCGAGTACGCCAACGCCGAGGCGGACGCCGACACGCAGGCGGGCCAGATGCAGAAGATGATCGACGACCGGGTCGACGTGATCCTGCTGGACGCGGTCGACTCGCAGGCCATCGCGAGCGGCGTCAAGAAGGCCAAGGAGGCCGGCATCCCGGTCATCGCCTACGACCGGCTGGCCGAGGGGCCCATCGACGCCTACATCTCCTTCGACAACGAACTGGTCGGCGAGGTCCAGGGGCGCACCCTGCTGGAGGCCATCGGCGAGGACGCGAGCCTCTCCGACAAGATCGTCATGATGAACGGCTCGTCGACCGACCCGAACGCCAAGCAGTTCAAGGCGGGTGCGATGTCCGAGCTGAACGGCAAGGTGACGATCGCGCAGTCCTTCGACACCAAGGACTGGAAGCCCGAGAACGCCGAGGCCAACATGGCCGAGGCGATCCGGGCCATCGGCAAGGACGACATCGCCGCCGTCTACTCCGCCAACGACGGCATGGCCGGCGGCATCGTCAAGGCGCTGGAGGCCGCGGGTGTGACCGACCTGCCGCCGATCACCGGGCAGGACGCGGAGCTCCAGGCGGTGCAGCGGATCATCGCGGGCGAGCAGTACATGAGCGTGTACAAGTCGTACCCGCAGGAGGCCGAGAACGCGGCCGAGATGGCCGTGGCCAAGGTCCAGGGCCGGGACATCCAGTTCGCCGCCCTCACCCGCGACAAGGTCGACAGCCCCACCCACAAGGCCATTCCCGCCCAGCTGGTGCCCGTGGTCGCGCTCACGAAGGGGAACATCAAGGACACGGTGGTCGCGGACGACATCTACAAGCTGTCGGACATCTGCACGAGCAAGTACGAGACGGCGTGCCGGGCGATCGGCCTGAAGTGACCCTGTCCTGAAGCGATCCCTCCTGAAGTCCCCCTGTGACGGGCCGATTCCGACTGTGGCCCGCTTCCCCCCGTGGTGAAACCGGTAGGTACCGGTGGTTTCCGGTGGTCGCGGCGTGGGGAGCCGTGTTGCGGAGCAGGTCCCGTCCGCGCATAGTTGCGCTGCGGAAGACGGCGAACCGGGGGTGGGATGGGCGATGGCCGGGCACGGGACGGACGGGCATCCACACGGTGCTGACCGACTGTGCGAGGCCGGGGATCGCGTGTATTCCCGGGCCGTACGGCGGGGCCGCGTGCCGCGCGGGGATGCCGAACCGGTGCCCTGTCTGCTGGAACTCGCCCTGCTGCACCCGGACCCCGACGACATGGACTGGCTGGTGCCGACCTCACCGCAGGAGGTCATGACCCGGCTGCTGCGCGGGATGCACGACGAGGTCAGTGCCAGTCAGCGGCGGGTGGGTTCGGCGGTGGAGGCCGTCGAGTGGTACGCGGGTCTGGGCCGCCAGGTGCGGCCGGCCCCGTCGGCGGGGGAGGGCTCGGCGATCCGGGTGCTGGACGGACTCGCCCGGATCCAGGCCGCGATGGACGAGGCGACCGAGGCGTGCACGACCGAGGTGCTCACGGTCCAGCCAGGCGGCATCCGGCGCGAGGCGGAACTCTCCGAGGGCCTGCACCGGGCGATGGCGCTGCGCGGCCGCGGAGTGCGGATGCGGGACCTGTACACGCATGTCGCCCGGCACGGGCAGGGGCTGCTCACGTATCTGGAGCTGATGGGCGACACCGTGGAGGCCCGCACGCTCGACGAGGTGATCGACCGGCTGATCCTCTTCGACCGGACGGTGGCCTTCGTCCCCGCCAACACCGACCGCACGATGGCCCTGGAGCTGCGGCACCCGGCGATCGTCGAGTATCTGGTCACGGTCTTCGAGCGGCTGTGGCGCCTCGCCATCCCGCTGACCGCCCCGCTCCCCGACACGGGCATCGAGGGCATCTCCCACCGGGAACAGTCCATCGCGGCGCTGCTGGCGGAGGGCCACCAGGACGCGGTGATCGCGGAGCGGCTGGGGATAAGCGTCCGGACGTGCCGGGCGCACATCGCACGGCTGTCGGAGACGCTGGGCGCGGCCAGCCGCACGCAGCTGGGGGTCCGCATCGCCCAGGCGGGACTCGACGGTCCGCCGCGCTCCGCCGCGTCCCTCAGGGTTCCCGGTCAGGAATCCCCGAGCGTCCGATGAGAAGTCCGGGCCGGGGCTTCCTCCTTCTCAGTGGTCCTGCCGCAGGATCCCCGACTGCGCGATGAGGTACCCGAGTTGGGCGCGGCTGCCGCTGCCCAGGGCCGAGGCCAGCTTGGCTATGTGAGCGCGGCAGGTGCGTACGTTCATGCCCAGCCGGCGGGCGATGGCCTCGTCGACGTGGCCCTCGACCAGCAGCTTGGCTATGGAGTACTGGATGTCCGTGATGCCGCCGCGGGCGTTCTCGTACGGGGTGCCCGTGCTCAGCGGCACCGAGCGGTCCCACAGGTACTCGAAGAGCTTGATGAGGTAGCGGACCAGGCCGGGGTGGCGCAGCTCCAGGGCGACCTGCTGGTCGTCGCGGGCGGGGATGAAGGCGACCGACTCGTCGCAGATGATCAGGCGCTCGACGAGTTCGTCGATGGTGCGGTACTCCGCCTTGCCATCGGAGAGCTGGGCGGCGTAGGCCAGCTGCTCGGGGTTGTAGTGCGCGGTGTGCTGGTACAGGGTGCGGATGCGCACACCGCGTTCGATCAGCGGCCTGTCCCGCTCCAGCCCGCGCAGCAGGCTGCGTTCGGACATCCGGTCGCTCGGCTGGACGGTGAGCATCTCCGCCTGGCACTGGACGGTGGCCATGTTGAGCGCGGCGTTGATACGTTCGCCGCCTTCGAGCACAGTGATGGCGTCACTGGTGGCGGCGAGCTGGGTACCCAGGGCCATGAACGGCTGAAAGGTCTCCGCGAGCCCGGTTGCCAGGCGACGGCGGTCGGCTATCTCCTGCTCCAGCGGGTTGAGCTGCCGGGACAGGGCGACCGCCGGGGGCACCGGCCGCAGCCAGTTCGGGTCGTCCGGATCCGGATGAAGCAGGGCGAACTCCACCAGACAGGGGGCGGGCTCCGCATCCGCGCGAGCGATGCGTCCGGAGCGCAGTGCGGCGGCATACAGACGGCCGCCCTCCTCGCACCACTCGGTCATCGCATGGGGATGTGTCGCCTTAGTCCGATTCGCTGTCAAATCTCCACCCCCCAGGGTCCTGAACATGCAGGAACATGATGCATCGATTGTGTGGCCATGACGTGCCCGAATAAGCCATCGTCGTACCTGACGGGGGAAAAGGGGACCTTCAAGTGAGGACGAAGCCGACTATGCGTAACAGAATGCTTCGCTCGGTGCTTGTCGCCGCCTTCTCCGCCGTTGTGGCCCTCGGCACCCTGAGTGGCTTCTCCGATGCGAAGGACGATGTTCGGGCGAACAGCAGCTGGCCGTCTGTCGCCGTGAACACCAACGGCGCGAGCAACAGCAGTTGGCCGAGTTCCGGGGCAGCGGACTCCGGGAGCTGACCGTGACCACTCCACCCGACGACCGCTCCTTCCGCAGAGAGATGGCCACCGCCTACCGCTCCGGCTGGCACTTCATCGACCTGGTCACCGCCATCCCCCACAGTGGTGACTCGTTGATGGTGACCGTGTTCGGCGAGCCGGTGGTCGTCACGCGGGACGAGGACGAGGACGTACGGGCTTACCGGTGTCTGCGGCGGCCTCGGGGGGCGCCGCAGCCCGTGCGATGTGCCGTACGGTACGGAATGATCTTTGTGAACCTGGACCAAAGGGACCACGAGCAGGTGGACGCCGAGTCTCCTGCCCCGAGGACCATCTCTGCCACCCCCCGCAGTGCCTGACGCGATTCCCCCGTCGTAACAGATCGCTCAGGTGCTTCCCCCCGCAGCGGCGTCACCGTGACCTGAACACGGTGACGCCGCTGCAGTTTTTGGGGGACATTTCCTGGAATCGACCTGGAGTCGACCTGGTCACGCGGTGGCCGGAAGCAATCGATCACCGGTGTGGATTTTCACTTCGCCCCACCTCGTTCACCCTCGCCCCATCGCGCGCGTCAGCTCGATCTCGATCACCACGCGCGCCGGGTTGGGCGACGGGGTCCGGCCGTAGCGCTCCGCGTAGCGGCGTTCCGCCTCCGCGACCCGGTCGGGCTCGGCGTGGACGAAGGCCCGGCCCTCCAGCGTGGCCCACCGCTTGCCCTCCATCTGGCAGACCGCGACGGCCGCCCCCCGCTCCCCGGCGGCCAGCACATGGCGCGCCTTGGCGCTCGCCTTGTTCGTGATCACCCGAGCCAGACGGGCCTCGGGATCGTATGTGACACCGACGGGTACCACGTGCGGAGTGCCGTCCGGGCGGGGAGTCGTCAGGGTGCAGACGTACCGTTCCCGCCAGAAGGCGAGGTACGGCTGGTCGGGGGCACCCGGATCGACGGAGTACTTGGTGGCCATGCCCCGGAACATAGCCGCTCGCGTACTCCCGGATCCGCCCTTGAGTGGAATAGACTCAACTTTATGTACGCTGATGGAGTCAGCGCAGTGAGTCGGTGCGCTGATCGGGTCAGTGCAAGGAGGAGGAGAACGCGAACGTGGACGCCGAGCTGACCAACCGGAGCCGGGACGCGATCAACGCGGCCAGCAACCGTGCCGTGACCGAGGGGCACCCCGACCTCACCCCCGCCCACCTGCTGCTCTCGCTGCTCCAGGGCCAGGACAACGAGAACATCACCGATCTGCTCGCGGCGGTCGACACCGACCAGGCGGCCGTACGGGCCGGAGCCGAGCGCGTACTCGCCGGTCTGCCCAGCGTCACCGGGTCCACCGTGGCGCCGCCCCAGCCCAACCGCGAGATGCTCGCCGTCGTCGCCGACGCGCAGGCCCGCGCCAAGGAGCTCGGCGACGAGTACCTGTCGACCGAGCACCTGCTCATCGGCATCGCCGCGAAGGGCGGCGCGGCCGGCGAGGTGCTGGCCCAGCAGGGCGCCGACGCCAAGAAGCTGCAGGCCGCCTTCCAGAAGACGCGGGGGCAGCGCCGGGTGACCACGGCCGACCCCGAGGGGCAGTACAAGGCCCTGGAGAAGTTCGGCACCGACTTCACCGCCGCCGCCCGGGAGGGCAAGCTCGACCCCGTCATCGGGCGGGACCAGGAGATCCGGCGGGTCGTGCAGGTACTCAGCCGCAGGACGAAGAACAACCCCGTGCTGATCGGCGAGCCCGGCGTCGGCAAGACCGCCGTCGTCGAGGGACTCGCCCAGCGGATCGTGAAGGGCGATGTGCCCGAGTCGCTGAAGGACAAGCGGCTCGTCGCGCTCGACCTGGGCGCGATGGTCGCCGGGGCGAAGTACCGGGGCGAGTTCGAGGAGCGGCTGAAGACCGTCCTGGCCGAGATCAAGGACTCCGACGGGCAGATCATCACCTTCATCGACGAGCTGCACACCGTCGTCGGGGCCGGAGCGGGCGGCGACTCCGCCATGGACGCCGGCAACATGCTGAAGCCGATGCTGGCGCGCGGTGAGCTGCGCATGGTGGGTGCCACCACGCTGGACGAGTACCGGGAGCGGATCGAGAAGGACCCCGCACTGGAGCGCCGCTTCCAGCAGGTGCTGGTCGCCGAGCCGACCGTCGAGGACTCGATCGCGATCCTGCGCGGGCTCAAGGGCCGCTACGAGGCCCACCACAAGGTGCAGATCGCGGACAGCGCGCTGGTCGCCGCCGCGTCGCTCTCCGACCGGTACATCACCTCCCGCTTCCTGCCCGACAAGGCCATCGACCTCGTCGACGAGGCGGCCTCCCGCCTCCGT
The DNA here is from genome assembly GCF_042957035.1 of Streptomyces sp. NPDC008137. Taxonomy (NCBI): domain Bacteria; kingdom Bacillati; phylum Actinomycetota; class Actinomycetes; order Kitasatosporales; family Streptomycetaceae; genus Streptomyces; species Streptomyces sp. NPDC008137. Next base: position 218,607 of record NZ_JBIBHN010000006.1, on the reverse strand, counting down.
ATGGAGATCGACTCGTCCCCCGTCGAGATCGACGAACTCCAGCGTGCCGTCGACCGGTTGAAGATGGAGGAGCTGGCGATCGGCAAGGAGACCGACGCGGCCTCCCGTGAGCGTCTGGACAAGCTGCGGCGCGACCTCGCCGACAAGGAGGAGGAGTTGCGCGGCCTCACCGCCCGCTGGGAGAAGGAGAAGCAGTCCCTCAACCGCGTCGGTGAGCTGAAGGAACGCCTCGACGAGGTGCGCGGCCAGGCCGAACGCGCCCAGCGCGACGGCGACTTCGACACCGCCTCCAAGCTGCTCTACGGCGAGATCCCGGCCCTGGAGAAGGAGCTGGAGGCCGCCTCCGAGGCCGAGGAAGAGGTCGCCAAGGACACCATGGTCAAGGAGGAGGTCGGCTCCGACGACATCGCCGACGTCGTCGCCTCCTGGACCGGTATCCCGGCCGGGCGCCTGCTGGAGGGCGAGACGCAGAAGCTGCTGCGCATGGAGGACGAGCTCGGCAAGCGCCTCATCGGGCAGACCGAGGCGGTGCGGGCGGTGTCCGACGCCGTCCGGCGCTCCCGCGCGGGCATCGCCGACCCCGACCGGCCCACCGGCTCGTTCCTCTTCCTCGGCCCGACGGGCGTGGGCAAGACCGAACTGGCCAAGGCCCTCGCCGACTTCCTCTTCGACGACGAGCGGGCCATGGTCCGCATCGACATGTCGGAGTACAGCGAGAAGCACAGCGTGGCCCGCCTCGTCGGCGCCCCGCCCGGATACGTCGGCTACGAGGAGGGCGGCCAGCTCACCGAGGCGGTGCGCCGCCGCCCGTACTCCGTCGTCCTGCTGGACGAGGTGGAGAAGGCCCACCCCGAGGTCTTCGACATCCTGCTCCAGGTGCTGGACGACGGGCGGCTGACGGACGGCCAGGGCCGCACGGTCGACTTCCGCAACACGATCCTCGTGCTGACGTCGAACCTGGGCAGCCAGTTCCTGGTCGACCCGATCACCAGTGACGAAGAGAAGAAGGAGCAGGTCCTCGAGGTGGTGCGGACCTCCTTCAAGCCGGAGTTCCTCAACCGCCTGGACGACCTGGTCGTCTTCGCCGCGCTGACCAAGCCCGAGCTGGAGCGCATCGCGAAGCTCCAGCTGGAGCGCCTGGCCAAGCGCCTCGCCGAGCGGCGCCTCACCCTGGACATCACGCCCGGGGCCCTGGCCTGGCTCGCCGAGGAGGGCATGGACCCGGCGTACGGCGCCCGGCCGCTGCGCCGCCTCGTCCAGTCCGCCATCGGTGACCGCCTGGCCAAGGAGATCCTCTCCGGCGAGATCAAGGACGGCGACACGGTCCGGGTGGACCGCTTCGAGGAGGGCTTGATCGTGGGGCCGGCGACGGGCAAGACGCTCTAGAAGGTCACATCGGGAGGGTCACGTCGTGAACGCCGAGAACCGCACCGACGCGGTCTCGGCGTCCTCGTAGTCCACCCTCACCTGGACCACGTGCGCCTCGGCCGTGCCGGGGAGGCCGTCCTCGTGGGTCACGTCGAGGCACAGCGCCCCGCAGGAGCCGTCCGTGCGGACCCGCGGGGCGTCCGGGTACGTCTCGCTCAGCCAGCCGCGCACGTCCTCGCGCGGCATCCGCAGCACCGCTGTGTACGCGGTGTCGATGCCGCGCTGCACGGCGCACTGGTCCGCCTGGGTGTTCGCGGGCATCCGGGCACCGCCGAACAGCAGCACCTCGGCGCAGGCCGCCTTCGCCGGGCCGCCCGCGCGTGGATCGTCCCTGTCGGTCAGGGCCCAGGTGAAGAGGCCGACGATCAGGAACCCGAGGACCAGCACCGGCACCGCGATGAACGGCAGGACCAGCCCCCACCGGGTATGACCTCTGTCCTGTGCCCGCATGGCCATCGCCCCCTCCGTCGGCTGCTCAGGAGGACGGTTCGGGGTACCCGGAGGTTGCAGTTGACCGGATCGTGTCAGCCGAGGGCTGACAGGGTCTGTCGGGGCTTGCCACCCCCCTCCCCGCATGGGGGAGGATGGCGGAATCCGTACGAAGGGAAATTCACGGTGACCATCGACCCGTCCTCGATTCCGAACTTCGGGGGCCAGCCCGAGCCGCAGCCCGGCGGCCCGGCCGGCCCCGTCGTCCCGGATCAGGACCTCGTGAAGCAGCTCCTCGACCAGATGGAGCTCAAGTACGTCGTCGACGACGAGGGAGACCTCGCGGCGCCGTGGGAGCAGTTCCGCACCTACTTCATGTTCCGGGGTGAGGGAGACCAGCAGGTCTTCTCCGTGCGGACGTTCTACGACCGGCCCCATGAGATCGAGCAGAAGCCGCAGATCCTGGAGTCCATCGACGACTGGAACCGCCGTACCCTGTGGCCCAAGGTCTACAGCCACACCCACGACGACGGCACGGTCCGCCTGATCGGCGAGGCCCAGATGCTGATCGGCATGGGTGTCAGCCTGGAGCACTTCGTCTCCTCGACCGTCAGCTGGGTGCGCGCCGCGATCGAGTTCGACAAGTGGCTCATCGAGCAGCTCGGTCTCGAGGAGGAGATCAACGAAGCGGAGAAGCCCGAAGACGAGGAGTAGGGCCCCGAGCGGGCCTCCACGGCGCGTCGGCGCGTACGAGCAGGTACGTGCTGTGCGCGCCGTCTGCTTTTTCAGCCCGGCTTTTCAGCCCGGCATTTTTCAGCTCAGCCAGCCCTTCTCGTGAGCGAGCAGCGCGGCCTCCACCCGGTTCGCGGCGCCGAGGCGGCGCATGATCGTGGCCAGGTGCTTGCGGTAGGTGCGTACGGACACCCCGAGGCGGCGCGCCGCGGTCTCGTCCTTGTCGGCTTCCCTGAGCATGGCGAGGATCTCGCGTTCGATGTCGGACGGCATGTCCGCGTCCTCGCCGGGGAGTTCCTCCGCGGCCTCCCACATGCGCTCGAAGAGCGTGACCAGCGTGGCCACCAGTCCGGGTTCACGCACCAGCAGCGCCCCCACCGAGGTGGCCGCGGGGTTGATGGGGGTCAGCGCGGCCGACCGGTCGACGATGATCACGCGTTCGATGGGGTGGTGGGAGATCCGCACCTCGGCACCGTGCGAGACCAGCTCGCGCATATAGGTGAGAGTGGTGTCGTCCTGCATGATCGCGGACCCCATGATCATGCGCATCCGCACGCCGCGGCGCAGCAACCGCATGTTGATCGGGTGCGAGACGGCGATCGACTCCTCGGTCAGGATGCCGGTCGGCTCCGTGGTCAGGTCCTCGGTCCGGGCGAAGAAGGTCAGCTCGTCGATGGCTTCCCGGACCGCTTCGATCCCGTGCAGCTGCGTGATCATCTGGCCGCCGTCGGCGGCGTCCGCGCGGGGCGAGGAGGGGGCGGTCAGGCGCTCCAGGAACAGGGACTCGATGACCGAGTGCCGCGTGGCCTCGCTCTCCAGCTCCTCCCGCAGGCGGCGCAGCCGGCCGTCGATCAACGTGTCCACGGCCCGGGGCGGAGGGACCGGGCGGACCGCGCCCTGGGTGTTCCGGGTGGCGATCCCCAACGCCACCAGCCGGTCCAGAGCCGATTCCTCGAACGGCGGGTGCGAGTCCGGACCGGACTCCTGGGCGCCGGACGCGGGCGAGGACGAGCCGCGTCTCAGGAGGGCGCGGTACAGCCGTTCCTCTTCCTCGTTCACGCCCAGGAAAGCAAGCGGATTGCCCATGTGTCTCCCCCTGTTGATGATCGATCACACATGCGGTCCCTGGAATCCTTGAACGCCCGCACTCGACTGTCAATGACGGATTATCAACATATGTCCCTTAGTTCTGGTATCGCACAGCCAATTCGGTGACGGCGAGCGGGCGCGGTGTGAGGGCCGTCGCTGCAGCTTGAGGAATCCGCGCGTGCAGCAAGCTGCGCGCAAATGACCTCGTGGCGGCCCTCGCCAGACGGCAGAGTCGTTCTCGCAAGGAAGCACGAACAGCGCAGAACGAAAACGCCGCATCGAGCATCGAGGAGACATCCGTGAACCGCGCCACGTCCCGCAGCACGCAGTCGTTCCGTCGTCGTGGACACGTCGTCGTCGGCCTGCTGACCGCGGGGATGATCGCCCTGGCCGGCCAGGGAACGGCCTTCGCCGCCGAGCAGCCGGCGGGCGGCCGGACGGCGACGGAGACGGTCGCGGCGACGGAGACGGTTGCGGCGTCGGCATCGGTCACCGGGTCGGCGTCCGTGGCGTCGGCGGAGCGCGGGAACGGGAACGGGACGGCGTTCGTGCCGGGGATCAACCCCCGCGCGTGGCTCCAGATCATCGGCGACCTGCTGCCCGGCCCGGTCGCGCTGCCGAAGAACAACAACGACTGGAAGTAGTCAGCGGCAGCGGCCGGCCCGACATCACGACCCAGGAGAACCCGACGCCATGACCGACTACTCCGTGCTCCTCCCTTGTGTGCCCCGCCGTCTGGAGCAGGCACTCCCCTTCGCCGGACTGGTCCGGTGGAGCGGGGCGACCCGCCTCTGGCAGGGACAGGCCATGGTGATGGAGCCCCACCAGACCTTCACCGGTCTGGCCGGGGCCGGGTTCCGGGTCCCGACCGGCTTCGGTGTCACGCTGATGCCGCTGCGCCACCCGTACGAGGCGGCTCTGCAGGCGCGGTCCGTGGCCCTGGCCACCGGGGAACCGGTGATCGCGGGCTTCGGCCCGGGCGCCAGGGCCTTCCAGGAGAACATCCTCGGAGCGCCGTACGAGAAGCCGCTCCAGGTGGCGCGCCAGTACGTGACGGCGGTGCGCCGGCTCCTCGACGGGGAGACCGTCGCCATGGACGGCCCGCACTTCACCTTCCGGGGCCAGCTGGCCCCGGCCGCGGCACCCAGGGTCGACGTGGGCCTGGGCGTGCTGCGGCCGGGTATGGCCCGGCTGGCGGGCGAGGTGGCGGACGTCGTGATCACCTGGCTGACGCCGCCCGGATATCTGCGGGACGTGATCCTGCCCGCGGTGGCCGAGGGCGCGGCGCGGGCGGGACGGACGGCACCGCCCCGGGTCGTCGCCATGGTTCCCGTGGGACTGGAGAAGGAGGGGCGCGAGGGCGCCGCGCCCGAACGGCTGGCTCTGGCGGGCAACGCGCCGCACATGCGGGCCCCGCACTATCTGGACATGCTCGGCCGGGCCGGTGTGGACGTCGGTTCGGGGCGGATCGAGGACGTGACGCGCGGTGTCGTGGAGACCGGCGCGTTCGCGGGCGGCGATCTGCCGCAGGTGGTCAAGGCGCTCCGGGCCTACGAAGAGGTGGGGGTGGACGAGATCGTCCTGAACACCACCGCCGTGCACAAGCTCTTCGGCGCCCAGGAGTCGCTCGCGGACCTCTCGGCGATCCTGCGGTCGGTGACGGCACCGCACTGACCGATCGCCCGGCGCCCGTTCGTG
>NZ_JBIBHN010000006.1:208197-213139 GCF_042957035.1 Streptomyces sp. NPDC008137 | reverse complement strand
CGTTCGTGGCTGACCGATCGCCCGGCGCCCGCTCGTGGCTGACCGATCGCCCGGCGCCCGCTCGTGGCTGACCGATCGCCCGGCGCCCGCTCGTGGCTGACCGATCGCCCGGCGCCCGCTCGTGGCTGGCCGCTCGGACTTCCCGTGGCTGACCGCTCGCACTTGATTCCCCGCTGCCCGGACGCGGAGGGGGAAGCAGACCAGTAAAGGACCTATCTGGCATGGACACGACAGCTCGTGCACGTCTGAAGCAGCACCTCATCTCCTGGGCCACCGCCGCCCCGCTCTCCGGGCCCGCGGGCGCCGGCGCCGGCGTCGGCACGCTCGTCCTGGCCGACGCGGCGCACATCCCCGCCGTCACGGCCGCCGGGCTCGTCGGCCCCCGCACCCTGCTGCTGGCGCCCGACGACGGCACCGGCGACCTCGCCCCCGCCGTCGGCTACCAGGGCAGCCTCACGGAGCCCGGCGACGAGTTCTCCAACGGCCAGGACTTCTTCCTGCAGACCCACGCCTACGCCGCCAGCCCCTTCATGACCGTCTTCGGCCCGACCGTCGTACGGGTCTTCGACCGGCACGACTTCGAGGCCTTCCTCGCCGACGCCGACCGGGCGCTCGCCGAGGGCGTCTTCCCCGAGTTCCTCATCACCTCCTCGGTGCTGCTGGCCGACCCGGCCGCCCTGAGCGGTGCTCCCGACCCCGCGGACGGACCGGCCCTGCGCCTCTACGCCGACCGGAACGGGCAGCTGTCCACCAGCCCCACGGGAGCGGTGCTCGGCACCGTCGAGGACGGCCTCGACATCCTCACCGAACGCTTCGCCCGGACCGGATCCGGCGCCGCCGCACTGGACGCGGCCCTGCCGGCCGGGACCCGGGCCGAGGCCCTGCGCGCACGCCCCTTCCTGGCCCGCTACCTCGAAGCCGTCGGCGCGCTGCGCAGCCTCATGGCACGCGGAGCCACCGGCCTGCGCGTCTCCGGGTTCGGCTCCCGGCTGACGCCCGGCCTCGCCGAGTCCGGCGCCGACGCCGACCTGGCGGACCCGACCCTGCCGATCGTGCTGTACACGGACGCGGACCCGGGCGGCGAGGGGGAGGCGTACATCGTGGCCGGCAGCCGCCTGTTCGCCGTCGACCGCCGGGCCGCCCAGGCCCTGGAGTGCCTCCTCGCTACCGCCGGAGAGCCGGGCGACCTCGTCCCCGCCGCCGAGCTGGACCAGCTGGCCGACCTGCTCTCCCGGCACGACCTGCCGCTGCCCGGCCCGGTGCGCGTCCCGGTGGCCGCGCGATGAGCGCCCCGGTCATGCCCCTGACCGTCCACGAGGCCGCGACGGCCCACGCACCCACCCTCGCCGCCCGCCGGATCGCCGAGCTCGGCGACAGGGCCCGGGTCTGCGGCCTGTACGACGCCCTCGGCGCCCCGATGTACCACGACCTCGCCACGTACGACGACCCGGAGACCCGGGCCCTGCTGACCGCGGTGCGGGCGGCGCCCGGTGCCGTGCTCGATCTCGCGGCCGGGTCGGGACGGTTCACGCTGCCGCTGCTCGCCATCGGCCGGCAGGTCACCGCCCTCGACCTGTCCGACGACATGCTGGCGCTGCTGAAGACCGCGCTGGACCGGGCCCCGGCGTCGATGCGAGAGCGCTGCACCGTGGTGCGGGGCGACATGTCCCGCTTCGATCTCGGAGCGCGGTTCCCGCACATCCTGCTCGGCACCACCTCGCTCTCGCTCCTGGACGAGGACGGCCGTGCGGGCCTGTACCGCGGTGTCCTCGCACACCTGGCCGAAGGCGGCCGGTTCCTGCTGACCGTCCTGGAGCGGGGCGACGGCGACGGCCCCGACGAGACGGCCGTACGGGTCACCGGAGCCGGCGGCACCGTCTACGAGCTGTACGAGTACTGGCCGGCCGGCGCCGGCAGCCGCACGGTCACCCTGCTCCCCGCCGACCCGCCGCCGGGCGACAGCCCCGTCATGGTCTGCACGGACCGCGTGGCCGTCCTCGACCTGCCGCGCCTGGAGGCAGAACTCACCGCGTCCGGCCTGACCATCACCTCCCGCCAGCTCCTCTCCCCGCCCGGCGAGCGTCACCGCGTGACACTCCTGACCACGGAAGCCTCCGGATGACCGCGCTCTGGCCCTACCTCATACCGCCCTCCAGCCACGGCGACGACAGCCTCTGCGCCGTCGGCGCCGCCGGACACCGCGTCACCTTCGCGGACGGCAGCACCGCACTCGACGCCGACAGCGGGCTGTGGAACGTCAACCTCGGCTACGGCAACGAGCACATCGCCGAGGCCATCGCCGAAGTCGCCCGGGACGCCTCCTACCTCGGGGCCTTCCGCTTCGAGAACAGCTACGCCCGCCGCGCCGCCGAGGACCTGCTGCGGGTCTGCGGGCCCGGCCACTACGACCGGGTGCTGTTCTCCACCGGCGGCGGAGTCGCCAACGACGCGGTCATGAAACTGGCCCGGATCCACCACGCCGTACAGGGGCGGTCCGGCCGGAACCTGGTGGTCGCCCTGCGGGGCAGCTTCCACGGACTGACCTTCGGCGGGTTCGCCCTGACCGGGGAGGACCTGGGCCAGCGGGTCTACGGAGTGGACCAGCGGCTGATCCGCCACGTCACCCCGAACGACACCGCCGAACTCGGCCGGCTGATGGCCGCCCTAGGCCATCAGGTCGCCGCGGTCGTCGTGGAGCCCGTCGTCGGCACCGGCACCCTCCCGCTCGACGCCTCGTTCGTGGCCGAACTGGGCCGACTGCGCGACGAGTACGGCTTCCTCCTGGTCGCCGACGAGGTCGCCACCGGCTTCGGCCGCACCGGCAGCTGGTTCGCCTCCGAGAGCTGGCCGGGCCTGCCCGACGTACTCGTCACCTCCAAGGGCCTGACCAACGGGGCCTGCCCGGCCGCCGCCCTGGTGATGTCCCGCCGGGTGACCCGGGCCCTGGTCGAGCACGACACGATGTTCGCCCACGCCGAGACCCAGGGCGCGACCGCCCTCGCCTGCGCCGCCATCAGCGCCACGATCGCCGAGATGGAGCGCCTCGACGCGGTCGCGGCGGGCCGCGATGTCGCCGCCTGGCTCCAGCAGGGGCTCGCGGAACTGGTCGAGCGGCACCCCCTCGCCACGCACCTCACCGGCATCGGCTGCTTCCGCACCCTGCACCTGACCCACCCCGACGGCCGCCCCCTGGCCGGCACGGACGTCGCCGGCCTCGTCACCCGCATCCGGCACGCGGGCGCCATCGTCCACCCCGGACCCTCCGGCATCCAGCTCGTGCCCTCCCTGACCTACAGCCGCGCCGAGGTCGCCGAGCTCATGACCTGCGTCGAGACGGGCCTCGACAGCCTGCTGCCGGCGACCTCCCTGGCCGCGAGGAGCTGACACCGTGCCCGTCTCCCTCGACACCTACGACCGGATTCCCGTACTGCTGCGGGAACTGCGCCCCACCGGCGTGACCGTCCTGGCCGACCCGGCCGTGGCCGACCACGCCGTCACCCGGAGGATCCTCGCCGAGACCGTCCGCGCCGGGTTCACGCCCACCCGTGCGGTCACCCCGGCGGACGCGGGAATGCCGGCCGTCGAGGCCGCCGCCTCCCGGCTCTCTCCCGGTGAGCTGGTCGTCGGTGTCGGCGGGGGCAGCACCCTCGACTTCGCGAAACTCACCGCCGCCGTCGGACGCCGCCCCGAACTCCTGCGCTATCTGACCTCCGGGCAGCGCAGCGGACTGGTGGCGCTCCCGCTGCCGTGGGGGGAACACGCCGAGGTCCTCGCGGTCCCCACCACCCTGGGCACCGGTAGCGAGGCGGGACCCGTGGCCTGCTTCCCGCACCAGGACGGCAAGCGCATCGCCATGGGGGAGTGCCTGCGCCCCCGCGCCGCCCTCCGGGTGCCCGAGGCCACCGAGACCCTCCCGGGGCACCTCGTCATGGACGGCGTACTCGAAGCGGTCTTCCGGACCGTCATCCCGTACAGCAGCGACACCCTCGACCTTCCCGAACAGGACGCCGCGGTAGAGGACTTGGCGGGCCGGCTGCTCACGGTCGGAGACGAACTCGCCCGGTGCGTCGCCGCCGGCCTGCCGGCCCCCGCGTCCGGGCGGCTGCGGGCGGCCCGGCTCAGCGCCGAGAGCCAGCTCGGAGCCATCAACGTCGGCCGCAACCCGTACGCGGTGAAGTGCTGGGCCCTCGCCAACGAGCTCTCCACCACGCTGGGCCTCGCCAAGATGCGCGCGGTGTCCGCACTGTGGCCGGTCGTATGGCGGCAGGCCCTGCGGGGAGACACCCGCTTCGGCAGCGCCGACCGCGTCCACAGGCTGTGGGAACGCCTGAGGCAGCGGGCCCCCTGGCTCGCGCCCCGGCCCGACGACGGTCTCGAACAGCTGATGCTGCGCTGGCGGATCGACCGCACCGTGCGCCTCGCCCCGCACCTGCGCCACCCCATCGCCCTGCGCAGCGTGCGCGCCTGGGGCGCGGGACTTCCCACCCTCGCCGGGTTGAGCGCCGACGACATCGTCGCGCTCCTCGCCGAGGCCACCGAGCCGACCCGCCGCGTCCGCGGCCGGCTCCCCCGAACCCCTCCCGGCGGCCTGAGCGCCTGACCGGGAGGAGCACCAAGCACCACCCGCACCACCGCCGTGACGGCGGGCACCACCGCACCACGGCACGAATCCGCACCACCGAACCGACAACACAGAGGAGAACCCCATGGCGCACAACAACTCGGTCGAGCAGGAGCTGCAGGAGCTCGGCACCGAGCTGGAGATGCAGGAGCTGGAGACCCTGGAGGCCCCGGGCTGGGCCACCAGCGCCGGTGTCAGCGTCGGCATCTCGATCGTCTCCGTCGCCTGGAGCCTCACCTGACCGAGCCGGCCCCGCCGGCTCGATCCACCACATCCACAGAACTCCGCAGAGAGGCACCTGACATGAGCGAGAACCTGGGC
>NZ_JBIBHN010000006.1:0-208097 GCF_042957035.1 Streptomyces sp. NPDC008137 | reverse complement strand
ACCGTCGAGAACTTCGAGGGCGCCGAGCCCGTCGAGCTGGAGATGCAGGAGCTGGAGGCCCTGGAGGCCCCGGGCTGGGGCACCTGGAGCGTCGCGTTCTCCACCGGCGTCTCGGTCGGTGTCTCGGTCACCCTGACCTGATCACTGCGCGGGATCCCGCAGCACCCCCGATAGCAACTTCCCAGAGAGGCACCTGACATGAGCGAGAACCTGGGCACCGTCGAGAACTTCGAGGGCGCCGAGCCCGTCGAGCTGGAGATGCAGGAGCTGGAGGCCCTGGAGGCCCCGGGCTGGGGCACCTGGAGCGTCGCCTTCTCCACCGGCGTCTCGGTCGGCGTCTCGGTCACCCTGACCTGATCACTCCGCAGAACCCCGCAGCACCCCTCGTACAACTCCGCAGAGAGGAACCTGACATGAGCGAGAACCTGGGCACCGTCGAGAACATCGAGGGCGCCGAACCCGTCGAGCTGGAGATGCAGGAGCTGGAGGCCCTGGAGGCCCCCGGTTTCTGGACCGGCGTCTCCGTCGGCACGGCCATCAGCGCCTCCGTCGCCACCTCCATCACCCTCACCTGAGAGCGACACCGGCGAGCGCGCTGACGCGACGGGAGACGGAGTAACCGGCTCTCCTTCGCAAGCTGGAGCCCCCTCGGGCGACACCGAGGATCTGCGGTGGTCCGGCCGGCCCGTCCGGCCGGACCCCCGCAAGGGTGCACCGCGCTCTCCCACTCCCCGCAGCCGTCCCGATAGGAAACTCCATGAGCGCTGTCACGAGCCCACCCCCGCCCACCATCCCGGCCCACGCACGGCGCCCCCGCCTCGCCCCGAGCGCCGAGGTCCACTCGCCGGCCGACGGCCAGGGCGACTGGGTCCTCCAGCACGGCGCACGCTACGTACGGATCAACGAGAAGGTCGCGGATCTCGTCCAGGAGCTGGACGGGGAGCGCGACCACGAGGCCCTCGCCGCCCGGCTGGGCGGCGCCTGGAACACCGAGCGGGTGGGCAGCGCGATCTCGCGGCTCGACTCGCTCAAACTGCTCGACGACGGGGAGACCCCGGCACCCGCCGTCGCCCCCCGCTTCCAGATCGTCCCGCCCATGACGCTCCAGCTCACGCTGCTGCGGCCGGGACGCACCATGCAGGCCCTGGGCCCGCTGTTCGCCCGCCTCTTCTCCCGGGGCGCGGTGGCGGCCGCCCTGCTCTGCGTCCTGCTCGGTGTCGGCGCCCTCGCCGCCCAGTGGGACGCGGTCACGGCGACACTCAACAGCCCCCTGTCCGCAGGGACGTTCGCCGGAGTGCTCCTCGCCCTGCTCCTCGGCGTGTCCATCCACGAGCTGGGCCACGCCGCCGTGCTCATCCGCTACGGGGGCCGCCCCTCACGCATCGGCGTCATGCTCTTCTACCTGATGCCGGCGTTCTTCTGCGACGTCTCCGACGCCTGGCGCCTCCCGGCCCGCCGGCAGCGGGTCCACACGGCCCTCGCCGGACCGGCGGTCCAGACGTCTCTGGCGGCCGCCTCGGCCCTCGCGGCCTGGCCCCTCGACGACGGCACCGCCAAGACCTGCCTGCTCTTCTTCGCCGTCACCAGCTACGGAACGGCCCTGCTCAACCTGACGCCGTTCATCAAACTCGACGGCTACATCGCCCTCATGAGCCACGTGGACGTCCCCTACCTGCGCGACCGCGCCATGGCCGACGCCCGCCGCACGCTCGCCCGGTTCCTGTTCGGCGGCACCTACCAGCGCGAACTGCATACCCGCTGGACCATCGCGTACGGCTTCGCCTGCCTCGCCTTCCCCGTGTACTTCCTGAGCGCCGCCCTCCACACCTGGCTCGGCACCCTCCAGCGGGTCGGCTGGGTGGGGCTCCTGATGGCCGCGACCGGACTCTCGTACCTCGCGTGGATCGTGATCCGCGGGGCCCTCCGGCTCGCCGCCGAGGTGAAGGCCGCCGGCGTCCGCCCGGTCCGGGCCGGAGCCGTCTGCACGCTGCTGGCCGCGCTCGCGTGCGCCGCGCTGTTCCTGCCGGTCCGTCAGACGGCGGCCGCCGCCTACGTCACCGACGCCCGCGGCACCCGCCTGGTCCTGCCGGAGGGCTCCGCGACCGACCGGATACGTCCCGGGCAGCAGGTGTCGCTGCGGACGAACGGCCTGATGCTGAACGACCCCGTCGCCACCGCCCGGGTGGGATCGGCCCCGTCCGGCCAGACCGAGGTCCCGGTCTCCGCCTACTTCCCCGTCGACGTGGGCGAGACCGTGCTCATGGACTCGACCGCCTACCCGCTGGACCTCGCCCGTACCCCCGCGCCGGCCACCGGCACCGCCGAGGTCGAGCTCGGCAGCGTGCCCCTGTGGAAGTCCCTGCACCGCACCTATGTGCTTCCGTTCCTGCCCTTCTGACCCTGGAGACACCGTGCTCGACACCCGGTTCATCAACTTCTGCCGCGCGGACTCGCTCTTCTACGACGCCCCCGCCACCGAGTCCGTCGGCGCGGACTTCCACGAGGGCCGGAACCTGCCCGAGGGCTGGACGGCCACCCGGGGACGGGAGTGGACGGTGTGCGTCCCACCCGACTCGAGCGTCCCCGACCAGGGATGGAAGATCCACGTCGCGGCGTCCCCCGACAACGCGGCCGGACTGCTCGACACCGTCGCGCCGTACTGCGTCGAGCACGGGCTGATGTACAAGTACATATCCGACCCGGAGACCCTCGCCCGCCGCGGCAGCAAGTACGGGGACCGCAGCGCGAGCGGCAAGTTCATCACCGTCTACCCCGCCGACGAGACGGAGCTGAAGCAGGCCCTGGACGGCCTGGAGCAGCTCGTCGGAGGCACCCGCGCCCCCTCGATCCTGAGCGATCTGCGCTGGCGGGAGGGCCCGCTCCACGTGCGGTACGGGGGCTTCGTACTGAAGACCGCCCGGCTCAAGGACGGCACCCTCACCCCCGCGATCACCACCCCGGACGGCGAACTCGTCCCCGACGAGCGGCGCCCCGGGTTCCACACCCCCTCCTGGGTCACCATCCCCTCCTTCCTCCAGGAGGCCCTCGACGAGCGGCGCGCCCGCACCCTCGGCGACTTCCCCTTCCGCGTCTACAAGGCCCTGCACTTCTCCAACGGCGGCGGCGTCTACCGCGCCGTCGACAAGCGGGACGGCAGCGAGGTCCTGCTCAAGGAGGCCCGCCCGTTCGCCGGCCTCGACGCGGCCGGGGACGACGCCGTGGCCCGCCTCGACCGCGAGCAGTGGGCGCTGTCCCGGCTCGCCGGGCTCCCGGCCGTCCCGGCGCTGAGGGACGTACGCAAGGGGAACGAACACCACTTCCTGGCCCGTGACTTCGTCGACGGCACTCCGCTGACGGAACTCGTACGCCTGCGCCACCCCTACGGCAGCACCGACAACACGCCCCGGGCCAGGGCGGAGTACGCCAACTGGGCGCTGCGCATCATCGGCCAGGTCGCCGAGGCCGTGGCCGCCATGCACGAACGCGGTGTGGTCTTCGGCGACCTGCACCCGGGCAACATCCTCGTGGACGCCGACGACACCGTCGCCTTCATCGACATGGAGACCGCCACCCCCGCCGAGGAGATGCGCGCGCAGGCCATGGGCTCCCTCGGCTTCCGGGCGCCCGACCACCTCCGGGGCCCCGCCGTCGACCTGTTCGCGCTGGACGTGCTCCGGCTGACGATGTTCGTCCCCATGCCGCACGTCGTGCCGTGGGGCACCGAGAAGATCCGCACCCTGATCGACACGGCGGTCCGTGACTTTCCCCTCCCCGAGTCCTTCGCCCGGCAGATCGAGCGCGGTCTCGGCGACGATGTCCTGGGCGCGCGAACGGAGTTCGGCGTGCGCTGGCCCGCCGCCGGGGAGGAGACCGGGAACCTGATCGCGAACATCGCCACGTCCATCGTCGAGGCGGCGACCCCCGAGCGGACCGACCGCCTCTACCCGGGTGACGTCTCGCAGTTCATCGTCGCCGACGGGGGCGTGACCTTCGCGTACGGGGCGGCCGGCGTGCTCTGGGCGCTCCACCGCGCCGGGGCCGAGGTGCCCGGCGAGCACGTCGAGTGGCTGCTCGGCCAGGCCGGCCAGGTCACCGGCGACGGCCCCGGCTTCTTCACCGGCCTCGCCGGCATCGCGTACACCCTGGACGAACTCGGCCACCCCGGCGCCGCCGACGCCGTCATGGAGCGGGCCTTCGCAGGATGCGACGCCAACGTGTCGACGACCCTGGCGACCGGCCTCTCGGGCCTCGGACTGACGGCACTGCACCTGGCCGCCCGGCGGGGGGACGACCAGGGCCCGCGCCAGGCGCTCCAGCTCGCCGACCGGCTGCCCGACGCCCCGGCGCCCCAGCGCATCGGGCTGTTGCACGGCCGCTGCGGCAGCGCCCTCCTGCTGCTCCGCCTGTACGAACACACCGGCCGCGGCGACCTGTTGAAGCGGGCCGTCGCCGAACTCCACGCGGAACTGGAGCTCATCGAGCGCACCGACTTCGACGACCGTCTCCTCAGCCCCGGTCTCGAGGGTTCCGCCGGCATCGTGCTCGCCCTCCGCGCCGCGCTCCGGCACACCCCCGGCGACGAGCGCCTGCGCACCGCGGTGCGGCGGCTCGTCAGCCTGCGGCGGGGCGGCTTCGCCACGTCGTGCGGCCTGCTGCACGGACGGGCGGGCGAGATCCTCGCCCTCGACGACGGCGGCAGCGCGTCCGAGCGGGACGTCATGCGCTTCCACCTCGAAGCCCTCGGCTGGGAGGCGATCGCCGCCGAACCCGGTCGTGTCGACTTCCTCGGCAACTACGGCTACCGCCTCTCCACCGACCTGGGCACCGGCTCCGCCGGCGTCCTCCTGGCCCTCACCGCCCTGCGCGACGGCACCCCGGCCCTGCCCTTCCTGGCCCCCGCGGCCATCGAGGCCCACCGATGATCGACATCCCGACCACCCTCGCCCCCGCGTCGGGCATCGCCCTGCGCTACGCGGTGACGCCCCCGCACGACGGCGACCCGCTGTGGAGCAGCGCGGTCGAACTCCACCCGGTGGAGGACTTCACGGGCACGGTGGGCTCCGCGGGTTACGCGGCGTCGGTCGGGGGCTCGGGGTCGGTGGGGTCTGGGGCTTCGGCGGGGCGTTCGGGGACGGTGGCCTCTGCGGCCTCTGCCGCTTCTGTGGCCTCTTCGGGCTCTGCGGGCTTTGCGGCTTCCGCCGGCTTCGCGGGCTCCGCGGCGGCTGGGACTCCGGGGTCGGTGGGCTCCGCGGGTTCCGGGGCCTCGGCCGGGCGTGCGGGCTCTGCGGGCTTCGCGGCGGCTGGGGCTCCGGGGTCGGTGGGTTCCGCGGGTTCCGGGGCCTCGGCCGGGCGTTGGGGCTCTGCGGGCTCTGCGGGCTCTGCGGGCTCCGCGGGCTCCGCGGGCTTCGCGGCGGCTGGGGCTCCGGGGTCGGTGGGTTCCGCGGGTTCCGGGGCCTCGGCCGGGCGTGCGGGCTCCGCGGGCTCCGCGGGCTTCGCGGGCACGGCGGGATCCGCGGCCTCGGTCGAGGCCTCGGGCCCTGTGGGTTCCGCCAGTTACGCGACCTCCGCCGGTCCCTCTGGCCCGGCGGGGCCTGCCGGCTCCGCCACCGCCACCGTCACCATCGCCACCGCCCCCGCAGCCCCGGGCACCCTCCTCCTGGACCCCCCGCTGTCCTCCCGGTTCGCCGGGGCCAGCGGGACCTCCCGGGTCGATGCCCTGCTGCGCGGAGCGGGCGAGGCCGTGGAGCGGCGGGCTCTGCACCCCTCGGCCGCGTACCCCGCCCGCACGGGCACCGCGGCCGGCCTGGACGGCACGACGCTGTACGCGCACCACCCGGGCCACGCCCTGTCCCACCCGGACGCGGAGGCGGCCGAACTGTCCTGGTACGAGGCCCGCGCCCTGGACTCGGACACCCCCGTCCTGGTCCCCGCGGACCTCGTCGACTGGCCCGCCCGCCGGGCCGACCTGTTCGACCCGAGCCCGTCGGGGGCGGCGGCCGGCGCCAGCCACGAGACCGCTCTCGCGGCCGCGATGACCGAGGTGACGGAGCGGGACGCCCTCACCGTCGCCTGGGACCGGCAGCTGCGCCTGCCGACGTACACCCCGGCGCCCGCCGGCACCGGGCTCCGGGCGGTGTGGGAGCGGGCGCGCGCGGCGGGGCTCACCCCCGTCCTCGCGCGTATCCCCACCGCCGTATCCGGCCTGTGGTGCATGACCGCCTGCCTGATCGACCCGGAGGGCCCCGGCGCCCTGGCCACCGTCGGCATGAAGGCGTCGACCCGGCCGGCCGAGGCCGCCGCGAAGGCGTTCCAGGAGGCGTGGCAGGTACGGGTCGCGCTGCGGGCGCTGCGCGCGCGGGGCGAGACCGGACACCCCGGCCCGATCGTGACGGAGCACGACCGGCTCTCCCACATGCTGACCCGGCCCGCCTACGAGGCCGTACGCGACTGGGTCGCGGGATTCCAGGAGCCGGTCACGCTCCCGGCTCCGCCGCCCGCGCGGGACCTGGGCGCGGAGGAGATCCGGCGGGCCCTGACCGCCGACGGCGCGGGCCTCCTCGCCGTCGACCTCACCCCGCGCCTGCCGCGGGCCGTCGCCGCCATGGGCTGGCACGTCGTCAAGGTGCTGGCCCCCGGCTACCAGAACCTGCGGATGGACGAGACGCACCGCTGGAGCCGGCACCTGCCCCGGCTGGCCTCGGCGGTCGAACGGACCGGCTGCCCCGCCCGCCTGGACGACCCGCGGGATGCGGCCCCGCACCCCTTGCCCTGACCCGGCGGTGGTCCGCCGCCGCTCGTTCCCCCCACCGTGAACCACCGATCAACCGAGCTGAGAGAAGACACAGATGCTGGAACTGGAAGAACTCGTACGAGACTTCGGCGATCACCGTGCCGTCGACCAGGTGTCCTTCCGGGTGTCCAGGGGCCGGTTGACCGGGTTCGTCGGCGGGAACGGCGCCGGCAAGACCACCACCATGCGCATGATCATGGGCGTACTGGCCACGAACGGCGGCGAGATCCGCTGGGACGGCGCCCCCGTCACCGCCGCCGACCGCAGGGACTTCGGGTACATGCCGGAGGAGCGGGGCCTCTACCCCAAGCAGACCGTCCTCGGCCAGCTCGTCTATCTGGCCCGGCTCCGTGGCCAGTCCAACGCCGAGGCCCGCCGCCACACCCTCGAACTGCTCGAACGCCTCGGGCTCGCCGAGAAGAGCCAGTCCCGGCTGGAGTCCCTGTCCCTGGGCAACCAGCAGCGCGTGCAGATCGCGGCCGCCCTGCTCGGTTCCCCCAAGCTGCTCGTCCTCGACGAGCCCTTCTCCGGACTCGACCCGCACGCCGTCGACACGATGGCCGAGCTGCTGCGCGAGTACGCCGCCGCCGGCATCCCGGTGCTGTTCTCCTCCCACCAGCTCGACCTGGTCGAACGGCTCTGCGACGACCTGGTGATCATGGCCTCCGGCCATGTCGTCGGCAAGGGCACCGCGGACGAACTCCGTCACCGCGACCGGCCCCGCTACCACCTGGTCACCGGCGAACCCGCCGGCTGGGCCCGCGACGTCCCCGGCGTCACCGACGTCGAGGAACTCCCCGACGGAGCCCGCGTCGAGCTGGCCGCCGACGCCGACCCCGGCGAGCTCCTGACCCGGGCCCTCGGCCGGGGAGCCGTGCACGCCTTCACCCCCCTCGTTCCCAGCATCGCCGACGTCTACCGGGAGATGACCTCCGCATGAGCACCGTGACCTCCAACCCAGCAGACCGGGCCGAGACGTCGCCCGGCCCGAAGGGCACGCCGACGGCTCCCGGAACCCCGTCCCGCACGGCCACGCAGGCCTCCTGGCGGATCGTCGCCGCCCGCGAGATCTCGGTGAAGCTCACCAACCGCGGCTTCCTGGTGTCGACGCTGGTCACCCTGGCCCTGATCGTGGGCGCGCTCGGACTCCAGCTCTACCTGGCCGACTCGATGGGGAAGATCAGCGTCGCGGTGGCCGACCAGCAGGCGGGCCGGATCGCCGGCCAGGCCGAGCAACTGGCCGTCCGGGCGGACCAGGACGTCGAGATCACCGTCCGGAAGCAGCCGTCCGCCGCCGAGGTGCGCGAGACCGTACGGTCCGGTGAGGCCGACGCCGGGCTGCTGTTCGAGGGCGGCCGCTGGGTCCTGCTCGGCGACACCGGGCAGAACGACATCGCCGCCACCTGGATCGGTGCCGCGGTGCAGACGAACGCCCTCGACCGCAACGCGCAGGCCGCGGGCACCAGCCTGGGCGCCCTCAGCGAGGGGTCGGAGGTCAAGCACGTCCTGCTCTCGGCCGACAAGACGCCCGAGGGCGCGGTCCGGATGACGACGTACTTCTTCGGCTTCCTCTTCTACCTGGCCGCGGTCCTGCTCGGTGCCGCGCTGGCGACCAGCGTCGTGGAGGAGAAGCAGAACCGCATCGTCGAACTCATCGCCAGCTCCGTGCCGTTGCGGTCCCTGCTCGTCGGCAAGATCGTCGGCTCCACGCTCCTGGCGCTCGCCCAGATGGCCCTGTTCTGCCTGGTCGGCGTCGGCGGCCTGATGGCCACGGGCGAGCAGGAGTTCCTCGCCGACATCAGCTCCGGCCTCGGCTGGTTCCTCGTCTTCTACGTCGTCGGCATCGCCGTCCTGGCCTGCCTGTTCGCCGCCGCGGGCGCGCTCGCCACCCGGAGCGAGGACATCCAGTCCACCACGACGCCGGTGAACGCGGTCACCGCGCTCGTGTTCATCCTCGGCGTCACCGTCTCCGGCGGGGTGCGGGAGATCCTCTCGTTCGTCCCGCTGACCTCGACCGTCACCATGCCGGCGCGTGTCCTGGCGGGAGAGACCGCCTGGTGGGAGCCGGCCGTAGCGCTCGCCCTGTCCATCGCCGCCGCCGTCTTCATCGTCGGGGTGAGCGGCCGCGTCTACCGCAGGGCGCTCCTCCAGACCGACCGCAAGCTCTCGTTCCGCCAGGCCATGAAGCTGACGGACTGACCTTCCCGCACCGACCCGACCCGCCGGTCACACACACCGGCACCGCCGGAAACCCAACCCCCCCCACCGGAAGGAAATCCCATGACCGCCTCCCGCTCCACCACCACCCTCGCCGCCCTGCTGGCCGTCCTCGCCGGCGCCGAGGTGGCGGTGTTCGCCAGCGACACCGCGGACGGCGTCCGCTACGGCGTCGGCGCCGCTCTCGCCGTCGCGATCCTCGTGGTGGTGGCCCGGCTCGCCAAGAGCGGCTCCTCCGACTGACGGACCCCCGACCGTCTCCGGGGCCGGCCGGCCGACACCGCCGTCCGGTCCGGCCCCTGCCCCACCGCCCTCCCTCCTCCTTCTCCCGCGGAGCTGTCCATGAACTCCCCCCATCAGGTGTCGATCACCGGTCCGTCCGGGGCGCCGCCAGAGACGGCGGCGATCCGTTTCGTATCCCTGCTCCCGGCCGGGTGGCATGCCGAGGTCGACGGGTTCCAGGAGAACCTCGCCCGCCTCCACCTCACGGCCCCGCCCGGAACCACCACGTCCGAGGCCACCCGGACCGCCGCCGCCATCCTGTCCCAGCCCGGCCTCCAGGGCTGGCACCTGGCCGACGAGTGACACCCGGACCGTCGGCCACCCTCCAGGGCTCGATCTTCACGGAAGGTTCACAAGTTTGCTAAGTTGACCGCTGCGTGCGCGAATTCCACCGACAGGCAGGTGGTCTCGAGCGCTTTTGGACGGAAGGAGCGCCCTTTCCATGGCGTCGGAACGAATCTCGCGCCCCGAAGCGACCGACTTCGCGAAGCAGGCCGACTCCGTTGGCCAGTGAGAGCGAGGGCCCGAGCCCTGACGAGGTCCAGCGGTACGTCAACGGGCTCTACGACCGGGCCGAGAACGACACGGGCAGATACAACGCGACCCGCGCCGCCAAGATCCCGCGCCAGCGGGACACGGTCACGCGTGGCCGATCCCAGGAGGCCACGGAGCCCGCGGCCGGATCCTTCGCCCGCAAGTGGTTCGACTCCGCCCGTGCCGCGTTGGGCCCGATCGTGCCGGCGACGCTGCCGGACGGGAGGACGCCGGGCCGTCCCGAGCGCGCACCCGAGCCCGTACGACCCTCGCGCCCGGCGGAACGCCCCGCGGAACCCCTCGCCCTCGAAGCGCCCAAGCCGCCCAGGACGCCCACCGGTGTCGCGCGCGAACTGACCGCCGGAACAGCTCAGTCACCGGCCGCCGGATCCCCAACCACCGGATCCCCAACCACCGGATCCCCAACCACCGGATCCCTCCCGGAGATCCCCGCTCAGCGCGTCGCACCGGCTCTGCCGGCCGAGTCCGGTTGGGGCGAGAGCACCTGGCCCGGTGACGTCCTGCCGGTCCTCGGCGGCGACACGGCGGCATGGCCGCTGTACGAGCCCGCGCAGGCGCCCGTACCGCCCCCCGCCGCGGAGCTCAGCCCTCTCCCGCTGTCCGGCCCGCAGCCGACCATCACGCTGCCCTCCGCCCCGGACCCCACCGCGGGTACTCACCACACCTCCGCTCCACCGGCCGGCCTGACCACCGCGGCCTATGACGCCGGCCTGCTGGAGGTTCCGGCAGCTGCCCTGACCGCTCCCGCTCCGGCGGTGCCCACCGAGCCGGCCGCCGCACCCGCCCCCTCCACTCCGTTCGCACCCGGCGCCTCCACTCCGTTCGCACCCGGCGCCTACGGCGGATCCTGGCCGTCGCCGGACAGCGGCCACCGCAACCGGGCCGAGCGGGTGATCGCCTTCGCCCGCGCGCAGACCGGCAGGCCCTGCGTATGGGGCGCGGTCGGGCCGGGATCGTACGACGCCCCCGGCCTCACCCAGGCCGCGTGGAAGGCCGCCGGTGTCACACTTCCCCGGACCATCCAGGCCCAGTGGGAAGCGGGAACGCCTGTCTCGCTCGCCGAGGCCCAGGCCGGAGACCTGGTCTTCTTCCACGACGACCTCGCTCACGTCGGCATCTGGAGCGGGGACGGCATGATGATCCACGCCCCGGGCCCCGGAGCGCTCATCCGGGAGGAGTCGGTGTTCTTCGCCGGCCAGTCGGCGATCAAGGGCGCGGTTCGTCCGGCCTGAGGCTTCAGGCTTCGAGACGCGACGAGGGCGACCGCGCGGGATCACGTACGACGAGTCGGGTGATCCCAGGATCGCCCCGTACGGCGCGCCCTCCTCTCGATGGTCGTAGCAGACCGCGTTGGGGATGGCGACGACCGCCAGGAGGGCATCTGCCGAGAGATCGCCGAACGGCAGGGCCTCGTGATCGATCCCGCCGAGCCTGTTCGGCCCGCCCCGCCCCGCACGTCCACTGTCGGAGCCGATCCATCGTCCCTAAGCTGGCTGCTTCGGTTCGGGATGCCTGAACCGGCGGGCAGGACGGGGGAGTTAATGCAACGGACCTGGCACCGTGTGCTCGGAGATCTCAGGACTCGCACGAATCTGGACGCGTACGTGGTCTCCGTGTGCGCCCTGCTCTTCGCCGTGCTGTCGCTGGTCGGTGATGTCCTCTCCCAGCGGCTCCAGTTGACGGTCGTGCTGGCCGGCGTGGGTCTGCTGGTCTTTCGGATAACGCTGCCGGAGCGGCGGGCCGCGGACGTGGAGGCGGTCCTCCATGACCGTGCCGATCTCGACTCGGTGCCGCTCTCCGCGCGGCTCGCCGGGGCCCGCGAGGTCGCCGTGTTCGCCCCCTCCGGCATCAATCTGCTGAGTTCGGGCACCTGCGAGGCGCTGCGCAGTCAGGTGCTGGCGCGCGCCGACGGGAAGGTGCGGGTGCTGCTGCTCGACCCCTCCGCGGCGGAGGCGGTGCGGGTGGCCGCCCGGCAACTGGACGAGGGGCAGGAATTCTCGGTGGAGTCGTTGGAACCATCGCTGCACACAGTGGTCTCCCGCATGGAGATGATGCGCAACTGGAATGTCCCCGGGAGTTTCGAATACCGGCTCATTGACTTCAGTCCCGGATTCAGTATGTTCACGGTCGATCCCGGAACCAACGATGGAACACTGATCGTCGAGTTTCACGCTGTTCACGGGCGTCACACTGGCACCCGTATGCACATTAGCCTGAGCCGGGCCAGCAGTAATCGCTGGAATGGTTACTGGATCGAACAATTCGAACATCTCTGGGAATTGGGTCGACCGCCCGTCAACTGAGCTGCGAGCATCGAGGATTCCGCTTGTGGGTGCTGTCAAAGCCTTGCTCACCGGCCGTTCAGTCGCTGATAATAGGCGGCCCTATACGTCCGTGAAAAATAGGCGGATCGCCCATGGGTTCGACCGTTTCGCCCTTCCCCAGACTTGACTTCAAGGGTTGGCACATCGTGTTGCCGGAGCGCGGCCGTCAGTTCCTGCTGCCCTCCGAGAATCTCCGTGAGCCGCTGGATGCCAAGGTGACCGAACGCAAGTCCGGGTTATGGGTGCTGCGAACCGATTCGGGACTCGGCGTGGTGGTTCCGGACGGCATGGATGTCATACGCAACGGAACGGCCGTCACCGGAATGGCCGTTCTGCACCAGGGGGACACCCTTGAACTCGGCGGCCGTCTCGCGATCTACGAAGAGGTCCAGCGCCTCACACTGACCGTCGGCGACGCTCTGGTCGACCGCCGCTGTCTGCACTGTTTCACCGCCCTGGCGGTGGGGAGCGAGGTGATCCGCTGCCCGCTGTGCGGTGAAGGCTACTGCCCAGACTGCTGGGAGCACCTGGTGGGCAGCCGGTGCTGCTCGCGCAACTGCCACTTCTCTCCTGACAGTCAGGGAACGCATGACGAGTGAGCGCTACGCCCAGCTGTCGTCGGTCCGGTGGTGGCGCCAGGATCTGCTCAAGGCAGCCCGGGCGATCGTGGTCGGAGCCGGCGCCCTGGGCAACGAGGTGGTCAAGAACCTGGCCCTGCTCGGCTGGGGGACGGTCGTCCTGATCGATTTCGACCGTGTGGAGGGCGGCAATCTCGGGAAGTCCGTGCTCTTCACGGAGAAGGACATCGGCCTGCCCAAGGTGGTGGCCGCCCGGGCCGCCGCGGCCCGGATCAATCCCGACTGCACCGTCGTACCCCTGGACGGCGAGTTGCGCACCGTGGCGGGCGCCGGACTGTTCGCCCGCATGGATGTCGCCTTCGGCTGCGTCGACAACGCGGCGGCCCGCATTGCCCTCGGCCAGCTCGCGGGCCTCACGGGCTGTCTGCTCGTCGACGGCGGCCTCACCCCTTGGGAGGGGGTGGTCCGGCTGTATGCCCCGGACGACACCGGCCCCTGCTACGTGTGCACGCTGACCGAGGAGGACCTCGTCGACCTGACCCTGCGCCACTCCTGCCTTGCCTACGCTCGCCGCGCACAGTACGGACAGGGAGTGCCCACCACCGCCCTCGGGGCATCGGTGGCTGCAGCGCTCATGGTGCAGCAGGCGGTGAAGTGGATCCACGACGATCCGGAGATGCTGCCCGTCCCCGTCGGCGAGGAGATACGCGTCGACCTCGCCCACGACCGCTACGTCCGCATCGGGCTTCCCCGCCGCGAGGACTGCTGGCTGCATCCGAGGGCAGCCTCCCCGGCCTCGGCCCCGGCCGGCTGGGTGCAAACGGACACTGACTGGGCGGGGCTGCTCTCCTCCTGGCGTGGCGCTTCGGACCAGCCCGACGCGGTGCTGCGGCTGCCCATGGAAATCAACGCGCGCGTGACGTGCCTGCAATGCGGCACCGTCCGGTCGATCGGCCACATCCAGGCGAGCACCGGCAGCCCCGGGGATGAGGACAACTCCTGCGCCGAGTGCGGCGCACAGGCCGTCCCCGACCTGTCCAACGTGGTGACCGGGGACGAAACCTGGGCCGGACTCTCCCCCGGGGCGACCGGCTTCCCCCCGTGGAGCTGGGTCCAGGCCGGGCTCCCGGGCGTCGACACGGTCGTACACCTGGAACTCCCCGGGTCTCCCCCGGAGCCGGAACTGGCAGGGCTCGACCCGAGGGGGCGGGAATGACCTCACCTCACCTCCGACGGCTCGCCAACGACTACGCGGGAATGCTCGACCTCGTCGGGAGCAGCGAACTGATCAGCTTTCACAGTCTGGGAAGCCCGCCCTCCAAGTACATCGTCAAAATGAGCTGTCTAGGTCTAGTACAGGTCAAGGACGTCCTGCTCCGGTCGAGCGAGCACGAATTCGATCTGCTGCTCAGTGAGAATTTCCCGAAGCTGCCGCCCAGGGTGGTGTGGAAGACCGCAATATTCCATCCGAATTTCAAACCCCCGGACGTCTGCATGGGCGACATCTGGTATCCGGGACTCTCGCTCGCCGAGCTGTGTGTGGCACTGTGCGAGCTCGTCCAGTACAAATCCTTCAACATCTACGACCCACTCGACACGCAGGCCGCCTTCTGGCTCTGGGAGGAACTGAGCCGGGACGAGTCGATCGTGCCGATCGACGGTCGTCCGGTCGTCAATCCGCAGTTCGAAATCACGGCTTCTCCACGCCACGATCCGGTGGAGGAATAGACACATGCACAAGCTCGACGCGCACACCGTCGCCGAGTACTTCGGCCAAATCGGATGGAACTACCGTATCGTCGACACCAGTACCGTGCTCGCCGGCGTGCGATGTCTGATCCCCTGTTACGACTACCGGGCCGTGCTGGAGATACGCACCGGCGAGCCCTGGGTCTACCTGCGGGTCCTCCTGCAGCACGACGTCCTGCCCGCCCGGCGCGTGACCGTGCTGCGGTTCCTCTCCCGATGGAACCAGCGCTGCCACCAGGCCCGGCTGCTCTTGGTCGACGACTGTGTCGTCGTCCAATCCGAGATCGCCACCGTGCAATGCCACTTCGGCGCCTTCCGTGACGCGCTGTCCGCCGTGTGCCGGTACAGCGAACTCGTCGGGGTGGAGGTTTCCGTACTCGCCACCAATCCCGCCGCCTGCGAACTCTACGAGGCTGTCGAAGAGGCCCGGCAGAACGACTACTCACCCACCGCCGGCCGGGGACTCACGGCCGGAGAGCTGGACTTCGACTTCGATCTCGTGGTGAATCCCGCGTCGTCGTCCGCAGCCGTCCCTGCAACTCCAACCGCTGCGAGGTAAAGCATGGCCACCCCCGCTCCGGAGGCGATTCCCATCATCCTCCGTGCGAGTTTCGGTACCAACTCCTGGGACCTCTCCCTGCCCCTGGACATCAATATCTCGGCCATCATCAGAAAACTCATCCGGTCGAACCTGGGCTTCGAGGAACAGGACAGTACCGGCGCTCGTATCCCCTACCGGCTCCACTGGCAGGAGGGCAACCGTTACCTGCTGGAGGGCGAGACCCTCCGCACCGCGCAGGTCAGCGCCCATCACACCCTGACCATGTCGGCCGAGGCGCGTGCGGGTGCCATCGGCGTGCGGCCACGGTCATCGGCCGGGGTCCGGTCATGACCGATGCCGACGAGGACTTCTCGATCAGCCCGGTCCCGAGGATCTCCCTGAAGGACACCCCCGCGAGCATCACCGAACTACCTCTGGGCGCCGACGGTTTTCGCCTGGAAGTCGCCGATCACGTGCTGTCGGGCATGCGCGGCCACGCCGCGCTCGACACCGAGCAGGAGTGCGGGGGCGTCCTGCTGGGACGGCACTACTGTTCCGACGACAGATACGCGGTACGGATCACTGACTCTCTCGCGGTGCCCACCGAGAGCCGCAGCCAGGTGCACTTCGACTTCGACGCCACCTCGATGGACGCCATCTTCACCCGCCTGGGAGACGGTGCCGAGGAGTACGTGGTCGGCTGGTACCACTCGCATATCGCGGGGGCCCCGTTCATGTCCGGCATCGACCGACGCACCCACCGCCGCCACTTCACCGAGCCCTGGTACGTGTCCTGTGTGGTCGGGGCCGGGGAATGGGGCGTGCCGGTGGGCTTCTGGCGGTGGGTCGACGACCGGCTGCGCGCCGTCGACGACTACTGCGTCACGACGCGGGCTGTTCCGCCGCAGGCGGTGCTGGAGAACCACCGGCGCTACCTGCGGGCCTGCGGCATGCCGGAGGACTCCGCAGAGACCTCCGTGCTACGGGCGCTGAGCTTGTTCCCGGCCCTCGGCATCGATCCGCGCGGACCGCTCGGGCAGGTCCTGCTGCCGCCGAAAGAGCCCTCGGGCGGCCGTCGGTGGCTGCTGGGGAGCGGCTCTCAGCTTCAGCTGATCGTCGGGCTCGCGAGCGCCGCGGCAGGAGAGCCGAGCGCCGCTGCCGAACTGGCTCTGCTCAGGGAACGGCTCCTGATGACCCGCCCGCTGCAGGATGTCCTGCACCGAGCGCTGTTCAACGGCGACTTCACCGACCTGCTGGCTGTACACCGCGGCGTCTGCTGCGCGCTGGAACCGGACGGGGAGATGGTCCGCCGCTACGACATCGCCAACGGCGGGGCGATACACGTGACCCTCGGCGTGCGTCTGGACACCCTCTCCTTCGGTCCCGAAGGAGATCTCTTCCTCACCTCGGACGACCAGCGGCTCTACAAGCTGCCGCCGACTGTCAAGCAGGAGGGGTCGGCCTATCAGTACGAGTTCCACACCATGCTGCTGACGGGGCTCGACGGCACCTGCCGGCAGCTCCTCGCTGCTGAGGACGAGCTCTGGATGCTCACCGACGACGACCGCTGGCTCCGCTACCCCTACCCCCGGCGCATCGAGGCGATCAGCCCGCTGGGGTCGGGCCGACTGCCCCCGGCCGACTGCCACTTCGTGCTGGAGGAGCCCGTTTCCGAGTCCCCTTCGTCCCGGTCGTCTCTGTCTTCAGTGTTCCTGCTCACCGCGGACAGCGGCTCGCTCGGCACCTGGCGGTGGGAGGCAGGGACCTGGGCGGAGCAGTGCACGTCGAAGCTGCCGGCACCGTTCCGTGACGCGTCCGTCGTCCAGGCCTGTGTCGGCGGTCCGGGCATCTACGTTCTCTTCGAGGACCGCACGAGACATCAACTCGCCCTTTTCGAGCGGGGGTCACTCAAGTTGCTCTGCCACTTTCTCGATCTGGAAACCAGCGAACCGGTCAACCCCACCGGTATGTGCGCGGACCGCATCGGGCGCGTCTACATCCGGACCGAGGACGAGTTGTACCGGATCAGGGTCTGAACGGGCACGGCGGATGGCGCCCGACGGGGAGGGGACGCGGTGAACATGCCGGAAGTGATCGAGAGCCTGCTGGGCGGGGATCCGGCCCGTGCGGCGGGTGGGTTCGCCACGGCCCATGGTCTGGCGCAGCCGCGGGGGGTGCCGGGGACTGCGTTCGACGCTGACGCCGTCCAAGCGCTGGCCGACGCATTGCGCGAGGGGCGGCCCGGGGAAGCGGAATGGTGGACGCTGATCGCGGAGTTCTGGCTCGCCTTGGGGATGGCGGGGACGGCGATCTCCTGCACTCTGCAGGCCCGGCAGCTGATCAATCAGGGGGTGCGGGCCCGTCCGGCGCTGGTCCGGCGGCTCAGCAAGACGGACACATCGGCACGGACCGCGCTCACGGCCACCGACCCCTCCGCCGATGAGGCGCCCGTGCTCCCCGAGCCGGAGCCCGCCTACACCAAGTACGTGAGAATGCTCGAATACCGGGACCGCGGCGGGTTTCAGATCGACACGGAGCTGAAGCGGAGGTGGCAACGCGAGGGCCAGTACTGGCTGATCGTGGAGAACTTGCTCGCCCACGCGGCCAACAACCGGCTGGACCACTGGCTGTTCTACTCCGGCACCGAAGAACTGGTGCGCTGTGGGCGTGCGTTGCACAGTCTGGGCGACCGGCCCTCAGCACACGCTTGCTTCAGCCTGGTGGTGTCGGTGCACGGTGAACCCGCATCGGATCTCGGCGACGAGCACCCCGTCGACCCCCACGTGCGCTACGCGTATACCTATCTGAGCCGCTCGCCTGGTCTGGCGGACCGGCTCGGCGAGCCGTCGCCGTCCGGCCATCGCGTACGAGGGGCCGCGCTCATCGAGTGGCTGGAGCGGGAGGGCCTGCAGAAAGAGTTACTGACGGGCCCGTATGTGCGGGACCTGTGTGCCGGGCCGATGAGTGGCCGGCTCCGGACGCTGCGCCGACAGGTGGTGGGTATAGCCCGGCGCAACGGATGGTTTCTGCCTCTGATCGAGGATCTGCTGCCCTCCGGCCCCGACGCTCTGGACGCGACGGCACCGATCACCGCTGCTCCTCCCCCACAGTCGGCCCCCCTTCCGGGCGGCGTGCGCGGCGTCCGCGGGGCGGTACCCGCCGGCGAGGGTTCGGCTGCGCGGTTCGGCTGGGCCGCGCCGGAGAGTCTGCCCCGGGATCTGCCCGGGATCACGCCGGCTAACCTGCCCGAGACGTTGTCACCGGAGATGCGCAGACGGCTGGCCGAACTCTGCGCGGCCCCCTCGGACCCCGCGCTGTTGCGAACGGTGGTCGGCATCGGTCCGGACGGCGGCGACCTGATCCTGGAGATCGCGTCGGGCAGCCCGACGGTGCTGCTCGGCAACGCCGGCGAGGTGGACATGACCGGGCACATCGCGGCGGAGCTGGTGGCCTCGGGTGTCCCGGTGTTGTGGGCCCGCCATCCCGGACCGGAGGGCTCTGCGCACGGCGTCACCGGCGGCTGGCGCCGACTGAGCGACGGCGGGCACTGGGGGCGGCGCGCGAGTTCCTGGGTGGCCGAGTTCAAGCATGCCGACACCCGGGCCGCGGTCCTCGAGTGCCTGATCTCCGGGGCTGGTCCCTGCCCGGATCCGGCGGGCGACGACTGTTTGAGCGGACTGCTCGACGCCGTCTGCGGCGACCAGGGAGCGGAGGACCTGGCCGACGGTGGCCGCCAGTCCCTGCGCCGACTCGCCGCCCGGGTGGTCGAGGACCGGGCGAGTATCAGCTACTCGGGCCCTTCCGCCCTGCGCCGCACCGCTCTGCTCCTGGAGCGCACCACCAGAGCCGCGGAGTCCCTGCGTGGGGCCATCTCGATGAGCTGGTCGGATCCGCCCGTACGGATGACGGACGCGCCGAGTGCGGTGCTCCTGGAGCTGCCCGTCGACGACCCGACGGCTGCAGCCGTTACGCTCACCCTGGTCACCGGGTCGCTGCTGCGGACCGCCGAGGTCGTGCGCGACGGCAGCACCACCACGGCGGCCACGACGGACATTTGGCCGGCGGGGTTCGATCTCAAGGTACGGCCGCGAGTCGCCGGCGAGCAGACCGACGACACCGGCGCCGACCGCGTCGGCCCGTTCGAACCCCCGGCCCCGGCACCCGCAGGCCCGGCCCCCGCCTCGTGGCTCGACGACAAGGACTACGACTACGGTCCGTTCGCCGACCACACCGACTATGCCGTCCAGGCCGAGCTCACCTCGGCCTGGACGGAGTACGGGATGGTCCGTCCGCACCGCTGGCAGCCTGTGTGCGTGCTGGTGTCCGCGAGTCTGGCGACCGTGCCGGTCGGGCTCCTCGAACGCTTCGGCGCCGACGGGGGGGCCCGTGAGCACGGTCTGGTCGTCGCGAGCACCCTCGTGTCGCCCGCCGAACTGCGTACGGCGACCCACTACGGCACGTTCCTGGTCGGCCGCTCGGTCGAGCGACACGACGAGCTGCGTACGGCGTTCGAGGTGGGAGCCGGAGTGCGGCTCCCGTCCCCGGCGGACACCCGGGATGCGGACGCGTGCCTGGTGCGGTGCGCGGGGCTCGACGGCGCCCGTTGCGACCCGCTGGTTCTGTGGCCCCGGAGCTCGGCTGGAGGGGGGGAATGACCGTGCCGCACCCCGACGACTGGCGCAGCCACTACGAACAGGGGATCGAGGCTCTGAGGGCGGAACGGTTCGAGGACGCTCGGGCGCTCTTCGACCAGGCCGTCGAGGCCGGTGCCGACCGCTGGGAGGCGTACTACGCCCGTGCCTGGGTCACGGTGGTTTCCCCGGGCGGCAGCGTCGACTCGCTGAGCGCCGCAGAGGACGATCTAGCACGCGCCGTCGGGGAGTTCGGGGCCGGGGCGGACGCCACCGCGCTGCGTGGGGAGATCGCCCGGCGGCGCGGGGACGCCGAACAGGCGCTTCGGCACTATCTGCACGCTCTCGGTCGCAGCAGCAGGCCCGACTTCGTCGAGGAACAGGTCTGCGACATACTGTCCGACCTGCTGGAGGAGCTGGAGAAGCAGCCCGCAACCGAGGCCGCGCTGGAGCGCTGCGAGCGGCTGGTGCGGCTGGTACAGGCAGCACCGCTGCCGCCGAAGCGCGCTGACGAGTTGCTGGCGGAGGTGATCGCCAGCCGAGCCCACTGCCATCATTCGGCAGGTCACCAGGAGGCCTACCAGGAAGATGTCGACGCGGTTGCGCGGCTGGCCCCCGAGCACCCCATGGCCGCCGCCGGCAACGCCAAGGCGGTGTCGAACGGCGCTGCCCCGCTGAAGTCCGTCTCTTCCGAACCGACGTTCGCCGCAGTGGGCGGGCTGGATCACCCGGGCAGCTTCATGCGCACCGTCAAGCAGCTGTTCGAGACCTACTTCGCCACGCCCGACGTCGATGCCCTGCGGCGGAAACTGGCGGAGTACGGACAGACGCCGACCCAGTCACTGCTGATGTTCGGGCCGTCCGGCTGCGGCAAGACACACATCATCCGAGCCCTCGCCGGGGAGTACCGTGCCCGGCACCACCTGGAACTGCCGATCGTCCGGATCCGCCTCAACGAGGTCCTCAACCGGTACGTCGGCGACGATCAGAAGGCCCTGACCAACCTCATCGACCAGGTCATCGACGTCCAGCCGGCCATCCTGTTCGCCGACGAGGTGGACGCCATCGGCATGTCCCGCGAGGACAGCCAGGACTGGCGCATCCATCTGGCGGCACACTGGATCCAGGAGGTCGACCGGCTGCGAGAGTCGGGTGCCTCCGTTCTGTTCTTCGGTTGCACCAACCGAATTTGGGCCATCGACCCGGCTATGCTGCGCCGCTTCGATCAGATGCTGCCGGTGGAACTCCCCGGCCCGGAGGTCCGCTCCCAGGTTTTCGAGCTCTACATCAGTCGGCTCAGCACCCGGCTGCGCCCGGAGGCGGTCGATCTGAAGCTTCTGGCGGAGCGGTCGCACGGACTGACACCCGGCGACATCCAGCAGGTGGTCAGCCGGGCCTCCCAGGATCTGCTGGGCCGTGGTGACGGCGCTGAACGGCTCACCCAGGAGGCTCTGTTGCGGGTCCTGCGGGCCCGCAGCCAGCCCATGCACGTCCGGGAGTGGGTGCGCCAGTCGGTCAGCGCGCTGCGCAACAACCATCTCGACGCCATGGCGGAGCAGGTCGAGCGGACGTATGGACCGTTCGTCGCCGACTTCGACGCGCTGACGCAGGACGTGGCCCCGGGGGTGCCGGCCTGGCGGTCCGTACCTGAGGGCGCCTGGACCGAACAGCCCCATTTCGACCTCAGTCTCATGCGGAAAATCCGGAGATGACAGTGAGCGCAAAAGACACGGTCGGTTTTCTCGTCGATCACATGAGGACGGTGTGTTCCCCGGAACCACGTGACGGCAAACCGGTCTTCTGGCTGGGCGCCGGTTGCTCGACCCACGACGGTGTGCCGCTCAATGCCGAGTTGCTGCGGCTGGCCCTGCCCGAGGACCGGGGCACCTGGGGCAGCCCTCAATACCGGTTCGACGTATTCTGCGACAACCTCGGAGCGGACCGGTCCCGGGCCGACTTCCTCACCCCATACGTCGAACGGCCCCTGCAGCCCGACTCTCCCTATCACGGCCTCACCCGGTTGATGCGAGACGGATACGCCGACGTGGTCTTCACCTTCAACATCGACGACCTGCTGGAACAGGCCTTCCAAGAGGCCGGGTTGCGCGAGCACAAGGACTACCAGGTGATCCTCGTGCCGGAACTGGTGCCGAACGTGGTCGCCCAGCGGCTCTCCCCGCATCAGGGCCCGCGCCTTCGGATCGTAAAGCTGCACGGCGACTACCGGTGGGGCATCAACTGCATGACCAGCAGTGAGATCACTCAGTATCCGGAGGCCATCCGCAGGGCTGTGGAGGTCTGGTCGGGGCAGCCCGCCGTGGTGTGCGGCTACTCCTTCTTCCACCTCAACGTGCTGGAGGCGTTCAGCCGTACCGGCTCCTACATGGTCTACGCCAACCTGCGATTCCCGGACGCCCCCATGGTGCTGTCCCTGATGTCGGCCAGGAACCCCAAGTCGGCGTGGTTCGTCGACGGCGACCTCGGCTCCTTCGGCGGGTTCGTGGACGCTTTGGAGGAGGGACTGAGGCCATGAGCGATCTGGACGTCAAGCTGTTCGGTGCGCATCTGAAGGTGCACCCGCGCGACGGGACCTGGCGAGCCGCGCTCGTCGTCGGATTCGACGGAGGTGCCGCTCTCCTCGGGCATGATGGGCCGGAGGTCTTCCAGGACGACCTGCTGGTCCCGCAGTACCGCAGAGTCGAAGTGGCCTGGCGCAGCATCCTGCACGATCAGAAGTACCGGATCGACTGGATGAAGAAGCACACGTCGTCGTCGTCCCCGAACAAGATGCCGGACATGAAGGCCATGTGGTGCATCGCGCGGATGGTCCGGGACGGATATATCCGGACGATTGTCGCCACGGACAACGCGGGCGTATTCTTCAACGCCTTGACCGAACTCGGCGTGACGATGACGAAATACCGGTGCAGCGAGTTTCTGCCCAACGCGCTGCCGGTCAAGGCCGCCGGCTCCGGTTCTCTCTTCATCGATGGCGGGGAACTTCTGCTCCGCGAGTGCGAGCCGGACAGTCTGGGAAACGAATCAGAACACACCGAAAAAGTACACCAGGCTCTCCGGAGCTATCTGGCCGGTTTCAACGCTGTGTACTGCTGGGGATGGTGCAACGTCAATTACTCGATCAAGGACATCTTGCCCGTGTCGAGTGAGCGCCTGAAGATCCTGGGCTGGTACGAGTCCACGCTGAACGGGATCACGCTGAGATCCAACGAGTACTCCCTGGTGGAATGCGACGGTTCCGAGCTGTCCAAGACCGCGGACACCGAGATATTCCACCGGCTGGCCGACGAGCTGTTCGACGACGAGGAGTTCCCGAACACCACCGCCTGGCAACAGAACGCACCGGAGTCGCCCCGGCCGGTCTCGCCGAACTCGACCCCATGGACGCTGCTCTCCGAGGAATGGCGCGCCCAGTTGGTCACCAATGTCGAGCGACACCGGGTCAGCTATGTCGGGATCGACGGCGAAGTGACCCGCGGATACTGCTTCGATTGGCTCGCGGCCGAGCTGAGAGGGCGCGGGCATAATGTCGTCGAGCGCGCCGACAGCGACATCTCGGCTCTGGGGAAAAAGGCCACTTTGATGTCCGGTCTCGGCCAGGACATCTGGTTCATCGGTCGGCTCAACGGCAACGCGACGATCGACCAGGAGTGGCGGAGCACGCTGTTGTCGTACTCCCAGCACTGGAACGGCCGCTCCGACGCGCCGCAGGAACGGACCGGTGCCGGATCGCGCATCGTGCTGCTCCTTCCGGACATGGCTACGAGCAGGCTGGAGATCTCGCTGCCCAAGAACGGTGAAACGTGCGTCATGTCCGTATTCGACAACAGTCACTTGGACCAGGACACCGTCATCAATTATGTGGATTCGACAGCCGGGCCGCCCATCGCGGACATCACCGCCGCCGATATCTCCAGGCTCGCGAAGAGGATGATCGACCGGTGCCGGGTCAGCGACGCCCCGCCGCTGGACTGGCTGCACGACGCGCTGGACCTGTGGCGAAGGCTGCTTCAGTCGGCGATCACCGACCGAGCCGCCGTGGGTACGGACTCCGATCATGAGTCCGTGCTGGCTTATGACGAGCTCCTGCGGCTCTGGGAAGAATCCGTCAACCTCATGACCAATGCCGAAGTGCCGCTGGACTTCGACCTCGGACCTGTGCATCTTCGAATCGAGGACAACCCACCTGAGGGCGGCAACCCATCCGAGGGCGCCAATATCCGTGAGGACGACGATCCACCTGACTTCGATCTCGGCCCTGCAAAGCCCCGGCAGTAGGAGACAGCGATGCAACCTCGTCAGGCCTACGAACGGGATCGCCGAAAGAGCAGCCCACCGGACCCCGACCTGCGTCTCAAAGCCAAGGACAGCTGGCTTTCCGTCAACCTCACGCCCCCTGATCCGACCCACAGCAGCCTGACCGTCCAACTGCTTGCGAGCCTGCAGGACAGGCGATTCAAACTGACTTACGAGATGTCCGGCGACATCATGGACGTGCGGGACAGACTGTCGAGTATTCAGCAGAGCCATGAGGTGAGCACCGAGCAGGCGCGCCGAGACACGACGGCTTTCATCACGCCCGAGTTACCCACGAAGTCCGTGACCACCGACCTCCAGGACGGTGTGATCGAGCTCCTGACATGTCAGTCCTTCCTGGATACGGCCTCGGCCCTGCGCGAGGTGGCGGACTTCGACAACACGCGGGGCAAAGAGCAGGATCTCTTGCTGGACAAGGTCGCCGACATGTACCGCTACTGGTTGACCGTGATCGTCGACCGGGTCCGGAACAGGCGCGACGGTGTGGACTTTATCCAGTCACTGCTGCGGTCGGATCTGGAGATCCTGGTCAGCCTGGGGGTGCGGTTGGCCCGGGAACCCGCGGTCCGGCCGGCGCTGCAGCAGGATCTGGTCGAGGTTTACCGCCGCAGCGAGTTGTCCTCCGAGACCAGGCGCCGCGCCTTCAATTCCATGCAGCCGACCACCCAGGCAGACCTCGTCAACGCGATCTCGCCCTCGGGCACCTGACCGTACGCCGATCGGCGAGCACGCGACGTGCCGGGGCGCTGCACGGGCTGCCGTCTCCCGCTGCCCGGGCCGCAGTCCTCGTATGACGCGTCCGAGCAGCACCGTCTTGACCGACCACTTGTCGCGGGTGTCGCAGGTCGCTTGGCGAGCATGTCGTCGCGGAAGGCGGTGAAGTAGCTCTCCGGGAGGGCGGTGCCTCGGCGACCGCGTACTGGAACGGCCCCGCCGACGCCTTGCCCGTAGACGCGTTCGCACGTCGGGCAGGTCTACCGGGAGCATCTCCCGAGCCACTCCGATCGCTGGCGATCAAGTGCCCCCGGATGCCGCCCACGCCGAAGGATGGCCCGCTCGCGATACGGTGCGGCGAGTGCGGTCGGCCCGGGATTTTCCGGAGGTGGGAATTCCGGAGGCGCTTCGGTATCAACGGTGCTGGAATCGTGCAGGGCCTCGCTGGGGAGAATCGTTGAGCGCGCGCATTCTGATCGCCGAAGATGACGAGAAGCAATCTCGTCTCATCCGGATCTATCTGGAACGGGAAGGCAACGCCGTGCAGGTCGTGGCCGACGGCCGGGCAGCGCTGGAACGGGCGCGTTCGACGGGGCCGGATCTCATCGTTCTCGACGTGATGCTGCCGCTCGTCGACGGACTCGACGTATGCCGCATTCTGCGTGCCGAGGCCTGCGAGGTACCGATTCTGCTGCTGACCGCGCGCAGTACCGAGGAGGACCTGCTCCTCGGCCTCGACCTGGGGGCCGACGACTACCTCACCAAGCCGTACAGTCCCCGCGAACTCACCGCACGGGTACGGGCGCTGTTGCGGCGCTCCAGGAAAGGCTCCGCGGCCGGGAGCGAGGTGCTGCGGGTCGGCGCGGTCGAACTGGACACCGCCCGCTTCGAGGTCCGGGTGGCCGGCCGTCCGGTGGCCCTGACCTCCAAGGAGTTCTCGATACTGGAGGCTCTGGCCCGCGAGCCGGGACGGGTGTTCACCCGGGCCCAGATCATCGAGCGCGCCTTCGGCTTCGACAGCGACGTACTCGAGCGCACGGTGGACGCCCATGTGCGCAACCTGCGCCGGAAGCTGGGGGACGACCCCGCCCGGCCGCGCCATCTGGAGACCGTGTACGGCCGGGGATACCGCTTGGTGGACGGCTCGGCGCCCACCTGAGCGCACGCGGGGTCCTGACCGGGTGACCGGGGTCGATCAGCCGCCGTCGGCCGGCGGCCCGGTCGTGCCGAGCGTGACGGTGAAGGTCGTGCCGACGCCGACGGTGCTCTCCACGGCGATCGTCCCCTGGTGGTCGGTCACGATCTGGCGGGCGATGGACAGCCCCAGGCCACTTCCTCCGGTGGCGCGGCCCCGTGCCGCGTCCGCCCGCCAGAAGCGGTCGAAGAGATGCGGCAGATCCTCGGGGGGTATTCCCTTTCCGGTGTCCCGCACCTGAAGGGACGCGAGTTCGCCGTGCCGGGCCAGGGCCAGTGTCACCGTGCCGCCCGGTGCCGTGGCCCGCAGCGCGTTGCCGACCAGGTTGCCGACGACCTGGCGCAGTCGGTCGGCGTCGGCGATGACGTCCACAGGCCGCGGCGCCTCCAGCCGCAGCGCGACACCTGCCGCGTCGGCCTGGGCACGGTGAGCCGTGCCGGCGGCTTCGAGGAGCTCGCGCAGGTCGACGCGCACCCGGTGGTAGGTGAGCGCACCGGCCTCGGCCAGCGCGAGATCCTGCAGGTCGTCGACGATGCGCTGCTGCAGCAGTGTCTCCTCGTGGAGGGAGTCGAGCAGCTCCGGCGTCGGCTCGACGACCCCGTCCCGCAGGGCCTCCAGATAGCCGCGCAGATTGGCCAGCGGGGTGCGCAGTTCGTGGGCGATGTCACCGGTGAGGCGGCGCTGGCGTTCCTCGGCGGCCTGTATGGACTCCGCCATCCGGTTGAAGGCACGGCCGAGTTGGGCGATCTCGTCCCGGCCGGAGACGGGCACCCGCCGCCCCAGGTCTCCCTCACCCAGCCCCCCGGCGGCCAGGGTCATGGCACGGACCGGGCGCAGCACCGCCCGGCTCAGGAGCAGGGCGCCGAGCACGGCGGCGAGGGCGACGCCGCCCGCGACGGCCATCGTGGGTGCCGCGGCCAGTGTGGGCGGGGACTCGTCCCGGACGCCGAGACGGATCACCAGGCGGGGCGGGGCGGCCGAGCCCACACGCTCGTTGAACACCCGCTGCAGGCAGGTGGTGAACTGCTGCTCCGACTCACAGGTCCGGATCTCCTCGAGGTCCTGCGGAGTCCGCGGATCCGGATCGCCCTTCGGCTCCTCGCACTGTTCCGGGCGGCGCTCCGTGCTGATCCGCGGCACGCCGGTGTCGTCCGGCCGGGCCGTCACCCCGGCCCCCGCCCGGGTCAGACAGGCCGCGTACACCGCTTCGGCGCGGTACTGGGCGATCGCGGTCGCCGTCAGCTTCATCGAGGTCCGAGGCAGCTGTCGCGCGGGGATCCGCAGGAGGGGACGCGGGTCGACCAGCACGGGCGGCTG
Source organism: Streptomyces sp. NPDC008137 (assembly GCF_042957035.1). Lineage (NCBI taxonomy): Bacteria > Bacillati > Actinomycetota > Actinomycetes > Kitasatosporales > Streptomycetaceae > Streptomyces > Streptomyces sp. NPDC008137. The sequence goes on along the minus strand of NZ_JBIBHN010000006.1, from coordinate 180,869 downwards.
GTTGCTCACCGGGCGGGGGGCACGGCCCCCGAGCGCGTCGGAATCGGCGAGCAGGACGTCGTTCTCCGTGGCGACCCGGATGCGCTGGCCGGTGTCCTCGGCCAGACGGCTCACCGTCGGCGAGAGGCCTTCCCAGGTGCCGTGCGCGAACCCGTACGCGCGGAGGTCGCCGGTGATCCGGGAGACCTCCTGCCGTCCCGCGGTGACACTCTCCTGGACCTGGCGGTTCGCCTGACGCAGGGTCAGCCAGCCGGTGGCGGCGGTGGCGGCCATCGCGACCAGCATCAGCAGGCCGAGTACCCGGAGCCGGAAGCTCATCGCGTGCCACCCCGCCCAGCTGCCGGGACGGGTCTGCTCAACGGGACTCGGATGCTCGTCAAGAGGGCGCTTCCGGCCGAAAGGACTGTGGAGTGACGCATTTCCTCTTCCGGTGTTTTCGGTCTCTCATGGGCAGTAATTGGACGGTTGGGGGCGGAATGATTTCTTCAGTGTCTTTTGACTGTGACCGTACTGACGCCACTTGCACACCGATTGATTCAGTGGTCGCTGTTTCGCTCAGGTGTCATCCAACGGCCTGGGGGAGCAGCGCCAACAGGGAACGCATTCATGGGGGTTCAAAAGTGAAGCGTCGAATCGCGGCTGTCGTACCCGCCCTGGCGGCGGTGGCCATGGCCGTCCCGCTCGCCCTCTCCACCCCGGCCACCGCGGCCGCGTCCTGCGGCAGGACCGCCTCCGACATGGACAGCAGTGCCTGGAACAGGACGGCCAACGGCGCCAACGAGAGAAGCGGATCCAGCACCAACTGCGCCAGCAACGGCATCGCCTACAACACCCACCGCCTCGACTACCACTGCTACACGCGCATCGGCAACACCGATGAGACCTGGACGTACCTCCGGAACGACACCACCGGTACGTCCGGCTGGGTCCGCGACGACCTGCTGAGCGACGGCGGCAGCCTCATCTACTGCGGCTTCTAGCACGCTCGCCGGCACTCCCGGGGGAGTGCCGGGCAAGCAGGACTGATGGTGCGTCAGGGGCGGTCTCACCGAGGCCGTCCCTGACGCGTACGACGGACGGGCCGCTCAGGAGCCGGACAGGGCCTCCGTCGGTGACAGCCGGCTCGCCCGTACCGCCGGATACAGTCCGGCGATCATGCCGATGACGAGGGTGCAGCCGATCCCCGCCGCACTCGCCCACACCGGGACGACCGTCGGCCAGTCGCGGCCGAGGGCGTAGACCGCCGTGATCGCGGTCCCCAGCACCGTCCCCCCGAGGCCGCCGAGGAGCGACAGCAGCAGCGACTCCGTCACGAACTGGGCCCTGATCTGGCCGCGCGTCGCCCCCAGCGCCCGGCGCAGGCCGATCTCCGGGCGCCGCTCCAGGACCGAGATGACCATCGTGTTGCCGACCCCGACGCCACCGACGAGCAGGGCCACGCCACCGAGGCCGAGCAGCAGCCCGGTCAGGGCCGACTCGGTGGCCTCGCGGGCGGCGAGCGCGTCGGAGGGCCGGGAGATGCGGACCTGTCCCGGTTTCTCCGGGTATGCCGTGGCCGGCAGCACGGCCCGTACCTCCGCGACCTGGCTGTCCTCGGCGCGGACGTAGACCGTCGACGGATGGCCGTCGAAGCGCAGGTACGTCCGGGCCGCCGGCCAGCCGACCAGCGCCGCGCTGTCGAGCTCCGGCGCGAGCGGTACCGGATCGAGGACGCCGACGAGGGAGAACCAGCGGCCGCCGAGCCAGACCCGGGTCCCCGGTGTGTACACGTCGAGCCGGCCCGCGGCCGTGGCGCCCAGCACGACCGCCGGGTACTGCTCGGTCGCGGAATCCAGCCAGCGGCCCCGGCGGACGTGGCCGCCGACTGCAGGGAGCAGGTGCCGGTCGGCCGCGAGGACCTCGAGGGAGCCGGTGCGTCCGATGGCGATGTGCTCATTGCGGTAGATGTGCGCGTCGGTCGCGCCGGTGGCGGCGACCTGCTCCACGGGCGGGATGCGGTCGATCATCGCGACGGCCTCGTGGGGCAGTTCGGCCTTGGTGCCGTCGAGTGAGTCGCCGGGGGCGACCCGCAGCAGGTTGGTGCCGAGCGCGTCGAGCCGGCGGTCCACCTCCGCCCGGCCGGAGCCGGAGATGCCGACCACCGCGATCATGGCGGCCACGCCGATCGCGATCCCGAGCGCGGAGAGGAAGATCCGCAGGGGACGAGTCCGCAGCCCGGTCCCGCCGAGCCGCACGATGTCCCGCGGACCGAGGCGGGCGGCCCGCAGCCTGCCGCCCGTGCCACCTATGTCATCGCGTCCGCGGCCGCGTCCGCCGGCCCCGCGGGGGCCGGACGGCAGGGTCGGCGGGTCGTCGTCCACGGGCGGGCCGTTCGTCGTGCCGTCGGTCATCGGACCGCCTCGTTCGGCACGGCATCGGTCGCGGTGTCCGCCACCACGCGGCCGTCGCGCATCTCGATACGGCGGGGCAGCCCGGCCGCGATCTCCCGGTCGTGGGTGATGACCACGACCGTGGTCCCGGCGGCGTTCAGCTCACGCAGCAGACCGAGTACGGCCTCCCCGGAAGCGGAGTCCAGGTTGCCGGTCGGCTCGTCCGCCAGCAGGACCGCCGGTTCGCCGATCACCGCCCGGGCCACCGCCACCCGCTGGCGCTCACCGCCGGACAACTGGTGCGGGAGGTGGTGGACACGGTGGCTGAGGCCGACCCGTTCCAGCGCCACCGCCGCGCCGGCCCGGCGGCGGCGCAGCGGTACTCCGGCGTACAGCAGCCCGTCGGCCACGGAGTCCAGGACCGGAACCCCCACCGCCAGATGGAACTGCTGGAAGACGAAGCCGATCCGGGTCGCCCGCAGCGCCGACACCTCACGGTCCGTCAGCTTCGCCACGTCGTGGCCGTCGACCAGCACCCGCCCGGCGGAGGGCCGGTCGAGGCTGCCCATGAGGTTCAGCATGCTGGACTTGCCCGAGCCCGACGGGCCGACGACCGCGACGAGTTCGCCGCGCCCGATGCGCAAGGTCACGTCCCGCACCGCCGCCACACCACCGGGGTACGTCTTGGAGACCGCGTCGAACTCCACGACCGCCGATGCTCCGCTCACTCCGGGATCCTCACGTTCATGCCCTCGCGCACCGCGCCTCCGCTCACTTCCACCCGGCCGTCCGCGAAGAGCCCGGTCTTCACCGCGACGAACCGGCCGTCCCGGGTCTCCAGGCCGTGTCCGCCCTCGGCCAGGGCGACCAGCGCGGCGACCGGGACGGTGAGAACGTCCGCCCGTTCCCGCCCCACGTACGCGACGGTGACCGGTGCGCTCTCCAGCCGTCCCACGGATTTCTGGTCCTTGATGGTGATGGTCACCGGAACCGTCGGTGTCGCGGAGTCACCCTCCCCGCCGCCCTCCTCGGGCGCGGTCGCGCTCTTCCCCACCGAGGCCACCTCGCCCCTCACCGACTTCCCGTCGGGCAGCCCGATCGTGACGGCGGCGCCGCGCACGGCCCAGGAGTCCTCCGCCGCAGAGGCGTTGACGACGACCTTCCGAGCCGTACCGGTGTACGTGAGGACGTCATCGGTGGCCGGCGAGCCGAGCCGGACACCCGCGTGGCCGATCCGTACCTTGCCGGCGGAGTAGACGACGTCCCCGACGCCGACCGTGCCGGTCTGGGGAAGCCCGAGGGATCTCTGCCAGCGCTTGACCGCGCGGGCGGTGAGACCGGTGAACTCCTCGTCGACCGTGAAGCCGGTGTAGCCGAGAGCGGCGAGATTGCTCTCGAACTGCAGTACGTCCATCCCACGCAGGGTGCCCCCCGTCCCTCCGGCCCCTGTCCCTCCGGCCCCTGTCCCTCCGGCCCCGGCCCCGCTCGGCGTCGGCGACCCGGAGGGGTCCGGAGCCCCGGAGGTCTCGTCCGTGCGGCCCTGGTCACCGGAGTCCGGGGTGTCCCCCTCGGTCCCGGTCTCCTGCCGGGTGCCCTGCTGGTTTCCCGCGGTCAGGCCCAGCTCCCGGTACATCGGCAGCGTCCCGTACAGCAGCACCACCGGCCGGTCGTCGACGCGCAGCAGAGTGCCGCCGCGCTTCACGGTCGTGCCCTCCGCGGGCAGCCAGGTCACGGTGCCCGTCGCCTTGACCGGCAGCGGTATCTCGGTGCCGTAGCCCAACTGGCCGTCCACCGTGGTGCGTTCGGTCAGTGTGGTCCGGGTGACCGGGACGGTGGAGCCTGAGCGGGGAGGGGCGGAGGAGCCCTCATCCGCCCCTCCCCCGCCGAGACCGAGCGCACCGACCACGGCGACCGCCGCCACGACGACCAGAGCCGACGCCACCAGGGCCGTTCGCCGTCCGCGCCGACCGCGCGGCGGCGGCGCGGGAGCCGCCCCGCGCTCGTGATCGGTCTGCACAACCGTCTCCGCGGTCATCAGCCCTTGCCCGCGGGCTGGTCCGCCGGGTCACCGATGATCGGAGCGCAGACACGGGTGGCACGCTTGGCTCCCGCCGACGTCTGGTTCCACTCGGAGCCCTGCGCGGTCCCGTCGGGGCCGGGGTCGGGAAAGTCGGGCGCGCCGTTCTTCTGCATGCAGTCGGCGTAGTCACGCTTGATCTTGATCTGCTCGGGGGTGAGCTTGGGCTGGTTGGCGTTCTCGAGGCTCTCGGGGACGGCCGCCTTGAGCGAGGCGCACTTCTCGGAGGCGTTCAGGAACTTCGTGTTTTTCTTCAGCGCCGCGTTGTCGCCGAAGTCGACCTGCCCCCTGGCGTCCGGGTCGGGGGCGTCGACCCCGTTCTCCTGCAGACACTTCACCCACTCGCGCTGGGCGTTCACGTACGCGGCCACGTCGTCGCCGCCGCTCTGCGCGGTCGTCTTGCCGGAGGCCTTGTCGCCGCCCGCGGTCGGGACCTTCGGGGTGTCGCCCTCGCCCCCGCAGCCGGCCAGGGTGATCGCCATGACCGACGCCGTCACCACGGCCATCAGCACCCGGTTCGTCCTCATCGGTTCTCCCGCCTCCTGTCGCGCCCGGAACCGCGGGCGCGGCGGGCCTGACGACCGTAGGACGGAGGTGATGAAGAACCTTTGAAGAACCTGTCATCCGAGCATGCGGCGCGCTTCGGACGCGGCTTGAGCTAGGACTTCAAGCGCTGCACGGCCTCCTGAAGTACCTCCGTCCGCTTGCAGAACGCGAACCGCACGAAGGGGGCGCCCGCCTCCCGGTGGTCGTAGAAGACGGCGTTCGGGATGGCGACCACGCCCGCGCGCTCGGGCAGGGCGCGGCAGAAGGCGAAGCCGTCGGTCTCGCCCAGGGGACGGATGTCGGTGGTGATGAAGTAGGTGCCGGTCGGCTTGAAGACCCCGAAACCGGCTTCCGCCAGGCCGCCCGCCAGGAGGTTTCGCTTGGCGAGCATGTCGTCGAGGAAGGCGGTGAAGTAGCTCTCCGGGAGCGCCAGCGCCTCGGCGACCGCGTACTGGAACGGCCCCGCCGAGACGTACGTCAGGTACTGCTTCGCCGAGCGCACCGCCGTGACCAGCTCCGGGGCGGCCGTCACCCAGCCGACCTTCCAGCCGGTGAACGAGAACGTCTTTCCGCTGCTCGAGATGGTGACCGTGCGCTCGCGCATCCCCGGGAACGTCGCCAGCGGCACGTGCTCGGTGTCGTCGAAGACCAGGTGCTCGTACACCTCGTCCGTCACCACCAGCAGATCGCGCTCCACCGCCAGCTCGGCGATCGCGGCCAGCTCCTCGCGGGTGAGGACGGTGCCGGTCGGATTGTGCGGAGTGTTGATCAGCAGCAGCCGGGTGCGGTCGGTGACGGCGTCGCGCAGCTCGTCCAGGTCGAGGCGGAAGCGGCCCTCGTCCTCGTGCGCGCGGAGGGTGACCGGCACCCGGCGCCCGCCCGCCATCGCGATGCACGCCGCGTACGAGTCGTAGTACGGCTCCAGGGCGATCACCTCGTCGCCGGGTTCCACCAGGGCCAGCAGCGCGGCCGCGATGGCCTCCGTGGCCCCGGCGGTGACCAGGACCTCCGTGTCGGGGTCGTAGGACAGGCCGTAGCGCCGCAGCTGGTGGGCGGCGACCGCGGTGCGCAGCTCGGGGACGCCGGGGCCCGGCGGGTACTGATTGCCGCGGCCGTCCCGCAGGGCCCGTACGGCGGCCTCCCTGACTTCCTCGGGGCCGTCGGTGTCGGGAAAACCCTGGCCGAGGTTGATGGCGCCGGTGCTCAGGGCCAGGGCGGACATCTCGGCGAAGATCGTCGTCCCGAACTCGGCGAGCCGGCGGTTGAGGAGGGGGCGCGCGCTGGAGGTCATGCCGGTCATCCTGCGCCGAAGCTCTGGAGTTCCTCAACTCTGCTTTGGGGCGTTCGAGGGCCGGGCATCCCCTGTTCACGCAAGAGCGAGGCGCCCACGGGGGGCCGCTTCGGGGGAAACGAAAGGAGGGTGACGCCATGGTTATGGGCATCATCCTGGCGGTGTTCGCAGTCATCCTGATCGCGGCGCTGGTGTCCGGTGTGCGCAGGGGCGGTTCCGGGCGGTCGGCGCGTCGTGGGGCGGGGAGGTCCTCCGGTTCGGCAGGCAGCAGCGGCAGCTGGTGGGCCGGCGGGGGAGACTCCGGCTCGTCCGGTGGTTCGTCCTGCAGCAGCGGCTCGTCCTGCGGAGGCGGGTCGTCCTGCGGCGGGGGCGGTGGTGGCGGCGGTGGCTGCGGCGGCGGAGGCAGCTGACGGCAGCCGGTCTGCCTTCCCCACGGGGAAGCCGCACGCACCGAACGGCGCGGGGTCCGCATCCGGGGCGGGCCCCGCGTTGCCGTGCCGGGGCGTGGTGCGGTCTCCGTACCCGGCCCTGGTGCGGGTCTCCGTACCGGGCCCTGGTGCGGGCCTGAGTGCCGGGCGGGTCCCGGAGATTCCCGTGCGGCGGAGCCGTCGAACGTGTGTCGGGCAACTGTGTGAGGTCGCAGGCGACGTCGCATGCCTGTAGGACAAGCGCGTCCATGGGACGGCGTACTCGGGCGTGACTCCGGCAACTGCGCGTGTCAAAGGGGCATTTCGCGGGCCCTCTCCGGGTCCGGGGGCCCGTTCGTCCCGGCTCCGGGCGGGAGCCCCGGCGCAACGGCGCACGCCTCCCCGGCACCAGCGCACGCCGTAGTTGAACAATTGAGCTGTAGAGCCCTCTGAGGGATGGAAACCCTACGAACTTGGGTAAAAACGCTGTGGTGGCGCCACAGTTCATGATTCCCTCTAACACACCAACGCAGCCCCTCGGACGTCCTGCGGACACCTTCCTGAAACCGGCCGTCTGGGCTGACCCGGGCCGAACCCCCCCGGTGGGACCGGGGCGCAGCGGACCCATCTCCCTCTCCTTGTGTGCTTGCGGAGCCGATCCATGCTCACGACCCTGAACACCTCCTACACCGACACGCGCGCGACCGATCTCGCATGGGCGCTGGGGCGCGAGCCGCTTCCCGCACTGGCCGCACTGGACCTCGAACTGACGGGCGCGAAGATGCAGTTGCGACTCCTCGGCGCGTCCCACCAGGTCCTGCTGGAGGAGGAGCGGGGCATCTGCTCGGAGACGGTGGCGTGCATTCCGGGCAGCAGCACTCCGCTTCCGCTCGGCGTCGCCAAGCGGGTGGGCGACTGGGAGTACGAGTTCGCCGCCCGGGTCGAGGTCCTCTCACCCGGCTCCTTCGAGGGCCGCGCCCAGGAGTTGCTGGCCCTCGTCTCCGACCACCCGCACGGCCTCGCGGGCGTCTTCCCCGGCAGCCCGCACGCCTTCACGGCACTGCTGGCCCAGCACCACGAGGGGCAGGTGCACTGGCGGACCTGGCACGCGTACCCGCAGGACGGCCAGTTGGTGGCGACCCGTACGAGAGTCGGGGTGCGGACGCCGGTGGCGGCCACCCTCAACTGAAGGAAGGCCGCGCCGGTGCCGCACGAGGCAAACCCCCTCTCGTACCGATACCGGACGTCTGTAAACCAGCACCACACGTGTGGGTGACGAACCGCAGTCGAGGCGTGACGTAACGTCGCAACGTGATCGAGCCGCACGCGCCCGCCCCGCCCGGTTCCCCGCCGCCCTGGAGTGCCCCGGGCGGCGGCCCCGGCGGCCCGGCGCGGCTGCCCGTCCGGCCGGGCACCGGACGGTTCCTGGTCCTCGCGGGCGTGTTCGTCTGTGCGGCCTGCGGACTCGTGTACGAACTCGAACTCGTCGCCCTCGCCTCCTACTTGATGGGCGACTCCGTCACGCAGGCGTCCGTCGTGCTGTCCGTCATGGTCTTCGCGATGGGCATCGGCTCCCTCGCCGCGAAGCGGCTGCGCGGACTAGCCGCGGCCGGATTCGGCGCTGTCGAGGCCATGCTCGCGCTCGTCGGCGGATGCAGCGCGATGGCCCTGTACGCCGTGTTCGCCTGGACCGGCGACTGGGGCGGCATGTGGGCGAGCGGCCCCCGCTGCCTCCTGGTCGCCTTCTCCCTCGCGACCGGACTGCTCATCGGCGCCGAGGTCCCGCTGCTGATGGAGCTGATCCAGCGCGTCCGCCGCCAGGACGCGGGCGGCGCCGTGGCCGACCTGTCCGCCGCGGACTACGTCGGTGCCCTCGTCGGCGGCCTCGCCTTCCCCTTCCTCCTGCTGCCGTTCCTCGGCCAGCTCACCGGCGCGCTGCTCACCGGCGCCGTCAACGCCGTCGTCGGCGGGGCGCTGGTGCTCGGGCTGTTCCGCCGGGACCTGACCCGGCGCGCCCGCTGGCTGCTGCTGCTCGCCAACGGGCTCGTGCTCGCGATCCTCGCCTCGGCCGCCGTCCTCGTCGACGACTTCGAGCGGGCGGCCCGGCAGGCGATGTACGGCACGGACGTCCGGGTCGCGCTCCGGACCGGCGTCCAGGAAGTCGTCCTCGCCGGCGGCACGCACGGCAGGCCCCTCGCCCTCTTCCTCGACGGCCGGCTCCGGGTCAGCGGACACGACGAACTCCGCCACCACGAGGCCCTCGTGCACCCCGCCATGACCGGTCCGCACGCGCGCGTGCTGATCCTCGGCGGCGGCGACGGCCTGGCCGCCCGCGAGGTGCTGCGCCACCCCGGGGTGGACCGGGTCGACATCGTCGAACTCGACGCCGAGGTGGTCCGGCTGGCCCGCACCGACCCGGGCCTGTCCGCGCTGAACCGGCACGCCTACGGCGACCCGCGCGTGCACGTGACGATCCAGGACGCCTTCGGCCGGCTGCGCGAAGCGCCGCCGGCGGCGTACGACGTGGTCGTCTCGGACCTGCCGGACCCGGGGATCACGGCGAGTACGAAGCTGTACTCCCAGGAGTTCTACGGCCTCGCGCGACGCGTGCTGGCCCCCGGCGGCCGGCTCGTGGTGCACGCCGGGCCGGTCGCGGCCGGCCCGCGCGTGTACTGGACGGTGGACGCCACCCTGCGCGCCGCCGGCTTCCGCACCGCCCCGTACGCCATGGGCGGCCGCCGCGCCCCCACCGAGCGCTCCCGCGCCCCCCGCGACCGGGGTTTCATCCTGGCCGCCCGCACGGACCCACGGCTACGCCTCGCCCCGGACGGCCCGCGCCCCCGGATCCTCACGGACGCGTCCCTCGCGGCGGCGGCGCGGGCCGCACGGGAAACGCGCATCGCGGGGCTGCCGGCGTCGACGCTGCCGCATCCCCGGTACTGAGGGGGCGCATCGGCGGGGGCAGCGCAGGACGGGGGCAGCGGAGGATACGCCGGGCGGACCCCGATCCGGAGCGAATCCCGGAGGTGGGGGTGCGTTCGTGCCTGTGCTGGGTAGAGTCCGTCCACATGGAGCACGAGGTGTTCGTTCCGGTTCCGGCCGAGCGGCTCAGGGAGGTGCTGGACGACCCCGCGCGGGTCGCCCGGGTGGTCCCGGGGCTCCAGCAGGACGCCGGCGCCGAGCCCGTCACCGGGCGGCTGAAGATCCGCGTCGGCAGTCATTCCGTCACCTACCGGGGTGCCGTACGGGTCTCCCGGCGGGACGGCGGGGCGTACGCCGTCGAGGGCGAGGCGGAGGAGTCGCGCGGCAGCGGCTCGGTCAAGCTCGCGCTGCGGATCGGCCTGCGGGAGGCGGAGGACGGCTGCACCGTCGTGTTCGACGGCACGGCCTCGGCCGACGGACGGATCAAGGACCTGCCGGCCGACGCGGTGGAGGGCGCCGTCCTGCGGCTGCTGGACCGCTTCGCGGAACACCTGGCCGAGGCGGCACCGGAAACGACCACGTCCCTCGCCACACAGGATTTCGAACCCCGGGCGACGACCGACCACGAAACGACCCCGGACGCGGACGACGAGGCTCCGCCTCCCGCGAAGGCCGACGGGGGTACGGCGGCGACCGGCGACGACGACGGCGCCGGTCCCTCGGCGATCGCCGAGAAGCCTCCCGCCACCGGCCCGGATGACGAGGGCCGGGCGGCTGGCCCTGGCGGCGAGGACGCGGCTTCCGGTCCGGGCGGCGAGGGTCCGGCTGCCGGCCTCGGCGGCGAGGGTCGGGCTCCTGGCTCCGGTGGCGGGGGCGCGGCTCCTGGCTCCGGTGGCGAGGGTCCCGCTTCCGGTCCCCGCGCCGAGGGTCCCGCTTCCGGTCCCGGCGGCGAGAGCCCGGCTGCCGGCCTCGGCGGCGAGGGTCCGGCCGCCGGCCCCGGTGGCGAGAGCCCTGCCCCCGGTTCGGCCGAGGAGGGTTCTGCCCCCGCCCCCGACGACCAGCCCTCCGCCCCCGAACCCCCCGCCGTTCCGCCGGCCCCTGTCGGGCGGTCCGCCGAAGGGGATGACGACGCCGAGTCCATCGCCGAGGCGGCGCACGCGCGGCGGACGATGATCGGGCGGAGTGCCGAGGAGGTCGATCACGCCCCGCCGCGTGGGCGGTACGCGCCGGTGCCCGCGCCGCAGACCGTGACGCCCCCGGCCCCGCTGCGCTGGGCGGCACCGGCCGCGGCGCTCGCCGTGGCATCGGCCATCGTGGCGGTGCGGGCCCTGCGCCGACGGCGCTGAAAGGTCCCGCACCGCACGGTGCCCTCTTGATCACGGCAGTAGGGTCGTCCCGTGAGTGACGAAGACATCACGCTGACCGCGGGCGACGCGGAGGTGACCGTGCAGCCGGGCAACGGCGGCCGGGTCGGAGGACTGCGGATCGGCGGCGTGGAGATGCTCCGGCAGGGCGAGCGCTTCGGGTGCTTCCCGATGGTGCCGTGGTGCGGGCGGGTCCGCGACGGCCGGTTCCTGGACGGCGCCGTCGTGCGGCAGATGCCCCTCAACGCCCCGCCCCACGCCATCCACGGCACCGTCCGCGACCACGCCTGGCGCACGGCCCGCACGAGCACGGACGAGGCCGTCATCACGTACGAGCTCGTCGACCCCTGGCCCCACCCGGGCCGTGTCACCCAGGTCGTCGCCCTCGCCGAGGACGCGCTGACGCTCACCATGTCCGTGGAGACGTACGACTCGTCCTTCCCGGCGCAGATCGGCTGGCACCCCTGGTTCAACCGCAACCTCGGCGGCGAAGGCGCTCAGGACGTCCGGCTCGACTTCGAACCCGCCTGGCAGGAGGAGCGCGGCGACGACCACCTGCCCACCGGCAACCGCATCGACCCGAAGCCCGGCCCCTGGGACGACTGCTTCGGGATGCCCGGCGGCGTCGACGTCACCCTGACCTGGCCCGGGCAGCTGGAGCTGAGGGTGGCGAGCCGCGAGGAGTGGGTCGTCGTCTACGACGAACAGGAGGCGGCCGTGTGCGTGGAGCCGCAGACCGGCCCGCCCAACGGCCTCAACACCCTGCCGCGCCTGGTCACGCCCCTGGAGCCCTTGGAGGCCACCACGACCTGGAGCTGGCGGCGCCTCTAAGCTGGGCGGCATGACGGACACACGCGGCGCGCTGCTGCAGCAGATCAAGGACAAGGCCGTGGTGCACGGCAAGGTGACCCTGTCGTCGGGTCTTGAGGCCGACTACTACGTCGACCTGCGCCGCGTCACGCTCGACGGCGAGGCCGCGCCGCTGGTCGGGCAGGTGCTGCTGGACCTGACGGCGGAGCTGGACTTCGACGCCGTCGGCGGGCTCACCATGGGCGCCGACCCCGTCGCCGCCGCCATGCTGCACGCCGCCGCCGCGCGCGGAAAGCGGCTCGACGCGTTCGTCGTACGGAAGGCCGCCAAGGCGCACGGGCTGCAGCGGCGCGTCGAGGGCCCGGACATCAAGGGCCGCCGGGTGCTGGTCGTCGAGGACACCTCCACCACCGGCGGCTCCCCGCTGGCCGCCGTCGAGGCCGTGCGCGAGGCCGGGGCCGAGGTCGTCGCCGTCGCGACGATCGTCGACCGGGCGACCGGCGCCGCGGAGAAGATCCAGGAGGGTGCCGGGGTGCCGTACCTCTTCGCCTTCTCGAAGGACGAGCTGGGCCTGGACTGACCGGGACCTGACCAGGGCGTGGACGGTGGCCTGGACCTTCCGGCCAAGTCTGGAAAGATGGGGCCGACGATGACGTCGCATCCCAAGGTCTAGGTCAGGGCCGAAAAGAGCGCAGTACCCCAACCCGCAGATACAAGGAGCGGACGCATGCCCATCGCAACTCCCGAGGTCTACAACGAGATGCTGGACCGGGCGAAGGCAGGAAAGTTCGCCTACCCGGCCATCAACGTGACCTCCACCCAGACCCTGCACGCGGCCCTGCGCGGTTTCGCTGAGGCGGAGAGCGACGGCATCGTCCAGATCTCCACGGGTGGTGCCGAGTTCCTGGGCGGTCAGTACAACAAGGACATGGTGACCGGCTCGGTCGCCCTGGCCGAGTTCGCGCACATCGTCGCCGAGAAGTACCCGGTGAACATCGCGCTGCACACGGACCACTGCCCGAAGGACAAGCTCGACGGGTACGTACGTCCGCTGCTGGCGCTCTCCCAGAAGCGCGTCGAGGCCGGCCTGAACCCGCTGTTCCAGTCCCACATGTGGGACGGCTCGGCCGAGACCCTGGCCGACAACCTCTCCATCGCGCAGGAGCTGCTGGAGCTCGCCCGCGCCGCCAAGATCATCCTCGAGGTGGAGATCACCCCGACCGGTGGCGAGGAGGACGGTGTCTCGCACGAGATCAACGACTCCCTGTACACGACCGTCGACGACGCGATCCGCACGGTCGAGGCCCTCGGCCTGGGCGAGAAGGGCCGCTACCTGCTGGCCGCGTCCTTCGGCAACGTGCACGGTGTGTACAAGCCGGGCAACGTCGTCCTCCGTCCCGAGCTGCTGAAGGAGCTGAACGAGGGCGTCGCCGCCAAGTTCGGCAAGCAGTCCCCGTTCGACTTCGTCTTCCACGGCGGCTCCGGCTCCACCGCCGAGGAGATCGCCACCGCGCTGGACAACGGCGTCGTGAAGATGAACCTCGACACGGACACCCAGTACGCCTTCACCCGCCCGGTCGCGGACCACATGTTCCGCAACTACGACGGCGTCCTGAAGGTCGACGGCGAGGTCGGCAACAAGAAGACCTACGACCCGCGCACCTGGGGCAAGCTGGCCGAGGCGTCCATGGCCAAGCGCGTCGTCGAGGCCTGCGGCAACCTCCGCTCGACCGGCACGAAGATCAAGTAATTCCCCGGTTTTCGTCGCTTGAGCCCGGCACCTCCTGTGGTGCCGGGCTCTTCCGTATGCTCCCTGCATGCCCGATGTCCGGCTGGCCTCCCCGCAGGGCAAGTGGATCCTGCTCACCACCGTCCTCGGCTCCAGCATGGCCCTGCTGGACTCGACCGTCGTCAACGTCGCCCTGCCACGCATCGGCCGCGACCTCGACGCGAACCTGTCCGCCCTGCAGTGGACGGTCAACGCGTACATGGTCACGCTGGCCGGGCTGATCCTGCTGGGCGGTGCCCTGGGGGACCGTTTCGGGCGGCGGAAGGTGTTCGTCGTCGGGGTGGTGTGGTTCGCGGTGGCGTCCCTGCTGTGCGGGATCGCGCCGAGCGCGGGGACACTGATCGCCGCGCGGGCGTTGCAGGGGGTCGGCGGTGCGCTGCTCACGCCCGGCTCGCTGGCGCTGATCCAGGCGTCCTTCCACCCCGACGACCGGGGCCGGGCCGTCGGTCTGTGGTCCGGCTTCGGCGGGGTCGGCGCCGCGATCGGGCCGTTCGTCGGCGGCTGGCTGGTGGACGGGCCGGGCTGGCGGTGGGTGTTCCTGCTGAACGTGCCGCTGGCGCTGGTGTGCGTGCCGGTGGCATTGCGGCACGTCCCCGAGTCGGGCGGAGAGGGGGCCCGCGGCCGGTTCGACGTGCTGGGGGCCGTGCTGGGGGCGGTGGCACTGGCGCTGCTGACGTACGCGCTGATCGAGGCCGGTGAGGGCGGCTGGGTGGTGGCCCTCTCGGCGGTGGCCGGGGTGGCCGTGGCCGTCGCGTTCGTGGTCGTGGAGCGGCGCAGGCCCGATCCGATGATGCCGACGGACATCTTCTCCTCCCGCCAGTTCACGGTGATCAACATCGTCACGCTGTGTGTGTACGCGGCCCTCGGCGGGTTCTTCTTCCTCGCGGCGCTTCAGCTCCAGGTCGTCGTGGGCTACTCCGCCCTCGGGGCCGGTACGGCGCTGCTGCCGACGACCGTGCTGATGCTGCTGCTGTCCGCGCGGTCCGGGGAGCTGGCCGACCGGATCGGGCCGCGGATCCCGCTGACGGCGGGCCCGCTGCTGTGCGCCGTCGGGATGCTGCTGATGCTGCGGGTGGGGCCGGGGGCGTCGTACTGGGCCGATGTGCTGCCGGCGCTGCTGGTGCTCGGACTGGGCATGGTCATGCTCGTCGCACCGCTGACGGCGACGGTGCTGGGTTCCGTGGATGTCGCGAGGGCCGGGCTGGCCAGCGGCATCAACAACGCGGCGGCCCGGGCGGCGGGGCTGGTGGCGGTGGCCGCGCTGCCGCTGCTCGCCGGGATGGGGGAGGAGGCGTACCGGGAGCCGGCCGCCTTCGACGCGGCGTTCGGGCGGGCGATGGGGTGGTGTGCGGGGGCGCTGGTGGTGGGGGCGCTGATCGCGGGGGCCACGGTGCGGAGGCCTCCGCCCGGGTGCAAGCGGCCGGAGTGTCTGCGGCACGGGGGTGTCGTGTCGCCGCCGCTGGAGGGGGAGCCGGTGCGGAAGCGGTTGGGGTAGGGGCGGCACCCCGCTGCGCCGTGTTGCGCACCCACCCCCCTCCACGACGCCGCAGCGGTCCTCGATGCCTCAGACTTGAGGCATGTCCATTCACGAGAACCTTCTCGGGGGCCCGCCCCCGACCCATCTGCCCGACGACCCCGGGCCGCGGGAACTGCTCGCGTCGGGTACCGCGCCGGTCGACGTCGCCGCCGCGCACCCCACCTCCTCGCTCGCCTGGGCGCAGCTCGCCGACGAGGCGTTCGAGCGGGGCGCGGCCGTGGAGTCGTACGCGTACGCCCGTACGGGCTACCACCGCGGCCTGGACGCGCTGCGCCGCAGCGGCTGGAAGGGCCACGGCCCGGTGCCGTGGGAGCACGAGCCGAATCGCGGCTTCCTGCGTGCCCTGCACGCCCTCGCCCGCGCCGCGCAGGCGATCGGCGAGCAGGAGGAGTACGAGCGCTGCTCCCAGTTCCTCAAGGACTCCTCGCCGACGGCGGCGCAGGTCCTGGGCTGACGACAGCCTGTGTACGCGAGGCCCGTCCGGCCGGCGGGCGGGCCTTGCGGTTCCGGGGGACGATTGCGGAAGATGCCCGTGGGGACCGGGGCCCCCGTGTCGGATTCGGCAGGGGCGGACCGCTACCCGGAGTTATACGCAGGAGACAGCGATGTCCCTTGAGGCTCACGAGCCCGAGACCCCGCATCTCGATTTCCAAGGCACGACGCCGTACGAGGACTACGTCAAGGCGGACGTGCTCACCCACCTCCAGCACACCCTCTCGGACGACCCGGGAGAGATGGTCTTCCTGGTGACGACCCAGGTGATGGAGCTGTGGTTCACCGTCATCGTCCACGAGTGGGAGACGGCCGCGCGGGCACTGCGCGGCGACGACATCCCCACCGCGACCGCCGCGCTGAAGCGGTCCGTGCGCGAGCTGGAGGCCCTCAACGCCTCCTGGAGGCCGCTCGCCCAGCTCACGCCCGCCCAGTTCAACTCGTACCGCAGCGCCCTCGGCGAGGGCTCCGGCTTCCAGTCGGCGATGTACCGGCGGATGGAGTTCCTGCTCGGCGAGAAGTCCGCGTCCATGCTCGTCCCGCACCGGGGCGCGCCGCGCGTGCACGCCGAGCTGGAGAAGGCGCTGCACGAGCCGAGCCTGTACGACGAGGTCGTACGGCTGCTCGCGCGGCGCGGGTACGACGTCCCGGAGGCCGTGCTGCGGCGCGACGTGGCGAAGCGCTACGAGCCGTCGCCGGAGGTGGAGGCGGCCTGGACGGCCGTCTACTCGGGTGACGAGAGCGACGAGGTCGCCCGGCTGGGCGAGGCGCTGAGCGACGTCGCCGAGCTGGTGTGGCGCTGGCGCAACGACCATCTGGTCGCCACCCGCCGCGCGATGGGATCCAAGACCGGCACGGGCGGCTCCGCCGGGGTGGCCTGGTTGGAGAAGCGGGCGCAGAAGAACGTGTTCCCCGAGCTGTGGACGGCGCGGTCCTATGTCTGAACTGGCTGTCACGGCGGAGAAGCTGGACGCCGCCGACGAACTGCGCGGCATGCGCGACGGATTCGTCCTCGATGCTGTGTCCGATCACGCGGCTGACGCCGCGGGCGTCTACCTCGACGGCAACTCGCTCGGCGCCCTGCCGGCCGTCGTCCCCGGACGGGTCGAGGACGTCGTACGGCGTCAGTGGGGCGAGCTGCGCATCCGGTCCTGGGAGGAGAGCGGCTGGTGGACGGCGCCCGAGCGGATCGGTGACCGGATCGCCCCGCTGGTCGGGGCGGCACCTGGGCAGGTCGTGGTCGGCGACTCGACGAGTGTCAATGTCTTCAAGGCACTTGTGGGGGCGGTGCGCCTCGCCGGGGACGATCGCGACGAGATCCTCGTCGACGCCACGACCTTCCCGACCGACGGCT
Organism: Streptomyces sp. NPDC008137; assembly: GCF_042957035.1. Taxonomy (NCBI): domain Bacteria; kingdom Bacillati; phylum Actinomycetota; class Actinomycetes; order Kitasatosporales; family Streptomycetaceae; genus Streptomyces; species Streptomyces sp. NPDC008137. The sequence continues at coordinate 163,911 of NZ_JBIBHN010000006.1, read as the reverse complement.
ATATCGCGGAGTCGGCGGCGCGGATGACCGGCCGTACCCTGCGGCCGGTGACCCCGGCCCAGGTGCCGGGCGCGCTGTCCGGCCGTACCGCCGCCGTCCTCCTCAACCACGTCGACTACCGCACCGGCCGGCTGCACGACCTGCCGGTGCTGACGGCCGCCGTGCACGAGGCGGGCGCGCTCGCCGTCTGGGACCTGTGCCACAGCGCGGGCGCGCTGCCGGTCGGGCTCGACGAGCACGGGGTGGACCTGGCTGTCGGCTGCACCTACAAGTACCTGAACGGCGGCCCGGGTTCACCGGCTTACCTGTACGTACGCCGGGAGCTGCAGGACCGCTTCGACTCCCCGCTGCCCGGCTGGAACTCGCACGCCGAGCCGTTCGGGATGCGTCCCGCCTATGAACCGGCCTCCGGTGCGCCGCGCGGCCGGGTCGGTACGCCCGACATCCTCTCCATGCTCGCCCTGGAGGCGGCCCTGGAGGTGTGGGACGGGGTAGCGGTCGAGGCGGTGCGGGCCAAGTCCCTCGCGCTGACGGACTTCTTCCTCCGGTGTGTGGCGGAGTACGTGCCCGAGGGCAGGGTCGAGTCCCTGACGCCGGTGGCGCACGCGGAGCGGGGCAGCCAGGTCGCCCTGCGCTGCGATGACGCCGGAGAGGTGATGAAACGGCTGATCGAGCGGGGTGTGGTCGGCGACTTCCGGGCGCCGGACGTGCTGCGCTTCGGGTTCACGCCGCTGTACGTGGGCTTCGCGGACGTGGAGCGGGCGGCACGGGTGCTGGCGGAGACGCTGGCCCTCGCGGATGCGGACACAGGTCGAGGCCGGCGGTGAGCCCGGCGCTGGTGAGGACGTGAGCCGCCCGTGACGGACGGCCCCTGCCGATGCGGGGGCCGTACGTTCCCGGCCGGCCGTCCCTCTCCGGCCGGCCGTTCGTCGTCAACTCGCCGCAGACGCAAGGAATCGGCTGAACCGCCCGATCTTCACCCAGCGTGACATCCACGTGTCCGCGCATGTCACGTGCCTGGTACCGTCCCGGCCAACGGCCGACTTCTGACCTGGTCCGCCCGTACGTTCTCGCTCGTTTCGCTGGAAGGTTGGAGCATGACGGACGACGTCGCAGCAGCACGGGCCGCTGCCGAGGAGAAGTCGGTGTTCTCCCACGAGCCCGTCGGCCCCGACGCCACCGCCGCCTACGGCGACCACCCCGACCAGGTGATCGACTTCTACGCCCCGCGCGCGGAGGCCGGCCCGGGCGGGCCCGCCCCGGTCGTCCTCGTGCTGCACGGCGGTGCGTGGCGGGCGCCGTACGACCGGCGTCACATCAGCCCGTTCGCGGCCTTCCTCGCTAGTCGCGGACTGGCCGTGGCCAGTGCCGAGTACCGGTGCGGTGGCGACGACGACTCCCTCGCGGGCCGCTGGCCCGACACCTTCGACGACGTGGCCGCCGCGCTGGACGCCCTTCCGGCGCTGGTACGGGAGCTGCTGCCGCAGGCCGACCCGCGCCGTACGGTCCTCACCGGCCACTCGGCGGGCGGGCACCTCGCGCTGTGGGGCGCTGCCCGGCACGTCCTGCCGCCCGGTTCGCCCTGGCGCGGTGGCGGTTCGGCGGCGCTGCGGGGCGTGGTCGCCCTCGCGCCGATCGCGGACCTCGCGGTCGCCGACAAGCTGGACGTGTGCGGGGGTGCCGTACGCCAACTCCTGGGCGGGGACGAGCACTTCGCCGAGCGGCAGCCGTACGCGGACCCGGCGCTGCTGCTGCCCACCGGCATCGCCACCACCCTCGTCCAGGGGCGCGCGGACCTGGATGTGCCGCAGACGGTCGCCGAGTCGTACGCGGAGGCGGCGGCGAAGGCCGGGGAGATGGTGGGGGTGACGCTGCTGGAGGACGTCGGGCACTTCCCGCTCATCGACCCCGCTGCGGACGCGTGTGCCGTGGTGGCGCAGGAGATCGAGCAGTTGGCCTGGTGAGAGGCCTGCTCGTGGGAACCCTTGGGTGGGTCCCCGGGCATACCCGTAGTACTTGAGAGCTACTCCGCAGGTGAGTTCCCCGGTGGGACGCGGACGACGAGTCCCGCTCCGTAACTTCCCTTCCGTGCAGACCCGATGGCCGGGTGCGCTGGAGGGGGCAGGACGACCATGGGGTTCGCATCGAGGTACCGCCGTAGCGGCGGCCCAGACGGCCGAGGCGACGGCCGCGGTAGCCGCCCCCGCCTTCGGCGCCGCGGCGGCCGATGGCGCAGAGCCGCGCTCGCCGCCCTCGTCACGGGTGCGGTGGTTCTCCCTCTTTCCGGGGCGGTGCGGCCGGAGATCCCCGCTCCCGCACCCGCCACTCTCGCTCCGCTCAGCGCGTCGACGCTGGACGAGGCGTACGCGGCCAACCGAGCCAACGCCGCCGCGGCGGCCCGCATGGCCGCGGGCCATCACGCCCGGGCCCGTGCCGCGACCGACCGTTCCCTGGCCGCCCCGGCCCGGCACCTCCTCGCCTTCGACGGCCGCGGCTCCGGACGGGTCACGGAGGTCCTGGGCGACCTCGCCCGGGCCGACCGGATAGCCGTCCTGGTCCCCGGCTCCGACACGAGCCTCGACACCTACGGCCGGTTCCGCGCGGCCGCCGCCGCGCTGCACGGGCAGCTCGTCCGGCAGGCCCCGGCGGGCACGCGCACCGCGGTGGTGGCCTGGCTGGGCTATGAGACGCCGGGCACGGTCAGCACGACGGTCACCACGACCGGCAGGGCGGAGCAGGCGGCCCCGCGGCTGCGCGCCCTGGTCTCCGAACTGCGCGCCGTAGCGGGCGACGGACCGCGTATCTCGCTGCTGTGCCACTCGTACGGCTCGGTCGTCTGCGGGCGGGCCGCCGCCGGGCTCGCCGTCGACGACCTCGCGCTCGTCGGCAGCCCCGGCACCGGCGCGGACTCCGCCGCCGGCCTGCGCACCCGCGCCCGCGTCTGGGCGGCCCTCGGGGGCGACGACTGGGTGGCGAACGTCCCGCACGTCAGCACGGACCTGTTCGGCACCACCGTCGGCTTCGGCACCGACCCCGTCTCGCCGGCCTTCGGCGCCCGGGTCTTCGCGGCCGGCGACGGCGGCCACAGCGACTACTTCAGGCCCGGCACGGCCTCCCTGACCAACCTGACCCGGATCGTCCTGGGCGAGACCGAGGCGGTGACCCATGACTGACATGGGCGTACGACGGATCCGGCAGCTGGTGCTCCGCGGCGCCGACCGCGTCGGCGGGGCCACCCCGGCCGACCGGGACCGGGCCGTGGACGCCCTGCGCGCCGCCGCGGTGCTCGGTGTCGTCCTCGGGCACTGGCTGGTCACCGCTCTGGTCTCCGACGGCCGGGTTCTGCGCACGGCGAGTCCGCTCAGGGACATGCCCTGGCTGACGCCCGTCTCCTGGATGTTCCAGACACTCGCCGTGTTCTTCCTGGTCGGCGGCCATGTCGCCACGCGCGGGTATGCCTCGGCCCGTGCCCGGGGCGTCCCGTACCACCGCTGGCTGACGGGCCGGCTGACCCGGTTGTTCAAGCCGGTCGCGGCCGTCCTCGGCCTGTGGACGGTCGCCGCGGGCGCGCTGCTGCTGTCCGGCGCCGAGTTCGGGACGGTCCGGACGCTGGTCAAACTGGCGCTGTCCCCCTTGTGGTTCCTCGTGGTGTTCGCCGTGCTGACGGCGGCGACTCCGTTGCTGGCCCGGCTGAACCCGCTGTGGCCGCTGGCCGTCGTACTGCATGTGGACCTCGTGCGGTTCGGCCTGGGCGGCCCCGCCTGGCTGGGCTGGGTGAACGTGGCGGCGGGCTGGATGGTGCCCTACACCCTGGGCGCGGCGTGGACCCGGGGTGAACTGGAGGGCCGGCGCGCGGGCTGGGTGCTGCTCGGCTGCGGTGCGGCGGCGACCGCCGCGCTCGTCGTGCTCGCCGGCTACCCGGCCTCGATGGTCGGCGTGCCGGGCGAGGGCATGTCCAACCTGGACCCGCCGACGCTGGCCGTCGTCATCTTCGGCCTGGCCCAGTGCGGTCTGGCCCTGCTGCTGCGCGGGCGCCTGCGCCGCGCGATGCGCCGGCCCGTGGCCTGGGCGGCGGTGGCGCTCGTCAACCTGTCGGCGATGACCGTCTTCCTGTGGCACCAGACGGCCCTGATGGCCACGACGGCCACCGGCCTCCTCGCGGGCCGGCTCCCGGGGCTGCACACGCGGCCCGACGGCCTGGACTGGGTGGGGGCCCGGCTCCTGTGGTTTCCCGTGTTCGTGCTGGCCCTGGCGGTCTGCTGCGCCGCGTTCCGTTCCTTCGAACGGGGTGGCGACCCGGGCCGCGGGTCGCGGGTGGTGCGGGCGCACCGTCCGTCCGGCCGGGGGACAGCGGCGGGGGCGCGCCATGTCTAGGCTGGGCCGCGTGACGGACACGGGGGCGGGCCGCGCGCCGCGAGCGCGCTTCAGGAGCTGGCTGCGGGCGCTGCGCGAGGACCTGTGGACGGCCCGGGCCGACCCGCTGCCGCCCTCCACCTGGCTGCGCTGGCTGCCGCACGGGCTGGTGTGCCTGGCCGCGTTCGGGGTCACGGTCGCCGGTCTGGGCGACATGATGGACAACGGCCATCTGAGCTACGGGCCGGCCCTCCTGGTCGCGGGCGCGCAGGGTGGCGCCGTGGTGCTGGCGCTGTGGCGGCCGGTGCCGGCGTGGTGGCTGTCGCTGGGGGCCTTCTTCACGGGCGCCGTCATGCTGTACCGCCGGCTGGACATCGATCTGGAGACCTACACCTGGCCCTGGACCGCGGCCGGGATCGTCGGCCTGCTGCTCGTGCTGCTGCTGCTCGCGCTGCGGGTGCCCACCCGGGCTTCGGTGGCGGCACTGGTCGTGACCGCATTGGTCACCTACGGCCTGGAGAACCTGTGGATCCGGGTGGACCACGACGCCACGGGCACGCTCGCGCTCGCCCTGGCCACCTTCGCCGTGGTCGTCGGCACCGCCCTGCGCGGCCGCCGCGAGGCCCGCGCGGAACTCGTCGAGCAGACCACGCTGACCGCCGAGGAGCGCACCCGGCGCACCCTGCTGGAGGAGCGCAGCCGTATCGCGCGGGAGCTGCACGACGTGGTGGCGCACCACATGTCGGTCATCTCCATCCAGGCGCAGGTCGCCCCGCACCTCGTGGAGAACCCGCCCGACGAGCTGAAGGAGAACCTCGCGGGCATCCGGCAGAACGCCGTGGAGGCGCTGACCGAGCTGCGCCGGGTGCTGGGCGTGCTGCGCTCGGAGCACCCCGGACCGGGGGAGACGCTCGGCGGCCCGGGCGGCGGCACCGGCATCGCCGAGCACGCCCCGCAGCCCACCCTCGACCGGCTCGACGCGCTGGTGGAGAACACCCGGGCCGCCGGACGCGAGGTCACCACCGAGATCAACGGCGAGCGGCGCCCGCTGCCGCCCGGCGTGGAGCTGTCGGCGTACCGCATCGTGCAGGAGGCCCTGAGCAACGTCCTGCGGCACGCGCCGGGCGCGAGCGCCAAGGTCCGTCTCACGTACCAGTCGGACGGTCTTGAGGTGGAGATAGTCAACTCCCGGCCGACCGGGCCCGCGTCGCCCTCGAAGGGAGCGGGGCACGGACTGCTCGGCATGCGGGAGCGGGTCGCCATGCTCGGCGGCACCATGACGGCGCACCCGTGGCACTGGGACGGCTTCAAGGTCACCGCGTTCCTCCCGGACACTCCGCCCGCCGACGCGACACCGGGCACCGACCGGATCACCTACCACTTCCCCGACCCCGACCCAGACCCCGAGGCAGGAACCCCATGACGAGCGGCAGCGGCGAACCCATCCGGGTCCTCATCGTCGACGACCAGGCGATGGTCCGGCAGGGCTTCACCGTGCTGCTCGGCACCCAGCCCGACATAGAGGTCGTCGGCGACGCGCGGAACGGCCGGGAGGCCATCGCGCAGGCCGCCGCGACCGCCCCGGACGTCGTCCTCATGGACATCCGCATGCCCGGGGTCGGCGGTATCGAGGCCACCGAGCACATCACCGCCGCGCACCCGGACATCAGGGTGCTGGTCCTGACCACCTTCGACCTCGACGAGTACGTGTACGACGCGCTGCGTGCCGGGGCCTCCGGGTTCCTGCTGAAGGACGCGTCGTCGGAGCAGCTCGCCGAGGCGGTCCGGGTGGTGGCGGCCGGTGAGGCGCTGCTCGCCCCGGTCATCACGCGCAAGCTGATCGCCGAGTTCTCCCGGCTGGACGGCCGGCCCCGCTCCCCGCTGAAGGAACGCGTCGGCGAGCTGACCGAGCGGGAGACGGAGGTGCTCTCCCTGATCGCGCAGGGCCTGTCGAACGGGGAGATCGCCCGGCACCTGTTCGTCGCCGAGCAGACGGTGAAGACGCATGTGGGCCGGATCCTGGTGAAGCTGGGGCTGAGGGACCGGACGCAGGCGGCGGTGTTCGCGTACGAGTCGGGGCTGGTGCGGCCGTCGGGGTACTGACACCGGGAGCCCCCGTAGTACCTGAGAGGGACGGTGTGGAACCCCTCTCACTGGGGACGACCGGGGCTCGGAGGGCGCATACCTTTCTGTACGTGACCGAGACGACTCACATCCAGAGCACGCCACCGGGGGCCGGGGCCGAGCCGCGCAGCCCGGAGTACCGGGTGGCGGTGGACTCCTTGCGCGGGCTGCGGCAGGACCTCATCCATGACGCCTTCGCCTACCGGCCGCTGCCCGGCCGGCGCACCGACGGGCGGTTCGCCCGGCGGCTGCCCGGCCGCCTGCGGGAGTACGCGGCCTGGACGCCACATGCCCTGATCGTCGCGGCGGCCCTGATCTCCGTGGCTTTCGCCACCGTCGACTCCGGCGGACCCGCCGCGCTGATGGGTCTGTTCTGCGCGGTTCCGGTGCTGCTGACCATGGTGCGGCCGGTGGGGGCGTTCTGGGCCTCCATGATCTCCACCCCGATCGTGGCCGTGGTCGGCAGCCGCTGGTTCGAATGGCCGTGGGCGGCCGGCAGCTTCGTCAGCCATCTGACCGTGCTGACGGTGGTGGCGATGCGCACCAGGCCGCGCACGGCCGGGTGGATGTGGGTGCTGACGGCGCTGTACGCCATCGTCGCGGACTCCGGCATAGCCCCGACCTCCATGTACGGCAGCAACTCCGGCGCCATGCTGATCGTCTCGGCGCTGGTCCTGCTCTGCGTCACCGTCCGGCACATCCGCCGGGACGCCGTGCAGGAGGTCACCGCCCAGCAGACGGTCACCGCGCACGAGCGGTCCCGCCGCACCCTGCTGGAGGAGCGCACGACGATCGCCCGCGAGCTGCACGACGTCGTCGCCCACCACATGTCGGTGGTCGCCATCCAGGCGGAGGCCGCGCCCTACCGGGTGGAGAACCCGCCGCCGGAGCTGGAGAAGGCCTTCGCCACGATCCGGGAGAACGCGGTGGCGGCCCTGACCGAACTGCGCCGCGTCCTGGGCGTCGTCCGCGCCGAGGACTACGAGGCCCCGGACGCCCCGCAGCCCACGCTCGCCGACCTGGACGGGCTGCTGGCCAATGTGCGGGACGCCGGGCTGGCCGTGGACAAGGCGGTGACCGGGGCGGTGCGCGAACTCCCGCAGGGCGTGGAACTGTCGGCGTACCGCATCGTGCAGGAGGCGCTGAGCAACACCCTGCGGCACGCGCCGGGCGCGACCGCCCGCGTCGAGATCGGCTACGTGCTCGGCGGGCTGGGGCTGCGCATAGTCAACGGCCCGCCGCCGAACCCCAGCCTGATCAAGCCCTCGCCCGGCGCCGGACACGGCATCACCGGCATGCGGGAGCGGGTGTCGATGCTGAACGGCGAGATGACGGCGGGCCGCACGGACGACGATGGCTACGAGGTGGCGGTGTTCCTGCCGGTCGCCCTGCCGGACGAGGGTGACGCATGACCATTCGCGTGCTGATCGCGGACGACCAGATGATGGTGCGCGAGGGCTTCTCGGTCCTGCTGAACGCGATGCCGGAGATCGAGGTCGTCGGCGAGGCGGTGAACGGCCGGGAGGCCGTCGCGAAGGTCCGCGAACTCGCCCCGGACGTCGTGCTGATGGACATCCGCATGCCCGAGCTGAACGGCATCGAGGCGACCCGCGAGATCGTCGCGGCCGACGGTGCGGCGAAAGTGCTGGTGCTCACCACGTTCGACCTGGACGAGTATGTGTACCAGGCGCTGCGCGCGGGAGCCTCCGGCTTCCTCCTCAAGGACGCCTCGGCCCGCCAGCTCGCCGACGGGGTGCGGATCGTGGCCGCCGGGGAGGCCCTCCTGGCACCCTCGGTGACCAGGCGCCTGATCACCGAGTTCTCCAAGCTCTCCGAGACCCCGCGCCTCATGCCCTCCGCGCAGGCGGCATACGGGGACCTCACCGAGCGGGAGACGGAGGTGCTGGTCCTGATCGCGCAGGGGCTGTCGAACGCGGAGATCGCCGGGCGGCTGGTGGTCGCGGAGTCGACGATCAAGACGCATGTCAGCCGGATCCTGGTGAAGCTGGGCCTCAGGGACCGCACCCAGGCGGCGGTCTTCGCGTACGAGGCGCGTCTGGTGACGCCCGGCTAGCCGGAGGGCGGGGCCCGTTCATGCCGGAACACCCCTGGTCGGAGACGGGGGTCTGGGCTAGCGTCCGTCCATGGCAGCTGCTTCCGACCTCGCGTTCGACCCGTGGGACCCGGCGTTCCTCGCCGACCCGTACCCCGCCTACGCCGAGCTGCGTGCTCGGGGCCGCGTGCACTACTACGAGCCCACGAACCAGTGGCTCGTCCCGCACCACGCGGACGTCTCGGCCCTGCTGCGCGACCGGCGCCTCGGCCGGACGTATCAGCACCGCTTCACGCACGAGGAGTTCGGCCGTACGGCGCCGCCGCCCGAGCAGGAGCCGTTCCACACGCTCAACGACCACGGGATGCTCGACCTGGAGCCGCCGGACCACACCCGGATCCGGCGCCTGGTGTCGAAGGCGTTCACGCCGCGCACGGTGGAGCGGCTGAAGCCGTACGTGGCCGAGCTCGCCGGGGAGCTGGTCGACGGGCTCGTGGAGCGAGGCGGCGGCGACCTGCTGAGGGACGTGGCGGAACCCCTCCCCGTCGCGGTCATCGCCGAGATGCTCGGCATCCCGGAGTCCGACCGGGCCCCGCTGCGCCCCTGGTCGGCGGACATCTGCGGGATGTACGAACTGAACCCGTCGCAGGAGACGGCGGCGAAGGCGGTCCGGGCGTCGGTCGAGTTCTCCGGCTATCTGCGCGAACTGATCGCGGCCCGCCGCAAGGAACCGGGCGACGACCTCATCTCGGGCCTCATCGAGGCACACGACGAGGGCGACCGCCTCACCGAGCAGGAGATGATCTCGACGGCGGTCCTCCTGCTGAACGCCGGCCACGAGGCCACGGTGAACTCCACGGTCAACGGCTGGTACGCGCTCTTCCGCAACGAGCCCCAACTGGCGGCCCTGCGCGCCGACCACACCCTCGCCCCCACCGCCGTCGAGGAACTGATGCGCTACGACACCCCGCTCCAGCTCTTCGAACGCTGGGTCCTGGACGACATCGAGGTCGCCGGCACGACGATCCCGCGCGGCGCGGAGATCGCCCTCCTCTTCGGCTCCGCCAACCACGACCCCGGGGCCTTCTCCGACCCGGCCCGCCTCGACCTGACCCGCACGGACAACCCCCACATCTCCTTCAGCGCGGGCATCCACTACTGCATCGGCGCACCCCTGGCCCGCATCGAACTGGCCGCGTCGATGGGGGCGTTGCTGGAGAAGGCCCCGACCCTGCGACTGGCCGCCGAGCCCGATCGCAAGCCGAACTTCGTGATCAGGGGTCTTGAGGGGCTCAGCGTCGCGGTCTGAGGCGCCGCAGCAGGGCCCAGGCCGCCAGGGCGACGGCGACCCCGCCGAGGAGCGCCAGCGGCAGTTCCGCGTAGAGCACGCTCCAGTCCGGGGCCGCCTCGAACCGCCAGAGCCGCTTCCGGACGCCGACGGCCCACACCGCGAGTCCCGCGCCCGCGCCGACGGCAGCGGTCAGACATCCCGTCGCGGCCTGCGTACGTTGTCCCATGCCCGGCATGGACGTACGCGGGCCGCTGCGCAGTTCCCGGCGCCGCCGCTCAGGCCGTCATGTCCCGGCGTCGCCGCTCAGGTCGTCATGTCCCGGCGCCGCAATCCCGCCAGGCCGGCGCCCACCAGCGCCGCCGCCAGCCCCAGCAGGACCAGCACCGGCTCCCACGCCATCTCCCCGCCGGGCAACTTGGGCAGATGGCCGAAGGGAGACAGGTCCAGCACCGCCTGCGGCACGTCCAGCGCGGGTCCGACCCAGCCGATCAGCAGCACCGCTCCCGCGACACCCCAGGCCGCCGCTGCCGCCCGGGGCAGTACGCCGGTCAGCAGGACCGCGAGGCCGCCGATGACCCAGATCGCCGGGAGCTGAACGAGGCACGCCCCCAGGATCGGGCCGATCTCCTTGCCGTAGCCGACGGCGAGGCCGAGGCCGGCCAGGAGCATGAGGAGCGCCGAACCGCCGAAGGCGATCGCCAGGTGCCCGGCGGCCCAGCGCAGGCGGCCGACCGCGTTCGCCAGGACCGGTTCCGCCCGGCCCGACGTCTCCTCGCCGTGCAGACGCAGCACCGACGCCACGATGTACAGGGCCGCGACCAGGCCCAGCATGCCGACCATCGACGCCAGGAACGCGTCCGTCAGGCCGGACCGGCCGCCCATCCGCTCGAAGATCCGCCGGGCGTTGTCGTTGTCGCCGACCAGCTCGGCCGCGCCCTCGGTCATACGGCCGTAGACGACCCCGGCCAGGAGGAAGCCGACGCTCCAGCCCAGCACACCGCCCCGCTGCAACCGCCAGGCCAGCGCGCCCGCGCTGCCCAGACGGCCGGTCGCCGGACCCGGCCGGGTGGGCAGGAAGCTCATGCCGATGTCCCGGCGGCCGGCCAGCGCGTAGGCCACCGCGCCCTGGAGCAGGACCGCCCCGGCGAGCAGCGCCAGCACCCACCAGCGTTCGTCGGCGTACGGCCGCAGGTTCTCCAGCCAGCCCAGCGGCGACAGCCACGTCAGTACCGACGAACCTCCCCCAGTGCCGAAAGCCTGGGAGGTGCCCCCATCCTCCGCCGAGTCGCCCGCCGCGCGCAGCACGAACGCCGTGCCCAGCACGGCCGCCGTCAGCCCCCGGGCCAGGCGCGCGCTCTCCGTCAGCTGGGCGACGATCGCCGCCATCGTGGCGAAGACCATCCCCGCTCCGGCGATCCCGAGGCCCAGGGCCAGCGCCCCGGCCGCACCCTGCCCGGCGAGTCCGGCCGTCACCAGCAGCGCCAGTACCGCGTTCGCGACCGCCGCCGCCAGCAGGGCCGACGTCAGGGAGGCCCGGCGGCCCACCATCCCGGACGCCACCAGCTCCTGACGGCCGCTCTCCTCCTCGTCCCGAGTGTGCCGCTCGACGACCAGCAGGCTCATCACGGCGGCCAGGACGCCCGCGTAGACGCCGACCCGCCAGGCCGTCAGGGCACCGATCGAGTCGTCGAAGACCGGGCCGATCATCGCGCGCAGAGAGGAGTTGGCGGCCACCTGCCGGATCAGGTCGGCGCGTTCGGCGGCCGTGCCGTACAGGCCCTCCAGCGTGCCCGGCATGGAGAGGACCATCAGGGCGTTGACCCCGATCCACACCGGGATCATCAGCCGGTCGCGGCGCAGCGCGAACCGCAGCAGCGTGCCCGTCCCGGCCAGCTGGCGTGAGCTGCCGGGCCGCACCGCGAAGGCCGTCATCGGGCCGCCACCCCGTCCGCCTCTTCCTGGTAGTGCCGCAGGAAGAGCTCCTCCAGCGTCGGCGGCGTCGACGTCAGCGACCGCACACCGGACTCGCTCAGCGACCGCAGGACGCCGTCCAGCCGGTCGGTGTCGACCTGGAGCCGGACGCGGCGCCCCCGCACGTCGAGGTCGTGGACGCCGGGCAGCTCCGCGAGCCCGTTGGGCGGTCCCGCGAGTTCGGCGACCACGCTGGTGCGGGTCAGATGCCGCAGGTCGGCGAGCGACCCGGTCTCGACCGTACGGCCCTTGCGGATGATGCTCACCCGGTCGCACAGCTCCTCCACCTCGCTGAGGATGTGGGAGGAGAGCAGGATGGTCCGGCCCCGGTCGCGCTCCTCCTCGACGCACCGCCGGAAGACCTCCTCCATCAGCGGATCAAGCCCCGAGGTCGGCTCGTCCAGGATCAGCAGATCGACGTCCGAGGCGAACGCGGCGACCAGGGCGACCTTCTGCCGGTTGCCCTTGGAGTACGTACGGCCCTTCTTGGTGGGGTCGAGTTCGAAGCGCTCGATCAGCTCCGCGCGGCGCCTCGTGTCCAGTCCTCCGCGCAGACGGCCGTAGAGGTCGATGACCTCGCCGCCGGAGAGGTTGCGCCACAGCGTCACGTCCCCCGGGACGTAGGCGATACGGCGGTGCGCCTCGACCGCGTCCGTCCACGGGTCGCGGCCGAGCACCTGAGCGGCGCCCGAGTCGGCGCGCAGCAGGCCGAGCAGGACGCGGATGGTGGTGGATTTCCCGGCGCCGTTGGGGCCGAGAAAGCCGTGGACCTCGCCGGGGGCGACCTCCAGATCGAGCCCGTCGAGAGCGTGTGTCCGCCCGAAGGACTTGTGCAGTCCGGAGACGGTGATGGCCTGCGTCATGCTTCAGAACGTACGTTTCTTTCAGAAATTTGTGAAGTTAAGGAAGCGTATGAATCGCGGATAGGGTGGATCACATGACGGAATCAGCCGGAGGCGGCCGGGACGCGGAGGCCGTGTCGAGGTTCGTGGAGTCCTTCGCGGCGCAGCTCGTCGAGGCCGGTATGCCGCGGATGCCCGCCCGGGTCTTCGCCGCGCTGCTCGCCTCCGACGAGGGCTCGCTGACCTCCGCCGAACTGGGCGACCAGCTGCGCATCAGCCCCGCGGCGGTGTCCGGGGCGGTGCGCTACCTGGCCCAGACGCACATGGTCTCCCGCGAACGGGAGCCCGGTTCCCGCCGCGAGCGCTACCGCGTCCACGGCGACCAGTGGTACGAGGCCCTCACCAACCGCGAGGCCGTCCTCAAGCGCTGGGAAGGCGCCCTGCGCGAGGGCGTCACCAGCCTCGGCGCCACGACCCCGGCGGGCCGCCGCCTCTCCGAGACCCTCGCGTTCTTCGAATTCCTCCAGGGCGAGGTCGGGTCGATGATGGAGCGCTGGCGGGTGCACCGGGAGAAGACGTTCGGGGTGGAGTGACCGGCTGGCTACACTGAGTGGTGGATGGTCTGCATCCAAGGGGAGGGCGCATCATGACACTCATGGCAGAGCGACCGGTGATGAGCGGTACCAAGCCCCACAGCGGCTTCGAGGAGCTCTTGAGCGCACTCGACGAGCTGAACGTGCCCGACGGCTACAAAGCCGAGATCGTCAGGGGGAACATCGTCGTGTCGCCGTGGTCGAAGGGGTACTACCGGCGCGTCATGCGTCTGGTGTGCAGCCAACTGGAGCCGCATCTGCCCGAGCGGCACGTGATCGAGCGTTCGCCGTTTCTCTATGTCTTTCCAGGGCACGAGCGGGCCTTCGGGCCGGACATCCATGCGGCCCATGAACGCGTCTTCGAGACGGACAGGAACCAGTTGGACGGCGAAAGCCTGTCCTTCGTCGCCGAGCTGACCTCCCCCTCCACCCGGACCGACGACCTCACCGACAAGGTCGACGTCTACGCCAAGGCCGGTGTCCCCGTCTACCTGATCCTCGACATGCAGGAACAGCAGGCCGTCGTCTACGGGTCCCCGTCGGCGAAGGGCTACGAGCTCCGGCTCTCCAAGCCCTTCGGGGAGAAGCTCGACATCCCGGACCCGTTCGGCTGCACCCTCGACACCACCGGATTCCAGCCCCCCGAGAGCTGACTCAGGCCCCCGCCGGCACCGTCAGCCCCCAAGCCCCCTCCCGCACCCTCCACGTCCGGGTCCGCACCGGCCCCGACACCACCGTGTCCGCGCGGTAGCGGAAGTGCGCTCCCGAGACGGTCACCGTGCGGCCCTGGGCGAGCAGGGGAGAGGCCTCGGCGCCCACGGACACGGGGCGGACCTCCACCGAGGCCGTTCCGGAGGCCGTGGGGGACACCGAGACCGCCTCCACCGGCTGGTGCAGGTCGACGAGGGTCTCGCCGTCCACCTCCACCCGCAGCCGGGAGGGCCCGGGCTCCGGCGCGGCGACGAACCGGGAGGGGCGGCCGGCCGGCACCAGGGTCCGGACGAGGGACTGGCAGGTCCGCAGCCACGGGCGGCCCGTGGTGTCCTCGGGGCCCTCGGCCGCCGGGAAGGGCGACAGCGGCGGTATGCGCAACGCGCCGAGCACCACCCCGTCGCTGTCGTCGACCATCAGGTCCATCCGCCGCTCGACCCCGTCGAGCACCGCCCGGGCCGCCGCCACCGTCCCCGTCGGCACCCCCAGCGAACGCGCGAGGGACAGCACGCCCCCGACCGGCACCACCGACAGCGCGCACCCCGACAGCTCCCGGTGCCGGTGCAGCAGCGACACCGCGCGGATCAGTGCCCGGTCGTCGCCCACCACCACCGGGCGCCGCGAGCCCCGCCGGGCCAGCGCCCGGGCGAACTCCTCCGGCCCCTCCGGCAGGCACACCTTCGTGCCGGCACCCCCGCTGAGCACGTCTTTCGCGATCCGCACGGACTCGTTGTCCGTCCGGCGGGCGACCGGGTCTATGACCACCAGCAGCTGCTCGGACGTCGGAGATATCGCCACCTCGGCCATGCCTCGCTTCCTCGGGTAGCATCTTTGTGCAAGAGCCCCTTGCGCTATTGCGCCAGGGGCTTCGTCTATTCCGGGGCATCCGGTCCGACGGTTGGCGGCCAACGGCGGTCGCGGTGCACACGGTGGTACACCGCCGCGTTCGCCCTCGACCATGGACATGCCCCGCCCGGAAGGGGTGTACGCGCGTGCCCGCACTTGTGCTGCTCGGTGCTCAGTGGGGTGACGAAGGCAAGGGAAAGGCCACCGACCTGCTCGGTGGATCCGTGGACTATGTAGTGCGCTACCAGGGCGGCAACAACGCCGGCCACACGGTGGTCGTGGGCGACCAGAAGTACGCACTGCACCTCCTCCCTTCCGGAATCCTGTCTCCCGGCTGCACGCCGGTCATCGGTAACGGTGTCGTCGTCGACCCGTCGGTCCTGCTCTCCGAGCTGAGCGGTCTGAACGAGCGTGGTGTCGACACCTCCAAGCTCCTCCTCAGCGGCAACGCGCACATCATCACGCCGTACAACGTCACGGTCGACAAGGTGACGGAGCGCTTCCTCGGAAAGCGCAAGATCGGCACGACCGGGCGCGGCATCGGCCCGACCTACGCGGACAAGATCAACCGTGTCGGTATCCGTGTGCAGGACCTCTACGACGAGTCGATCCTCACGCAGAAGGTCGAGGCGGCCCTCGACATCAAGAACCAGGTCCTCACCAAGCTCTACAACCGGCGCGCGATCGCCGTGGACCAGGTGGTCGAGGAGCTGCTGGCCTACGCCGAGAAGCTCCGCCCGTACGTCTCCGACACGGTCCTGGTCCTGAACCAGGCCCTGGAGGACGACAAGGTGGTCCTCTTCGAGGGCGGCCAGGGCACGCTCCTCGACATCGACCACGGCACGTACCCCTTCGTCACCTCCTCGAACCCGACCGCGGGCGGCGCCTGCACCGGCGCCGGCGTGGGCCCGACGAAGATCAGCCGGGTCATCGGCATCCTCAAGGCCTACACGACCCGGGTCGGCGCGGGCCCGTTCCCGACGGAGCTCTTCGACGAGGACGGCGAGGCGCTGCGCCGCATCGGCGGCGAGAAGGGCGTGACCACCGGCCGCGACCGCCGCTGCGGCTGGTTCGACGCGGTGATCGCCCGCTACGCGACCCGCGTCAACGGCCTGACCGACTTCTTCCTCACCAAGCTCGACGTCCTCACCGGCTGGGAGCAGATCCCGGTCTGCGTGGCGTACGAGATCGACGGCAAGCGTGTCGAGGAGCTCCCGTACTCCCAGACCGACTTCCACCACGCGAAGCCGGTCTACGAGATGCTGCCGGGCTGGAGCGAGGACATCAGCAAGGCCAAGTCCTTCTCCGACCTGCCGAAGAACGCCCAGGCCTACGTCAAGGCGCTGGAGGAGATGTCGGGCGCCCCGATCTCCGCGATCGGCGTGGGTCCGGGCCGGGACGAGACCATCGAGATCAACTCGTTCCTCTGATCCCGGGTGACCTCCGGTCATTCACGACGCATCCCCAACTGCTCCGTTTGCGCGGGTAGTTGGGGATGTTAGTTTTGTAGCTTCAGTTGCTGTGGGGTACTGGTGTTCGCCGAAGGAGCAAGGTGCGCATCACACTGGCTGTCGCGACGGAGACCGGGGAGCGCGCGGGCGCCACGGACGACCTGTACGACTGGTTGCGTCAGGATCCCGAGCTGCGGGGCCTGGTCCGGCGGGAGGCGCCGGCCGGCGCTCCCCCGGGAGCCATGGGCGCGTGGAGCGAGGTGCTGAGCCTGCTGCTGGCACCGGGCGGGCCGACCGCGGCCGTCGGGGCGGCCGTCGTGATGTGGTTGCAGAACCGCCGGGGCAACCAGACGGTCACCATCAACCAGCCGGACGGGACCCAGATCGTGGTCACCTCCGAAAAGGTGCGCGGTCTGACGGCCGAAAGCACCAGTGACCTGGCCCAGCGGGTGACGCAGGCCCTTCAGCAGCCGTCGGCCGCCGACGCGCCGGACACCGGGGAGGGGCCCGGCAGCCGCCCGGCCGGACGGGAGAACTGAGCGTGCCGTTACGGGGGAGGCCGGACCTGACCGGGCCGGGCTGCCACGCGGTGGTCGTGGGCACCGGAAACCACCCGGGTGACCTGCTGCGCCCCCTGCCGTCCGCCGTACCGTCGGCGCGGGCCCTGGCCGAGGTGCTGGCCACGGAGTGCGGCATGGGCGACCGGGTACGGCTGTTGTGCGACCCGCGGTCGCCGAGCGAGGTGCTGGCGGCCCTCGCCGAGGCCGTGGACCGCGCGGGGCCCACACAGGGGCGGTACGAGAGCGGAGTCGTCGTCTTCTGCCACGTCGGCCACGGACTGCGCGGGCCGGGCGGGCGGCTCTATCTCGCCACCGCCGCCACCAGCTCCCTCACCGACACCGCGCACTCGGTGCCGTACTCCGAGATCGAGCGCTATCTGAGCGACGGGCCCGCGGATCCGCTCATCGTGCTCGACTGCTGTTTCGCCGGGAACGCGCGCGAGCCGACCCGTCCGACGACCTCGGATCCGTTCGGCGGCAGCCGGCCCCAGGGCAGCTACCTGCTGGCCTCCGCTCAGCGCGACACCCTCGCATACGCTCCCGAGGGTGCCGAGCACACCCTGTTCACAGGCCATCTGCTCAGCCTGCTGCGCTACGGCGACACGGGCGGGCCCCGCCTGATGACCCCGGGCAGCCTCTACCGGCTCCTCGACCAGCGCCTCCAGGGCGGCCCAGCCCGGCCCTACGGCGGCGGCACCGCGCGGATGGCGGAGCTGGTTCTCACGGCGAACGGCCGCTACGCTCCCCGTCCCGCGGCGGAGGCCGGCCCCGCCGCGGACCCGGACGCGGTCAGCCCCTATCCGGGCATCGTGCCCTTCCTGCCCGAGCAGCACCACCTCTTCTTCGGCCGCGAGCAGGTGACCCGCGAGCTGCTGCGGCGGGTGGCGCAGTCCCGGCCCGGTGAGCCGCTGGCGGTGATCGGCACTTCGGGTGTCGGCAAGTCCTCGCTGCTGCGGGCGGGGCTGACCGTGGCGGCCGACGAGGCGGGGCTGGGGCCGGTCCGGATCGTGGCGGCTCCGGGGGCGCATCCGCTGCGGGCGCTGGCCGCGGCCTGGGCGGCGGCGATGGGGCGGCCGGTGGCGGAGGTCGAACGGGACCTGGAACGGGGGAAGTTCGGGCAGACCGGCACCGCTGCCACGGCGCCACCCGGCGTCCTTGTCGTGGACCAGCTGGAGCAGTACTTCACGCACGGCGCCGACCCCGCCGAGCAGCGGCGATTCGCGGCCGCGCTCACCGCGTCCGACGGTCCCCGGATCGTGCTGGCCCTGCGCGCCGACTACCACGACGACGCCCTGCGCGACGGTCACCTGGGTCCGCTCGTGGCGCGCGAGCACTTCACCGTGCCCGCGCTCCACGACGCCGAGATCGAGGCGGCCATTGTCGGACCGGCGCGGTACGAGGGACTGGAGTGGGAGCAGGGCGTCCCGCAGATCCTCCGGCGCGAGGTGAGCGAGGAACGTGCGGGCAGCAGCCCTGGGGACGCGGCCGCACTGCCGTTCCTGGCCCACGTCCTGCGCGAGATATGGCTCCGGCGACGCGGTACGACCCTCACCTACGCCGCCTACCAGGAGGCGGGCGGCATCCGTGACGCCGTCGCCCGCACCGCCGAGCGGATCTATGCCGACCTCGACGTCGACGGCCAGGGCCGCCTGCGGCAACTGACGCTGGCCATGGTCCGCGTGGCCGACGGCGAGGGACGGCTGGTGCGCCGCCGGGCGCCACGGGAGGAACTGACCGGCTCCGAGGACCTGCTGCGCCGCCTCGCCGACGCGCGCCTGGTCGTCGTGGACGAGCAGGGCGGGGCACAGCTCGGCCACGACTCACTGCTGTATGCCTGGCAGCGGCTGCGCGACTGGATCGACGAGGTGCGCGACGATCTGCTTCGGCTGCGGCGGCTGACGGAGGCGGCGGAGTCCTGGTCCGAGCACGGCAGCGGACTGTGGACGGGCACCAGCTTGGACGAGGCGAAAGCGCTGGTGGAGACCGAAGGGCCGGCCCGTCCGCCCGTCCGTCAGGTGGTACGCGACTTCGTCGCCGCCGCCGACCGGGCGGGGCAACGCAGACGATCGGTCACCCGCGCCTGGATCGCCGGGCTGGCCGCCCTCGCGCTGGTGGCCGGGGTGCTGGCGGGCTGGGCGTCGTACGAGAACGGCCAGGCGGCCGACCGGGAACGGAACCTGATCGCCAGGGAGCTCGCCGCGCAGGCCGACGCCATGCGCGAGCACGACCCGCAGACGGCGCTGCGGCTCAGCCTCGCCGCGTACCGCACCGCGGCGACCTCGGAGACCCGGTCGAGCCTGTACGCGGCGGCCACGACGGTGGCGCCGGCGCACCTCACACCCGCCGACAAGGAACACGAGCCGGTCCTCCAACTGGCTTTCAGCGCTGACGGCGAGGTGCTGGCCGCCAGCCATGGGGACGGGAAGGTAGGGCTGTGGGACGTTTCGAAGCCGTCTGCGCCCGTGGAGGCGGGCCGGATCTCGGTGGACGGCGGCGCGGCCATCGCCTATCACCCGCGGCAGCGGCTGCTGGCCGCGCAGACGGCGACGTCACTGACGCTGTGGGACACCACGGACGCACAGAACCCCGGGCGGGTGGCGCGGCGATCGATCACCAAGGGCCAGACCTACGCCCTCGCGTTCAGCGGGGACGGCCGGACGCTGGCGGCGGGCAGCAAGGCGGGACGCCTGCGGCTGTGGAACGTGAGCGATCCTTCCAGCCCGTCGCTGCGGTCGCAGCGGACGATCGCCGAGGCGGCCGTGATCTCGCTGGTCTTCACGCGCGACGGAGACCACCTGATCACCGGTAACGGGGTCGGGGAAGGGCGGAGCAAGGCACCCGCCCAGGTGCGGCTGTGGGACCTGGGTGATCCGGACCGGCCCGTGCTCCGGGACACCGAGTCGGCCGAGACGGTCATGGCGGTCGCGGCGCATCCGAGGCGCGACCTGGTCGTCGCGACCGGGGGCAGCGGCAAGGTCGCCTGGTGGGAGACGGAGGGCGGACGAGAACTGCGGCGCGTCGAGGTGGAGGAGTACCGCGACCGCTGGGGTGCTGACACACTCGGCATCCCGTCGCTCAGCTTCAGCCCGGACGGCAAACTCCTCGCCGGAGCTGACAGGGGGTTCGGCGTTCAGCGTGCCGATGTGACCGGGAAGCTGTCGGAGGTGGCGGACCGGCCGCTGGGCGACCCGCTGCCGACGGGCGAGCCGGCCCAGTCGGTCGCCTACAGTCCGGACAGCCGGTATCTGGCATCCGGTGACGTGGGCGGAGAGATACGGCTGTGGCCCGGCCGGGCCTGGGCACCTGTGATCGAGGGCAGTCCGGTCGCCCCCTTTCAATCAGGCACCAGTGCTTTCAGCAGCGACGGCAGGCTGGTCGTCGCCCGCAGCCCCAGCGCGGACCATTCGGCCCCGACCCGGGTGTGGGACATCAGTGACCTCCGTGCTCCGAAGGTCCGCTACACCCTGCCGGAGGGCTGGGAGGCGAAGTACTTCCTGAACGCGAACAAGAAGCCCGTCATCCTCGCGCACCAGTGGAGCGGAGGCCTGGAGCACACCTTCCAGTTCTGGGAATTCGGCCCCGAGGGCCAACCGAGGAGGGGCGCCGCCATCCCGCTCACCGCCGATGTCCCGCGTGTCGTGGTCAGCTCAGACAAGAAACTGCTGGCGGCGGGCTCGGCGGAGGAGCGGGGCATCGCCCTGTACGACGTCCGGGACCCGGCCAACCCGGTACGCCGGGCGACGGTCGACGCGCCGGTGAGCGGCGACCTCCTCCGATCGGGAGATCTGTGGTTCGCGGGGAACGACACACTGGTGACCGTCGAGAAGGGGGAGGACCTCAGACTGTGGGATGTCTCCGACCCGGCCAGGCCGCGTAAGGGCGGGCTCATCGAAGAAGCGGCGCTGATGGGCAGCGCGATGTACGACGACGCGTCCCAGCAGCTCATCACCGAGGCCTCGGGCAACGAGATCCGCCTCTGGGACCTGAGCCGGCCCGCGCACCCCGTGAGAGGCGGCCGGATCCCTGCGGCCCCGGGCAGGTACTTCCCCCTGGCCAACGGCGAGCTGGCGACGTCCCTCAGTGACGGAACCGTCCACTTCTGGGACGTCACCCATCCCAAGAACCCCAGGAAGACGCACGATCTTCGGCTCGACCGCGCGGTCACCCGTGTCTCCATGGCCCCGGACGGCCGTCACGTGGTGACGCACATGCCGTACCGCATCTGGACTGTGGGCCCGGACGGCAGGTGGGACTTCCCGGAGTTCGTGGAGCTGCCGGACGCGAAGGAAGTCCGCGTGCCGCCCTCGCGCTCGCCCGAGGGCCCCAGCTGGCTGGCGGTGACCTTCGACCGAGGGTCGAGCAACTCCCTGGCCGACGACAACGCCTACGTCCTGGACTTCGACACCGACCGCATCTACCGGCAGATGTGCGAGTCGTACCCACTCAGCGTCCCGAAGGACCAGTGGGAAGGACTCCTCCCTCATCTGTCCTACCGCGAGTCCTGCGGCTGACGCTCCGCCGTGAAGGCGGCCCGCCCCGTCTCCGTCTTGTTCTCACCCCGCGCCATTGCGGTCATCCCCGAACTCAACCGAAGTCAACCGGTCACAAGTGGCCGCTACCCGTATCCGAACCTGTCCGGCCGGCTGCTCGGGGTCATGGAGAACCGTAGTCCTGGGCGGCGCGTCCCACCGTTCGTGGCCATCCGGTGTCACCCCCCTCACGGCGGGCCCGAACCGCATCTCGTACATCCCGGTCCCCTGCTCTCGACGGTGTGACCTGGCCCCCTTCCTGGCGGACCGCCCCACGGCCGCCGACCGCCCGGTCCACCCGCGGCTGCTCCTCGCCGCCCTTCACTCCGCCGAGTGAAATGTGTGAACTGCCGCCTGGGAAAACCCAGTTCCGGCTTGCGTTCGTCGCTCTGCGTGGCCATAGAGTCGCGCCAACAAGCCAAGTCGGCAGCAGAAGAATGCCCCCGCGGTGCAGCAACACCCGGGGGCTCGACACCAGGAGCAACACCTCCCGATGCGCGTTCATCGTACGGCGCCCACGCGCGCCATTTCATCCCTGTCGCACTCTCTTCTCCATGACCGGAGCCTCTCCTGGTGCGCGGTGGGCGTACTGACGTACCTATTGACGCTCCCGCCCGGCACCCGCGTCACCGCCCGCGCGCTCGCCAAGTGTCGCGGGGAAGGCCGGGGCCGGATCGCTCGTGCCGTGCGCGAGCTGGAGAAATCGCGGTATCTGCGGACGGTGGCCGATGCGGGCCGGGGGTGGGGTCGACGCCACTCCGGCTACGACGTCTACGAGGTGTTCGACACTCCGTACGAATGTGAGCCACCGGCGGGTGAACCTGAAAAAGTGCGGACCCCCGCCCCCGATGCGCCCGGCTCGTCGAGTCAGCGCACGCTCCACGCCGCCCGCCTGCTCGGCTCGCTCGGCATCACGCATCCCTGCCTCACCCTGGGCGCCTCCCAGGTGTGGCGGCTCGCGCCGCTGGTGGTGGAGTGGTGGGACGCGGGGACGAGCGATGCGGGGGTGCGGGCGGCGCTCACCGGCGAATTGCCCTCGCGCGTGCCCTCGCCCGCGGCGCTGGTCGAACACCGGCTCCGCCACCAGCACCCGCTGACCCGTCAACAAGCTTCCGCGTAGCCCCTGTCGAGACGCCCGGCCCGCATCCGCGCGCCGGACCCTGCGAAGAAACGGAACATGGATGATCGTCGCACTCGTACGCCCCGAGGCGGTATACCATCGGTATACTGCCCTCATGCCTGACACCACGATCAAGGTCGACCCCGCTGTCCGTGACCGCCTCCAGGAGTTGGCCCGGGACCGCGGCATCAGCATGCGGGACCTCGTGGCGGAGCTGGCAGGTGCCACGCCCACCAAGGATGAGCTGCGCAAGCGGTACGAAGAGACCAAGGCGTACGTGGAGGAGCACTTCCTCGACAGGCCGTACACCGAGGAGGACGAGAAGGCCGGCGAGAGGCTGTGGGCCGACCTGGAGGCCGGGCGCATCGGGGAGGTCCAGTGACCGAGAAGGCCCCGTACCCGCTGCCGCGTGCCGTTGTCTTCGACGACACCGCCGCCCTGGCGCTCGGCGCGGGCAACAGCATGGCCTCCCGGCTCGTCGTCGAGGCGGGGAAGGACCCCGCGCTGCGCGTGTACATCCCGGCGCTCAGCCTCGCCGCCGCCGAGCGGGAGCGGGCCGGGGTGGCCGAGCACCTCGGCGCGCTGCCGTCCGTCGACATCGAAGGGCTCGACTTCCCCGCCGCGACCGCTGTGGGGAAGCGGCTGGGCACGGCGGCCGGCGGGGACGACGATGCGTTCGGCAAGGACGAGCCGGACTGGAGCGGCGCTCACGTGCTGCACCTCGCCCTGCCCACCGTCGAGTGGCCGCACGGCCGTCCCGTGCTGACCCGGACGCCCACCCGCTACCGCGGCACAGGCATCCGTACGATCCGCATCGTCGAGCAGAACTGACGGCCGTGCTGCGGGGGAAGGGTGCTGCCGTTTCCCGTTCTCCCCTGTCGCGAGCAGCGCACTCTCAGCTGAACACGATCATCGACCCCTGCGCCAGACTCCGCGTCACCGCCGCGTGCAGCCCGAGCCAGACGTGCCGTTCGCGGGCGAACGGGCTGGGGTCGTAGGGGGCGGGGACGGCGGGTTCCTCCAGCTCCGTGGGGGCCAGGGGCGCCTGGGGCGCCGCCGGCGGGTTGGCCGGGTCGATGCCGAGGGCCGGGGCGACCGTCTCCAGCTCCCGCAGCAGGGCGTGCGAGGAGCCCAGCGGGCCGCCGCCCGCGAGGAGATCGTCGTCGGCGAGCGGGCTGGGGAAGTCGACGGGGACGTACGCGCCCGCGTGGTCGTAGTGCCATACGAGGTGCGACTGCTGGGCCGTCGACTCGAACATCTCCAGCAACTGCTCGTAGTCGC
Source organism: Streptomyces sp. NPDC008137 (assembly GCF_042957035.1). Taxonomy (NCBI): domain Bacteria; kingdom Bacillati; phylum Actinomycetota; class Actinomycetes; order Kitasatosporales; family Streptomycetaceae; genus Streptomyces; species Streptomyces sp. NPDC008137. The sequence goes on along the minus strand of NZ_JBIBHN010000006.1, from coordinate 140,186 downwards.
CGCCCAGTTCGTCCACGGGCGTCACCGGCAGGCCGCACACCTGGAGCAGATAGGCGCGGCGCAGGAAGTGCAGCGCGTCGTAGTCGAAGCCCGCGACCGGGGCGACCTCGCCGGACAGGCCCGGCATGTACTGGTACACCGGCACCGGCGGCAACCCGGCCTCGGCGAGCACCTTGTTGTATTGCGCGAGTTCCTCGGCGAACGGGTTGTCCGGCGTGTGGCACAAGACGTCGACGAGCGGTACCAGCCACAGGTCACAGGCCAAAGAAGGCTCCTCGCTCAGCTCAGCGGTCGGGTGGCGTCGGTTGGCACGGTGGTCAGGGAAGGGTATCGGTGCGGCACGGCTCAGGCTCCTGTCGTGCATGTCCCATACCCATACGGACAGCCGCGACGCAGGCCATCAGGAGGAGAGGCGCTCGATCAGGGCGAGCGAGTGCGAGTTGTAGCCGGAGATGATCGACCGGGCGGTGCCGGTGTCCTGGGCGGCCAGGGCGTCGACCAGCGAGGTGTGGCCTGCCCACAGTTCGCCGCGCAGGTCGGGGAGGCGGCGCAGATGCTGCACCGCGCCGACCCAGGTCTGGACGCGCAGCCGGTGCAGGAAGTCGCCCAGATACGGGTTGCCGAAGAGGGCCGCGAGCTCGCGCCAGTAGCGCAGGTCGTAGCCGATGAGGACGGTGAGGTCACCGGCCGCGGCGGCCCGCTGGGCCTCCTCGCCGCGCCGCCGGACCCCGGCGAGCACGGCGGAGACCCGGGGGTCGTCGGGCTGGAGCGAGGCCCGCTGCCCGGAGGTCAGGGCGTGGAACATCCCCTCGATGACCAGGTCGCGGGCCTCGATCATGCCGCGGAAGTCCTCGGCCGAGTACTCGCGGACCCGGAAGCCGCGGTGCTGGTCGGCGTCGAGGAGCCCCTGCGCGGAGAGGTCGACCAGGGCCTCGCGCACCGGCGTCGCGGACACCCCGTACTGCTCGGCGATCTCCTTGACCGTGAACTCCTGCCCCTGCTGGAGCCGACCGGCCAGCACCTCGTCACGGAGCGCGTCCGCGATCTGCTGGCGCAGGGTGCTGCGCGTCACGGCGCCGTTGCCGGTACTGCCGGGCATGGTCAGGGCGTCTCCCTCGTCGCGTTCGGGTGGCGTGCGCGTATATGTCTACGAGCACGCCACCTTACGCGTTCGAATGAGGGCCGAGGTTGTCGGTTACTGACGGGTTTACAGGTGTTTACTCCGCGTACTGATAACTCCGAGTGTCCCTGTTCACACCGTGTACTCGTCGGCCACCGACAGTGCCGTGTCCAGCACCGCGAGGCCCTCCTTCAGCTCCGCCTCGCTGATGTTGCAGGGTGGCACCACATGCGTCCGGTTCATGTTCACGAACGGCCACAGCCCGCCGCCCTTCGCGGCGGCGGCGAAGGCGGCCATCGGCGCGTTCGCCTCCCCGGCCGCGTTGTACGGCACCAGCGGCTCGCGCGTCTCCCGGTCGCGCACCAGCTCCAGCGCCCAGAACATGCCGGTGCCGCGCACCTCACCCACGCTGGGGTGCCGCTCGGCGAGCGCGCGCAGCTCCGGCCCGAGGACGGACGCGCCCAGCCGGGCCGCGTTCTCGACGACGCCCTCCTCCGCCATGACATTGATCGTCGCCACGGCCGCCGCGCAGGCCAGCGGGTGCCCGGAGTAGGTCAGACCGCCGGGGTAGGGCCGCTTCCCGAACGTCTCCGCGATGGCACCGGAGATCGCGACACCGCCGAGCGGCACATAGCCGCTGTTCACGCCCTTCGCGAAGGTCAGCAGGTCGGGCGTGACGTCGAACAGGTCGGCCGCGAACCACTCACCGGTCCGCCCGAACCCGGCCATGACCTCGTCCAGGACGAAGACGATCCCGTGCTTGTCGCATATCTCGCGCACCCCGGCGAGGTAGCCGGGCGGCGGGACCATGATCCCGGCCGTGCCCGGGATCGTCTCCAGGATGATCGCCGCGACCGTCGAGGGCCCCTCGAAGGCGATCGTCGTCTCCAGGTGCTCCAGCGCCCGCGCGCACTCCTGCTCCTCGGTCTCGGCGTAGAAGCGGGAGCGGTAGAGGTAGGGCGCCCAGAAGCGCGCGACCCCGGCCGTGCCGCTGTCGGAGGCCCAGCGGCGCGGGTCGCCGGTGAGGTTCACGGCCTGCTGCGTGCCGCCGTGGTAGGAGCGATACGCGGAGAGCACCTTCGGGCGGCCCGTGTGCAGACGGGCCATCCGGATCGCGTGCTCGACGGCGTCGGCGCCGCCGTTGGTGAAGAAGATCTTGTCCAGGTCGCCCGGGGTCCGCTCGGCGATCAGCCGTGCGGCCTCCGACCGTGCCTCGATCGCGAACGCGGGCGCGAACGTCGTCATCTTCGCCGCCTGCTCCTGGATCGCGGCGACGACCTTGGGGTGCTGGTAGCCGATGTTCGTGTAGACGAGCCCACTGGAGAAGTCGAGGTAGCGGCGGCCGTCGTAGTCCCAGAAGTGCGACCCCTCCGCGCCGGCGACGGCGAGCGGGTCGATGAGCTCCTGGGCGGACCAGGAGTGGAACACATGGTCACGGTCGGCGGCCTTGACGGCGGCGCCGGCTTCGGGGTTCGGCTGAGGGGTCATGCGGGCGAGCGTAGGCATGCGGGGTGCGGGCGGAAAATCGGCGTCGTGTGTGAGGTCCGGGGGTTTCCGCGACAGGTTGTCGACGGGGAGGTGTCGCACGGAGGACCTATTGACAACATGCTGTCGAGTCGACAGTATGTTGTCATACTCGAACTCCTGGAGGAGTCATGAGCGCCAAGCCCGTCCATCTCGCGGTCTACGACACCCTCGCCGACTGGGAGACCGGCCACGCCACGGCCCAGCTCGCCCGCGCCGGCCACACGATCCGCACGGTCGGCCCGACCACGGCCCCCGTCACCAGCATCGGCGGACTGCGCGTCCAGCCCGACGCGGCTCTGGACGACGTACGGCCCGAGGACAGCGCGCTGCTGATCCTCCCGGGCGCCGACCTCTGGGACACGAGCGACGACCTCGCGCCCTTCGCCCGCAAGGCCCGGGCCTTCCTGGAAGCGGGCGTCCCGGTCGCCGCGATCTGCGGCGCCACCGCCGGACTCGCCCGGGAGGGCCTGCTCGACGACCGCGACCACACCAGCGCGGTCTCCTTCTACCTGGCCGCGACCGGCTACGCGGGCGGCGAGCGCTACGTCGAGACCGACGCCGTCACCGACGGCCCCCTGGTCACGGCCGGCCCGACCGAGCCCGTCGCCTTCGCCCGGGAGATCCTCCGGCTGCTCGGGGTCTACGAGGGCGAGGTGCTCGACGCCTGGTACCGGCTGTTCCACGACTCCGACCCGGCGGCGTACGCGGTGCTGGAGAAGGCCGGCGCCCTGTGAGCCGGGAGCGTCAGGACCTGTTCAGCCGCGGCGCCCTCGGGGTGTTCAGGCTCAACGGCCAGTTCCTCGCCGTCGCGGAGGAACTGGCCAAGCCGGCCGGGCTCACCGCCGCTTGGTGGCAGGTGCTCGGCGCGGTCCTCGGGGAGCCGCTGCCCGTCTCCGGCATCGCCCGCGCCATGGGCATCACCCGGCAGAGCGTCCAGCGCATCGCCGACCTGCTGGTGGAGCGAGGCCTCGCCGAGTACCGGCCGAACCCCGCGCACCGCCGCGCCAAGCTCCTCGCGCCGACCGAGGAGGGACGCGCGGCGATCGCCCGGATCGACCCCGGGCACGCTAAGTTCGCCGACCGGCTGGCCGAGGCGTTCGGCGAGGTGGAACTGGCGGAGGCGGTGCGGCTGCTGGAACGTCTGTCCACGGTGCTCGACCAGGCGGGTCCGCCTGTTACGGAACCGTAGAGTTCGCCCAGGTCACCCCGCCCCGCCCCCGCACTATTCTCGATCTGTTGCTCACGTGTGGGGGGAAGGCGGCTGAGCGATGGAGAAACTGGGGCCCGGGGATCCCGTAGGCATCGGTGCCTATCGGCTGCTGGCGCGGCTCGGCGCCGGCGGCATGGGGCAGGTGTATCTGGCCCGCTCCGAGCGGGGCCGTACGGTCGCCGTGAAACTCGTGCGCGAGGAACTGGCCGCGCAGGAGGAGTTCCGGGAGCGGTTCCGGCAGGAGGTGCGGGCCGCGCGGAGGGTCGGCGGGTACTGGACGGCGCCGGTGCTGGACGCGGACACCGAGGCGACCGTGCCGTGGGTCGCCACCGGGTACGTCGCCGGGCCGAGCCTCCAGCAGGTCGTCGGGCACGACCACGGTGCCCTGCCCGAGCGGACGGTCCGCATCCTCGCGGCCGGGCTCGCGCACGCGCTGAAGGACATCCACGCCGCCGGCATCGTCCACCGCGACCTCAAGCCGTCCAACGTGCTGGTCACCATCGACGGCCCGCGCGTCATCGACTTCGGTATCGCACGGGCCCTGGAGACCGTGACGGACGGCGGGCTCACGCGCACCGGCGCGCTCGTCGGATCGCCCGGCTTCATGGCGCCCGAGCAGGTGCGGGGCGACCGCATCACCCCGGCCTGCGACGTCTTCTGCCTCGGCTCCGTCCTCGCCTACGCCGCGACCGGCGCCCTCCCCTTCGGCACCGCGGGCAGCGGTGTGCACGCGCTGATGTTCCGCATCGCCCAGGAGGAACCGGACCTGACGGGCGTCCCCGAGGGCATCGCCGACCTGGTTCGCGACTGCCTGCGCAAGGACCCCGCCGCCCGCCCGACCCTCGACCGCGTCCTGGAACGCACGGGCGCCGACGACACCGTCTCCGACGGCCGCGCCCTCGACCCGTGGCTGCCGGGAGCACTGGTCGCCCAACTGGGGCGGCACGCGGTGCGGTTGCTGGACGCGGAGGACCCGGAGGGGGCCGGTGCGGCTGACGGGCCCTTGGAAGGGGCGCGGGGCAGTGACACAGGCGGCTCCGCCGCGGGGGCGCGACCAGCCCCCGCCGGCCCGCAGCCGGAGTACGGAGCCGGCGCCACCCCCGAACACGCCCCAGCCGCCGACGAATCGTCACCGAACCCCGTGCCACAGGCACCCACCGCTCCGCCCCCGCCGGGCCAACCGGGCGAGGGCCCACCGCTGAACCACCTGCCCACCATGGTCGCGGGCCAGGGCGTACGGCCCGCCCCATACGCACCCCCGCCCCCGTACCCGACACCGGCACCGGCACCGGCCTACGGCTACCCCCAGCAACACCCCCAGCCCGGCCCCGCCTACCCCGCCCACGGCGGCGGCCTCGGCGGCGGCCTCGGCTCCACCCCGCCCTACGGCCCGCCCCCGTACGGCACGTCCCCGCCCTACGGCCCCGCGCAGGAGCCGCCCCGAAGCGGCCGTTCCACCGCGCTGCTCGTCGCGATCGCCCTGGTCGTCGCGCTGGCCGCGGGCGGCTCGGTGTACGCGCTGATGCAGGGGCGTGAGGGCGACCGGGCCGATGACCGCCCCACCCCCACGCAGGACACCGGCGCCCCCACGGACTCCGGCCCCTCCCCGGAGGCCTCGCGGGCGGACACCACCGCCTCCCCGGCGAACGGCGCGATCCCCACGGCGTACCTCGGCACCTGGACCACCACCATCGACAACGCCGACGGGCAGCACACCCGCTCCCTGACCATCCGGCAGGGCGAGCCCGGCGACCCGGTCCTGTCCCTCGTGGCGGACGGCCCCACGGCCTCGGGCGGCACCTACCACTGCGTCTTCGAGGGCGAGCTGACCGACGACCCCGGCTCCGACGGCCCGTTGAAGATCGGCCCGTCCACCGTGACCGTCGGGCAGCCGCGCTCCGCCTGCACACCGGGCGAGGCCACCGAGGTCACCCTCCTGACGGACTACACGCTCCAGCGCGTGAACACGAGCAGCGGGGAGCAGCTGACGTACTCGAAGGAATGACCAACTCCCGGTTCCCCGGCAGTCGTTGAACGTCCGGCGAATTCAAGCCGACGAAATCCGGATACTCGCTCGTACAGCCGTACGGTGACCAGGCGATCGATTTCGTCCGGGCGGCGGCGGGGGCACGCACGATGGAGTGGCTGAGCGCGGAGAACCTCGTGGCCGTGGCGACGGCCCTCCTCGGCATCATCGCCTCGGGCGTCATGGTCTGGTACGAACGGCGGGTGCCGCGCCGCAAACGCGTCGGCTACCGCGTGCAGATGGACAACCCCATCGGCGACGACGTGCGCTCGGGCCGCGCCAACCGCCGTCTCGGCCTGTTCGACGAGGCCCCGGACATGTCCGACGCGACGCTCGTCCTGCTGCGCGTCGAGAACGACGGCTCGCAGGGCATCGACCGCGACGACTACACCGGCCCCGAACTGCACGGCCTGACCGCCGTGTTCGCGGGCCGCACCGTCCGGGGCGTGTCGGTGACCCAGCCGTCGGACACCGACCACCTCATGGACCACTTCACCGCGGCCCGCGGCTTCGCCTACGAGGGCAACACCCTGCGCATCCCTCGCGTCCCGCTCAACCGGGGCGACCACTTCAAGCTGCTCGTGCTGCTCGCCGGCGGCGATGTCGGCGACGAGATCCGGCTGGTCGGCGGCCTGCGCGACGGCGAGGTGCACCCCAACCGCAGTGCCACGCCGGACGACAAGCCGCCGCTGTTCAGCCGGGCGGCGCGGCTGATCACCCTCGCGCTCACGGTGAGTGTGGTCACCCTGGCGGCGATCGTCGTCGTCCAGGACGACAACCCGCCCCCGATCGGCTGCGCGAGCGGCACCCTCACCCTCACCGGCTCGACCGCCTTCGCGCCGGTCCTGCGCGAGGTGGCCGCCAAGTACGAACGGGACTGCGGCGGCGACCCGGCCATCGAGGTGGACACCCACGGCTCGACGGCCGGGATCCGGGAGCTCGCGGCGGCCGGAGCCGAGGCGGCACGGGACGGACGGGGCTCACCGCCCTTGGTGGCCCTCTCGGACGGCCCCAAGCCGGCCGGCCTGCCCGAACTGCGCGAGAACCGGGTGGCGGTGTCCGTCTTCGCGCTGGTGGTCAACGACGACGTGGGCCTGAAGAACCTCTCCACGGCGGACGTACGGCGGCTCTACCGGGGCGAGATCCGCAACTGGAAGCAGCTCGGCGGCCCGAACCTGCCCGTCCACCTGGTCAGCCGGGACGCGGGCTCCGGGACGAGACAGGTCTTCCAGCGCCGGGTGCTGGGACGGGGCGAGATCGCCAACTCCTCCGTCGACTGCGTCCACAAGGACGACCCGACGGCGGCCGTCATCCGCTGCGAACTCGACTCCACGGAACAGGTGCTGACCACGGTCGCCGGCCTCCCGGGCGCCGTCGGCTACAGCGAACTCAACCTCGCCGCCCGCGCGAAGGGCCTGCACTCCCTGCGCCTGGACGGCGACCCCGCCTCCGTCGACGCCATCGAACACGGCACGAGCGACTACCCGTACCGCGAGATCGAGTACGCCTACACCTACGGCCGCCCCCCGGCCGACTCCCTGGCATCGAGCTTCCTGACCTACCTCTCCCGAGGCAACGGCCAGGACGTCACCCGCACCCACGGCCACGTCCCGTGCTGGACCCCGGAGGGCCTGACCTTGTGCGCGCAGGACGCTTAGCTGCGGGCATGCGTGCCGCCCCAGCTGCGGGCATGCGTGCCGCTGGGGGCGGCACGGGTGGGCGCAGCGGCACCCCGCAACGCCGGGCTGCGCACCCACCCGCCCCCAGCCACAACCCCGAGCACCGGTCACCGCGGCTCCGGCGGCCGCTGCCGAGGCATGTTCGGCCGCGCACCCCCCGCCGGCGGCACGGAGAACCGCCCGTTCACACCCCCCACCTCAGCCCCCCGCCCCCCACCGGACAACACCACCGCCTGCACCCCCACCGGCGCACCCCCGGCCCGGAACTCGCCCATCCAGTCCCCGGTCTCCACCCGGACCAGCTCACTCATGTCCTCGGTGAACCTCCGCAGCACCGCGAGGCACCGCTCGGCGGCCTCACCGGCCGTCCCCTCCGCGGGCCCCAGCACCTCCCGCACACACTCCACCGCCCAGTCGAACTGCAGCGCCTGCAGCCGCCGCTGCACGGCCTGCGCGGTAGCCACGTCCCGCATCCAGCCCGACGTCACCCCGAAATACCGGTCGGCGGCCACACACGCCACCCCCAGCAGCAGCGCCAGACACCCCCAGGGCGCGACCCCGCCCACGGCACCGGTCAGATCCAGCAGGGGCAGCGCGACGCCGGTGACCGCCCCCGCCGCGGCCCCGCAGCGCAGCACCCGCGCGCACCGCCGCTTCCACACCCGGTCCTCGAGATACCAGGCCGCCGTCCGCAGCGCCCCGCGCTCCACCCACCGGTACAGCTCGTCCAGCCGGGCCGCCGGCTCGCCCCAGTCCCCGAGCGGAAAGGCCCGCCCGGTCAGATCGCCCGGCCGCGGCCGGGTCGCCCCCTCGCCCCGTCCGTCCTGAGGCGGCACCTCGGGCTGCATCTCCGGCTGACCCACCCGGCACTCCCTACTGACCACGAACGACCATGTACGACCCTGTACGACCACGCGCGGTTCACGCCGAATCACACTGCGCGACGGACGACCCACCTGACGCGCCGGACCCTTCCTACCCCCCAATGGGTGGCGAAGACGCAGCTTTCGCCACTTTTCCGCCCGGAAGTATTCCTTGATCCGGTATAGGGCGCGAGGGGGACTCACTCGAAAGAGTGCTGGGGCGACGGCAGGCCTGACCACGTAGGCTCGTGCCGAACGGGAAAACCCGTACCGAGCAAGGAGCTGATCGTGATTCCCGGTGGTGGCCAGCCCAACATGCAGCAGTTGCTCCAGCAGGCCCAGAAGATGCAACAGGACCTGGCGCAGGCACAGGAGGAGCTGGCGCAGACGGAGGTCGACGGGCAGGCGGGCGGTGGCCTGGTGACCGCGACCGTCACCGGCGCCGGCGAACTGCGCGCCCTGAAGATCGACCCGAAGGCGGTCGACCCCGACGACACCGAGACCCTGGCCGATCTGGTCGTGGCGGCGGTCCAGGCGGCCAACGAGAACGCGCAGGCCCTCCAGCAGCAGAAGCTGGGCCCGCTCGCGCAGGGTCTGGGCGGCGGCGGCATCCCCGGTCTGCCGTTCTGAGACGCCCGCCGCCTTCCTCGGACGGGCGGCGGACAACTACCGTACGTACGGAAAGGCCGTACGCGACGAACGACCCCGAAGAACCCGAAGTCCCAGGAAGGGCAGTCCGTTGTACGAAGGCGTGGTCCAGGACCTGATCGACGAGCTGGGGCGGCTGCCCGGCGTCGGTCCCAAGAGCGCCCAGCGGATCGCCTTCCACATCCTGCAGGCCGAACCGACGGACGTACGGCGCCTCGCCCAGGCCCTCATGGAGGTCAAGGCGAAGGTCCGCTTCTGTGCGACCTGCGGCAACGTCGCGCAGGAGGAGCTGTGCAACATCTGCCGCGACACCCGGCGCGACCCCGCCGTCATCTGCGTGGTCGAGGAGCCGAAGGACGTCGTGGCGATCGAGCGGACGCGTGAGTTCCGGGGCCGGTACCACGTCCTCGGCGGCGCGATCAGCCCGATCGACGGGGTGGGGCCCGACGACCTGCGCATCAGGGAGCTGCTCGCCCGGCTCGCCGACGGCACGGTCACCGAGCTGATCCTCGCCACGGATCCGAATCTCGAAGGCGAGGCGACAGCGACGTACCTCGCCCGCATGATCAAGCCCATGGGCCTGAAGGTCACCCGCCTGGCCAGCGGCCTCCCGGTGGGTGGCGACCTGGAATACGCGGACGAGGTCACCCTCGGCCGCGCCTTCGAGGGGAGACGACTCCTAGATGTCTGACGCCACGCTGCACGCGACCGACCAGAACCCGGACGACTTCGCGGTCCAGATCGCGGACCAGGTCGAGAGTTTCCTGGTCGCCGTCACGGAGGTCGCGAAGGGCGACGAGCCGGAATCGGCCGTGCCCTTCCTCCTCCTGGAGGTCTCCCAGCTCCTCCTGGCCGGCGGCCGGCTCGGCGCGCACGAGGACATCGTGCCGGACGAGCGCTACGAGCCCGACTCGGGCCCCGAGCCGGACGTCGACGAACTCCGCGAGAACCTGGCCCGCCTCCTCGACCCGATCGACATCTACTCCGAGGTCTTCGACCCCTACGAGCCCCGCAAGGCCCCGGTCCCGGCCCGGATCTCCGACGACCTCACGGACGTCATCACGGATCTGCGCCACGGCATGGCCCACTACCGCGCGGGCCGCACCACGGAGGCCCTGTGGTGGTGGCAGTTCTCCTACTTCTCCAACTGGGGCTCCACCGCCTCCGCGACCCTCCGCGCCCTCCAGTCGGTCCTCGCCCACGTCCGCCTCAACCAGCCCCTCGCCGAACTCGACGGCCTGGACACGGACCAGGGCATGGGCGACGACACGCTGGAATTCGAGGCGGGCCGGGTCATGGTGGAGGAGATCGCGGGGCCGCTGGGGATGCGCGAGGTCAAGTAGCCTCGGCCGGCCGGTCGGTGCCCGGCTCCCGCGCCATGACCAGGCCGGGTACGTCGGGCAGCGCGGCGCGGACGGCGGCGCGGACGCGCTGGAGATCGACGTCCAGTCGTTCCAGCCGCTCCACGAGTTCCCGGGCGGGCAGGCCGAAGTGGCGGGCGATGTACAGAAAGTCGGAGATCGGCTCGCCGAGGACGGCGGGCGGGGTGCGCTTGCCCGGGGCGGGTTTCAGCCGGGAGATTTGGTGGTCGGTCTCGTCCAGCAGGCCGATCCGGTCCTCGGGGACCCGGAAACCGAACGCGGACAGTCGTTCCGCGATCTCGTGGGGTTTCTTGGACAGCCTCGGGGCGACGGCGACCAGATGGTGCAGGGGCACGGGCCGGCCTTCGTCGAGCGGCTGCTTGGTCTCGTCGTCCATGCCGAGGAGATAGTGGTCGAACGCGTAGGCGTCCTCCGGTGCCGCCTCGAGCGGAGCGATCAGCCCGTACTGGGCGAGACGGTCGACGACGGCCCGCGGGGGCATGCCGAGGCCGCCGGACTTCAGGACCACGTGGTGTACCGACACCGGCCGGTCCGGGGAGAGCGGCTCCCCGGAGGTCCCGGGGTGCCGCACCACCTCGAGCAGGATGTCGTCCTTGGGCTCGGCGCTCGGAGGGAAGGAGATGTCCGGTGGTACGAGACCGTAGGCGCGCAGCCGGGACGCCACCTCCGCCGGCGGGAGTCCGGTCTTGATCGACGCCCTGGCCACCTGATGGACCGTCATGGAATCGTCCGCCCGGATCCAGGGGGCCTTGGCGTTGGCGTGGGCGCTGAGGAGCACCACGTCCGTGTCGTTCGCCCGGTCCGGCAGCGCGGAGGGTGTGGGGAGTCCCAGCGCCTCGATACACCGGGCCATCTCGGGCGGGGGCACGTCCCGCGCGGATGAGGCGCGGGCCAGTACGCCGGGCGGGATCGCGTCCTTCTCGCCGAGGCTTCGCCACTCACGGGCGCCCCACCCCCATTCCGTGCTCCGCCGGAGGAAGTCGTCGGCCTGCTCTTCCCGGGCGGGGGCGAGTTCCGGACGGAAGCCGAGGGCCCGCAGGTCCCGTGCGACGTCGGGCACCGTCCGCTCCAACTCGGCTGCGGCATGCAGCACATGGCCGAGGGGAACCGGCTCTTCGGGGTCCAGCGGATCCTTCCCGCGCAGCTGGTGGCTGACCAGACGAAGTGTCTTGTCGTCCGCGGCTTCCAGCAGGGGAACGTCCGCGGTGACGGTGAAGCCGAACCACCTCAGCCACTGGACGGCGGTGCCGAGGCCGATGCCGAGCTCGCGGTGAGCTTTGAGGAGGTGCCCGGGAGCCACTGGTCGGCGGACTCCGAGCCAGGGGCTGCGGCCGTTGAGGTCACGGCTGAGCAGGACGAGTGCCCGCTCGTCCAGGTCCTCCGCCGACGGGTCGGGTTCCGGGACGGTGAGTCCGAACGCCCTCATGCGCCGGGCGGCCTCACCGAGACTGATGCCGAACTCGACACGGGCCTTGAGCAGGTGCCCCGGGGGCACTGTGCCGACGCCGCGGAACCAGGACGACAGCGAACCACGAGAGCGGGGGAGTGGAGGAGTCAGGTTACTGCTGAGGAGCGCGAGGTTGATCTCGTCGACGAGGGGATCCTCCTCGGTGGGGCTCGGTGTCGCCAGGCGCAGGTCCCGCATGCGCTCCACGGCCTCGCGGTAGGTGATCCCACGGATGCCGGCCAGGAACAGCGCGTGCCCCGGAGCGGCCAGGTCGCTCTCGATGTCCCGGAAGGGCCAGTGGCGCTCGTTCCAGACATCGAGGACAGGGGTGCACGCGAGGACGTCGGACGGAAGCGCGGGAAGCACCCGCTCCACCTGTTCCAACTCCGGAACGACCGCCGCGAGTGCCGTCAGCTCGGCGTTGGGCCGGTGGGCGAGCAGCCGCCAGAGCAGGATGCGGTCGTCCATGGTGCCGCCCACTCTCCCGGCCGGGGTTTCGCCGAGGGCCGCCGCGTAGTCCCTGAGGGTGGAGTCGCGCTGGTGGACGGTCAGGATGTCCAGGGGGAAGAACCCGGTGGCGGCCATGGCCGACCGATGGCCGTGGAGTTCCATCTCGTACCCGGCCGCGCCCGCCGCCTCCGTCACGAGGTCGGCGAGCCGGGGACTGTGGCCCGCGATCTCGGCGAGCCACTCGGCGTCCAGAAGCGGGGGGTTGGCCGCGAGGAGCGCCGGCAGCGCGGCCCTGAGCAGGGACTCCACGTCCGCGCAGACGTCGGTGTCGAGGATCTCCGTGCGGTCCACGGAGAGCCGGCGGGGCCGGGTCCTGCCGGTGAGGTTGACCACGGCACCGCGCAGCCGGCGCGTATCGCCCGGATCGGTCAGCACGCCTCGCCGTACCCGGGGTTCGGTGTGGATCCCGTCGACCAGGACGCCTCCTCCGTACCGGCACCAGACGACCTGGCCGTCCGCCCCGTCGGGTCCGGCAGGCCAGGAGACCAGGCGGCCGTGGGCCTCGAAGCCGTCGGTTCGCAGCCCGAGTGCCTCCCGGGGGCGCGGCGCACCGGGTTCCCACGTCACGGTCTGCCCGCCCTGCCGGGCGGTGGTCGCGAACTCCGCGATGCCCAGGAGCCTGCGCAACTCCCTGACACAGGAGGGCGCCTTGTCGTCGTCCCGCAGATACAGGCGGACCGTGGTGCCGATGGATCCCGCACGGCCGGTGGGCCGGACCCGGAAGTAGTGGCCGGGGCCGCTGATCAGGACCGTGATCTCGCGTAAGCGGCCGTCGGCACCGTTCATGTGACAGGTGGTCACCCGGATCTCGTCGGCGAGCATGAAATAGCTGAGCACGCCGATGCCGAACCGGCTGTTCGGATGCATGGTGACGCCACGGCTCTGCCACTCCTGCCGTTCCTCCTGGAACCGCGGAAGATCCGTGAAACGTACGCCGGCCTGCGAGAACACCTCCGACAGGGTGACCTCGTCCATGCCGACGCCGTTGTCCCTGCACTCCAGGTAGTGCCGGTTTTCGTCCTTGTCGTACCCCTGGGTGAAGTCGATCCGTCCCCGGTACCCGCTGACGCTCTCGGCGGCCTGGGACCGGGCCCGGCGGTAGCGGCAGGCGTCCAGGGCGTTCTGGTAGAGCTCGCGGATGGCGAGGGACCGGTCGCGGTAGAGGTTCTCCCCCATGAGGAGTTCCTGGACGCGTTCCTCGTCGAGCCGGAAGCGGATGACACCGCCGACGGGAACGGCCTTGCCCGCGGTGTCGACTTCACGGACCTCCTCGGCACCCGTGTACAGGGGCAGCGCGTCGAAGCCGGGCGCCACCGCCCGCCGCACGGACCGCAGCAGGGACTCCAGCCGGTGGGTGTGCTCGGTGAGGGCGGCCACCACGGCGGGATGGCCGCAGCCGGCCCTGAGCCCGATTCCCTCCCCACGCGGCTGCCAGGAGGCCTTGTCCACCGTGGCGAGGAGCCTCGCCGGGTCGAGGGGGTCGGGAACGCCCACGTGCCGGATGATCACCGACGAGAGGTCCGTGGCCTCGATCGCCATGCCGTGTGCGACGGCGAAGAGGGCTCCCACCAGCCGTTCCCGCACGTCCTGGAAGTCCCGGCCGTCGAAGTCCACTTGGTAGGGGTACTCGCGCAGATGGTCCGGGCGGGCGGTGTCGAACAACTCGTTGGGTCCGGAGTGGGCGGAGCCCAGCAGGCGCGCCAGGAGCTCCGGGTCGAGTACGGCCTCGAGGCCGGTGCCCTCGGCGCCCACCGCCGACAGGAACTCCGTGAGCCGCCCCGGCTGCCGTCCCGCCCACTGGTGGAACAGCCACCATCCGATCTCGCGCCGCCCGTCGGGGCGGTCCTTCAGCGCACCCAGTTCCGCCCGCCGGACGAGCCGTTCATTGCCGGCCAGCAGCACCTCGTACAGCCGCCGTTCCTCGTCCGGCGCGGTCCGCTGCCCGAGGTCCGTCGGACCGACGCGGGACAGTTCGGCCGCCGTCCGTGCCCGGTGCGCCTGATGGAGGAAGGGGAGCAGGGCGATGAGGGTGGCCTCGGCGGGGGAGACGAGGACCGTGCCGCCGCTCCGGAGCAGGCCTATGAGCCAGTTCGTCCAGCGGGAGATCCGCCGGGCCAAGTGGACGTCGTGCCAGGGGTCGTCGGCGAGCTCCGCCCGCGCCTCGTCGTACAGCTCCGCCAGCCGGTCGGCGGTTCTTCGGGCCTGTGCCTTGAGGGCTTCGGCCTGCTCCGTCGCGCCCGGCCCCATCAGCCGCCAGGCCGGGGAGCCCGTGACGTCCTCCCGCCAGCACGGCCGGGCTCCGGAGGTACGGGACATGGCGGGGGGAGGAACACCCGGGCCGGTGAGCCCGTTGCCCTTGCCGCGCTCCGCGCGTGCCCGCGCCGCCAGGGTGCGCCAGTGTTCCTTCGTCGGGATGCGCAGGGCCGGGTTCCTCCGGCGCGCGATGCTCTCCAGGGCGGCGACGAAGAGCACCACTCGTGCGTCGGAGCGGGGGACTCTGCGCATCTCCACCCAGTCCGCGACGCTGCTGTCCGACGGGGCCCCACGGGGGGAGGCCAGGACTGCCCGGATCTCCGCGTGCACGGCGGCCGGGTCGGGCTTCTCGGCCAGCTGCAGCAGCCTGGCCAGTTCCGTCCAGTAGGTGTGTGGTTCCTTCATGGCCCCCGTACCCGTGTGCTCGCGCCGCCCCCGATGGTTCCGAGTCGGGCGACTCGGCCGACTCGGAAAGTTCCAAGCTACCGAGCTGACCTGCGGAGCAACGCCCGATCGCGCAGATTGCCCGACTCGGCGGCCGGTCCCTCCCGGCACCTTCGTGGACGTTCCCGCCGTCCCGAGGCCCTCGAAGGAGCCGCAATGGATCCGCTTCTCGTTGCCGCCCTGTGCGTGTGCAGCGTCCTCACCCTGCTGATCGTCGCCCTGGCGTCCGTGCTGTTCGTGCGTTCCGCGCTCGACGGAACCGAGTCCGAGGACCGGGCCAGGATTCTGGCCGCCCTGGCCGAGGTGATCCGGGCGGTACGGGGGAGGCGGTGAGAGTTGGGGGCATCCTGCATCTCCCCTGTACGTCCGCTGCACGGGCCCTAACCGGCGAAACGCGAGTCTGGAGTCACCTCAGCAACTCCACTCGATCCCACCGGAGATGAACATGACCCGCCGTCCCGCAGCCACGTCCATACGCAAGCGCGTCGCCGTCGCCACCGCTGTGGCCGTCGTCGCCGCCGGCACCTTCGCCGCCGGTGCCGGGGTCGCCGGTGCCGACTCCGGGGGCAAGGGCAGGCAGCACGCCAAGCCGGTCACCAAGGCGCAGGTGCTCGGGCTGTTCGACAACTGGAACCGCGCGTTGCGGACGGGTGACCCGAAGAAGGTCGCCGACCTGTACGCGAAGGACGCGGTCCTGCTGCCGACCGTCTCCGACAACGTGCGTACCGACAGAGCCGAGATCGTCGACTATTTCGAGCACTTCCTCAAGAACAAGCCGCACGGGAAGAAGATCGAGTCCGTCGTCAACGTCCTCGACCGGAACAGCGTGATCGACACGGGTGTGTACGAGTTCGCGCTCACCGACCCGGAGTCGGGGGAGAAGAGCGACGTCAAGGCGCGCTACACCTACGCCTACGAGAAGCAGCCGGACGGCACGTGGCTGATCGTGAACCACCACTCCTCGAAGATGCCCGAGGGGTGAGCACCTGAAGGGGCCTCAGCCACCGGCACGGTGGGGCGCCGCCCGTAGCGTGATCGTCACGCACAGGCCGCCGCCCGGGGCGTCGGTGAGCGCCACGGTTCCGCCGTCGTCCGTCGCCAGTTGCCGGACGACGGCGAGACCCAGGCCCGAACCGGACTTCCCGGTCAGGCCCTGGCCGCGCCAGAACCGGTCGAAGGCGCGGGACTTCTCGGCGTCCGACATGCCGGGCCCCTCGTCCAGGACCGACACCCCCACCACATCGCCCCCGGGGTCCACGCGGACGGTGATCGTCCCGCCGTCCGGTGACACCTCCAGGGCGTTGGAGAGCACGTTGTCCAGCATCTGGTCCAGATGACCGGGGCTGGCCAGCACAGACGGCCGGCCGTCGGCACTCCCCCTGAGCGCGATGGTGACTCCGCGCTCGTCGGCGGCCGGTCTCCACACGGCGAGCCGTTCCCGCACGAGGTCCATCAGCGGGAGCGGCTCGGCCGCCGTCACCTTGGCCTCGGCCCGGGCCAGCACCAGCAGCCCGTTGACCAGGCGGCTCATGCGGACGACCTCGGCCGTCGCCTGCTCCACGTCCTCGTGCACGAACGCGTCGTCCACGCCGTCCGCGATGTTGTCCAGGGACAGCCGCAGCGCGGTGAGCGGGGTGCGCAGCTGGTGGGAGGCGTCCGCCACGAAGATGCGCTGGGCGGCGATCAGCGTGTCCAGGCGTTCCGCGCCCTGGTTGAGGGTGCGGGCGAGGGTCTGGGTCTCCGGCGGCCCGGTCACCGGGGAGCGGGCGGTCAGGTCGCCGTCACTGAACTTGCTGGCCATGTCGTTGAGCTGGCGCAGCGGCCGGGTGATGCGGCGGGCGGCGAACGCGCCGATCGCGGCGGCCGCCGCGAGCACGACCACCGCGAGCCCGGCCCGGAAGCCCCAGATCTGCCAGAGCCGCCTGGTCATGTCCGAGGTCGAGTAGACGATCCGCACGGCCGCGTCCCTCCGCGCGGGGACGGTGACCTCCAGGTGCTCGCCCCAGACGAAGTCGGACCCCCAGTCCGTCGTCACCTCGTTCTTCTCCAGGGCCCGGGTCAGCGCCTCGTCCGCGGCGGGCTCCGGCAGCTTCGGGTCGCAGGAGGCGGTGGGGGTCGCCTGTACGTCGCCGTACGCCCTGGCCACCTCGGTCAGGGCCTCGCACGAGGCGCCGGTGCCGTTGCTCAGCAGCAGTGCCATCGTGTTCGCCTCGCGCAGGACGGACTGCCTGGTGTCGTCCCGCAGCTGCTTGGTGAGGGTGAACGCGACCGGCACCGTGAACAGGAAGATGGCCACCGCGACCAGGAGGATGTAGCTCCGGATGAGCTGCCGGTTCATGAGGTCCCGACGTCCTTGACGATCTCCAGCCCGTCCTTGACGATCTCCAGCCGGAAGCCGACCCCGCGCACCGCCTCGATCGCGATCGCTCCGGCGAGTTTGCGCCGCAGCGCCGCCACGTGCACGTCGAGCGTCTTGGTCGGCCCGAACCAGTTGGCGTCCCAGACCGCTTCCATGATCTGCTCGCGCGACATCAGCGCCCCGGGCTCCTCGGTGAGGAAGGCCAGCAGGTCGTACTCCTTGGGCGCGAGGGCCACCTCCTCGCCGTCGAGGCGTACCCGGGCGGCCTTGCGGTCGATCGTCAGGCGCGTGCCGTAGCGGTCGGGGCCGCCGGCCGGGGCGCCCGGCCCGGGCGTACGGGCCTGCGTGCGGCGCATGACCGCTCGTATCCGGGCGATGACCTCCCGGACGCCGAACGGCTTGGAGACGTAGTCGTCCGCGCCGAGCTCCAGGCCCACCACCCGGTCCGTCTCGTCGCTGCGGGCGCTGATCACGATGATCGGGACGTCGCCGCGCTCGCGCAGCGCCTTGCAGACGTCCAGGCCGTCGGTGTCGGGCAGGCCGAGATCCAGCAGGACGACGTCGTAGGGGCCCTCGTGCCGCAGCGCCGCCGCGCCCGTGGTCACCCACTCGACCTCGAAGCCGTAGCGCCTCAGCCCACGGCGCAGGGATTCGGCGACCGGCTCATCGTCTTCCACCAGGAGTACACGCACAGCCGAACCCTAGTGCTTGAAAGTTGGCTTACCGGGGCCGGTCGACGGACGATTGTGACGCCGGGCACTTTCTCGCGTGGCCTGTGTCCAGGTGGGCATGAGCAGCTCTGAACGAGTACCCCGGAAATCTCACCATGCGATATCGCGGAGGGGATTTTCGGACGCTCGTTAGACTGAGCCGACCGCGGTACGAATGCGTATGAGCGGATAGAGACGGATTGAGCGAGGAGCGCACGTGGGCCTTGTCGTGCAGAAGTACGGAGGCTCCTCCGTAGCCGATGCCGAGGGCATCAAGCGCGTCGCCAAGCGAATCGTGGAAGCGAAGCAGAACGGCCACCAGGTGGTTGCCGTGGTTTCCGCGATGGGCGACACGACGGACGAGCTGATCGATCTCGCCGAGCAGGTATCCCCGATGCCTGCCGGGCGCGAGCTCGACATGCTGCTGACGGCCGGAGAGCGGATCTCCATGGCGTTGCTGGCCATGGCGATCAAAAAGCTGGGCCACGAGGCCCAGTCGTTCACCGGAAGCCAGGCAGGTGTCATCACCGACTCGGTCCACAACAAAGCGCGCATCATCGATGTCACGCCGGGCCGGATCAAGAACTCGGTGGACGACGGCAACATCGCGATCGTGGCCGGTTTCCAGGGCGTCAGCCAGGACACCAAGGACATCACCACCCTCGGCCGCGGCGGCTCCGACACCACGGCGGTGGCTCTCGCCGCCGCCCTCGACGCCGACGTCTGCGAGATCTACACGGATGTCGACGGCGTGTTCACCGCCGACCCGCGCGTGGTGACCAAGGCCCGGAAGATCGACTGGATCTCCTTCGAGGACATGCTCGAACTGGCGGCGTCCGGATCGAAGGTGCTGCTCCACCGTTGCGTGGAGTACGCCCGCCGGTACAACATCCCGATCCACGTCCGGTCCAGCTTCAGCGGACTCCAGGGCACGTGGGTCAGCAACGAGCCAGTCGTTCAGAAGAAGCAGCAGCAAGGGGAGAAGCAGGTGGAGCAGGCTCTCATCTCCGGTGTCGCGCACGACACCTCCGAGGCCAAGGTCACCGTCGTCGGTGTGCCGGACAAGCCGGGCGAGGCGGCTTCGATCTTCCGCACGATCGCCGACGCCGAGCTCAACATCGACATGGTCGTGCAGAACGTGTCCGCGGCCTCCACGGGCCTGACGGACATCTCCTTCACGCTGCCGAAGACCGACGGCCGCAAGGCCATCGACGCGCTGGAGAAGAACAAGGCCGGCATCGGCTTCGACTCGCTGCGCTACGACGACCAGATCGGCAAGATCTCCCTGGTCGGCGCCGGAATGAAGACGAACCCGGGTGTCACGGCCGACTTCTTCGGCGCGCTGTCCGACGCCGGGGTGAACATCGAGCTGATCTCGACCTCCGAGATCCGCATCTCGGTCGTCACGCGCGCCGACGACGTACCCGAGGCCGTCCGCGCCGTGCACACCGCCTTCGGGCTCGACTCCGACAGCGACGAGGCTGTCGTCTACGGAGGCACCGGCCGCTGATGGCCCACCTCCGACAGGACGCCCGGACCGGCAGGTCCGGGCGTCCGACGCTTGCCGTGGTGGGCGCGACCGGGGCCGTCGGCACGGTCATGCGCCAGATCCTGTCCCAGCGGGCCGACGTCTGGGGCGAGATCCGGCTGATCGCCTCCCCCCGCTCGGCCGGTCGCAAGCTGGCCGTGCGCGGCGAGGAGACCGAGGTCATGGCGCTCACCGAGGAGGCCTTGGACGGGGTCGACGTCGCCATGTTCGACGTCCCCGACGAGGTCGCCGAGCGGTGGGCGCCGCTCGCGGTCGCCAAGGGCGCGGTGGTCGTCGACAACTCCGGCACGTTCCGGATGGACCCGGACGTGCCGCTCGTCGTGCCCGAGGTCAACCCGCACGCCGTGCGGATGCGGCCGCGCGGGATCATCGCCAACCCCAGCTGCACGACGCTCTCCATGATCGTGGCCTTGGGCGCGCTGCACGCCGAGTTCGGGTTGCGTGAGCTCGTCGCCTCCTCGTACCAGGCGGTCAGCGGCGCCGGGCGGGAGGGCGTGGCCACCCTGCGGCGGCAGCTGTCCCTGGTCGCCGGCACGGAGCTGGGCGCCGGCCCCGGTGACGTACGGCGGGCCGTCGGCGACGACACCGGGCCGTTCCCGGAGCCGGTCGCGCTGAACGTCGTGCCCTGGGCCGGTTCGGCACGCGACGACGGCTGGTCCTCCGAGGAGCTGAAGGTCCGGGACGAGTCCCGCAAGATCCTCGGCCTGCCCGAGCTGCCCGTGGCCGTCACCTGTGTCCGGGTGCCGGTGATCACCACGCACTCGCTGACCGTGCACGCCCGCTTCGAGGGCGAGGTCACCGTCCAGGGGGCCCGCGAGATCCTCGCCACGGCGCCCGGTGTCGTGCTGTTCGACAACCCGGAGGCCGGGGAGTTCCCGACCCCCGCCGATGTCGTCGGCACCGATCCGACCTGGGTCGGCCGGGTGCGGCGGGCGCTGGACGACCCCACGGCGCTCGAACTCTTCGTGTGCGGGGACAACCTGCGCAAGGGCTCCGCGCTCAACACCGCGCAGATCGCCGAGGTGGTGGCCGCCGAGCTGTCTGTGTCGTAGGCGGTTTGTAGGATCTGTGTACGACATGTGAGCTGATCGATGGTCCGGACCACTTGTCCAGGGCGCTTCGGCATCAGAGGATTTATCTCCCCGTCCTCCGCAACCGTGCGGAGGGCGGGGAGCGTCTTTGCGGTCGCCCTTCGGCCGCAAGCGCTTCATCAGGCGTGGGGACGCCTGGAACCGGGCGTGGGGACGTCCGTTCATAATTGGACATAGGGGAAGAGCGGGACGCATGAGGGCATTTGACGCACCATCTGTTGTGCAGCCTGACGCGGGTAGACCGTCCACGGCGACGGTCGGCGTGAAAGTGACGCCCGGCACGTACAACCCTCACCGGGGTGAGCGTGTCCAACAGGCGTGGCAGAGGTACTCGACTTCAGTTCGGCACGCGGCACGGTCCTCCGACCGCCCCGTCCGGCGGCTCTACGACCCCGCATGGCCGGTACGCCCGGTGGCATGCCGGTGATCGCGCCCGTGCCCGCGGCGCGGCCGGCCCGCATACCGAACCAGCGCGACGGTGCCGAGAACGAGGCGGCGGCCGGCACCACCGTCGACCACCTCACCGAGACCTACCGCGCGCACTACCGCTCGCTGCTGGGTCTCGCCGCCCTCCTCCTCGACGACACCGCCTCCTGCGAGGACGTCGTCCAGGAGGCCTTCATCCGGGTCCACTCGGCCCGCAAGCGGGTCCGCGACCCCGAGAAGACCCTGGCCTACCTGCGGCAGACGGTCGTCAACCTCTCGCGTTCCGCGCTGCGCCGCCGCATACTCGGCCTGAAGCTGTTGTCGAAGCCCATGCCCGACATGGCCAGTGCCGAGGAAGGCGCCTACGACCAGTTGGAGCGCGACTCCCTCATCAAGGCGATGAAGGGGCTGCAGCGCCGCCAGCGCGAGGTGCTGGTGCTGCGCTACTTCGCGGACATGACCGAGGCGCAGGTCGCCGAGACCCTCGGCATATCCCTGGGCTCGGTCAAGGCGTACGGCTCGCGCGGCATCGCGGCGCTCCGGCTGGCCATGGAGGCGTCGGCATGAGCACCCCGGACAGCGCGGGCCGTGACGGGCCCGGCCGGCACGAGCCGACCAGGCCGCACGGGCAAGATCCGAAGCAATCGCACGCTGGGAACGCAACTGTGAACCACGGCCCCGACGACCAGAGCCCCAAGGGGTTCGACTCGGACGAGCTGGACCTGCGCTCGATGCTGCACCAAGTGGTGCAGGAGGTGGAACCGCGCGACGGCACGCTGGAGTACCTCCGCAAGGCGGTGCCCCAGCGGCGGACCCGCAAGCGGCAGGCCGTCGTAGGCATGGCCGCCGCCTTCCTCTTCGTCGGCACGGCGGTCCCCGCGCTCGTACACGTCTCCAACTCCACCGGCTCCGACGCCAACCCGTCCGCCATCGGCCACGCCTCCGAGACCCAGGGCGGCGCGAGCGAGGGCAAGGGACCGGACGGCGGAGAGAGCGCTACGGGCGACTCCTCCGGCAAGACCGAGGGCAAGCAAAAGGGCGACAAGAAGGAGAAGGACAAGGACAAGGGCACCGGCGGCGCCGCCGCCGGCGCGACCCAGGGCGCCGACCCCTCCTCCACCACCGCCGCCGGCATCGCGGCGTGCACCGCGGCCCAGCTCGGCCCCGCCGCCGGAAGCAGCGCCGCCCCCGACTCCACGGGCGCGGTCTACGGCTCCTTCCGCGTCACCAACGTCTCCGCGGCGAGCTGTACGGTCACCGGCCCCGGCTCGGTGAGCGCGCTGCCGCAGGGCGCGGCCGACATCAGCAAGGTCAGCACCGCCCGGCACGCGGCCGGGGACGCGGCGGCGGGCCTGCCCGACCCGTCCCTGGAGGCCGCCCAGCTGGTGCTGGAGCCCGGAGCCGCCTACGACGTGAAGTTCGCCTGGGTCCCCACGGAGACCTGCCCCACCCCCGGCGGCAGCGTCGGCGGCCCCGGCGACCCCAGCCCCGAACCCACCCAGACGGGCGACACGACGGAGACGGGCGGCACCTCCACCGGCGGCGAGACGGGCACGGCCCCGCAGCTGGCCACGGAGGAGGGCACGGCCGACGGCAGCGTGGCGGTGACGTACACGCCGGGTACGGGCTCGGGCGCGAGCTCGGTCACGGTGTCCAACGCGTGCGCGGGGACCGTGTACTGGACGGGCGTGCTGCCGGGCGCGTAGAGCACCAGGGCGCGGTCAGACGGCCGGTGCCGCGGTCAGACAGCCGATGCCGCGGTCAGACGGCCGGCGCCCGCCGCTCTTTCTCGTCCAGCTCTTCTTCGTTCTGCTCTTCCTCGCCCGGGACCAGGCCCAGCTCCGCGTCCCGGGCGAACTCCACCTCGCGCCGCAGCAGCCGGAACCACATGAAGATCACGAATCCGACGAAGGCGAACCACTCGGCGGTGTAGCCGAGGTTCTGGAACGCCTTCAGGTCGAGCCCCGAGTCCGGCGGGGCGCTCGCGGGCACCGCCTTCATGCCCGAGTCGCCCTCGGCGAGCGTGACCCACGCGTCGTACACGTCGTACGGCACCAGGTTGATCAGGGACGCCGCGCTGATCGCCCCGGTCTGCCCGGACGGCAGCCCGCCCTGCGCGCTGACGCCGTTGTCGCCCGGGCTCTCGGACGCCTGGAGCGCCCCCGTGACCGTGACCTCACCGGTGGGCGGGGCGGGGGCCCGGGCCGCGTCCGGTGAGCCGGGCAGCCAGCCGCGGACGACCGGCAGCGCCTCGCCCGAGCCGGTGCGCAGCAGCGTCAGGACGTAGTAGCCCCGCTTGTCGTCGAGCTCCCGGCCCGGCACCAGCAGCTGCTTGCCGTAGCGGCCGGTCGCGGTGACCTGCTTGCCGGACGTCGCCTTGGTCACCGGCAGCATCTTCGCGAGCGGCCGGGGCGCCTCGCTCCGCGCCTCGGCGACCTGCTCGGTCGCGGTGCGGTGGTCCTGCACACGGTCCTCGAACCGGCCCAGCTGCCAGGACCCCATGAAGATGCAGAAGGGGATGGACAACAGCACGAAGACGTTGATCCCCCACCATCGGGGCGTCAGCAGAAACCGGTACACACCCCAAAGGTACGGGGCTGCCCGAAGGGTCCGGCCTGCGGGGTGGGCGCGGACCGGCGGCGCCCGGCCGGTGCTCCCGGTCCGGCCGGGGGCTCTCGTCATGCCGGGGTGTCGCAGACCCCGGGTCGGAAAGCGGTGACCGTGGATATGCGGCCGTCGGCCCGCCGCGACGGATCCTCGGGCGTCTCGTCCCGCACCGAGGCCCGGACCTCGGCCGCGGCCCGGAACCCCTCGACGGTCCTGCGTAGACCGGTCATGTCGAGCAGTGTGCAGACAGCCACTGACAATCCGCCCTGACCTGCCGGGAAGGGGGATAGGTGGAGGTTATCCACAGGCTGGGGGCCTCGGCAGCGCGATGTCGGTCGAGGCGGGCAGTATGGGGTCATGACTGAGAGCAACGCGTCCGATGCGCGGGACCAGCGGGACCAGCACGAGCTAGTGGTACAGGCGGGACAGCAGGAGCGGATGCCGGACTGGGAGAAGCGCTTTCGGGCGCCCCGGGTGTCCCTGCCCGACTGGGCGGAGGACGCTCCGGACCGCTCCCTGTTCGTGTCGAACGCGACAGGGACGTACGAGCTGTACGCGTGGGACAGGTCGACGGGCCACCAGCGCCAGGTGACGGACCGGCCGAACGGCACGACGGACGGCGTGCTGTCGCCGGACGGCGCGTGGATCTGGTGGTTCGACGACAAGGACGGCGACGAGTTCGGCGTCTGGCGCCGCCAGCCCTTCGCCGGCGGCGAGGACGAACCGGCCGCCCCCGGGCTGGAGGCCTCCTACCCGGCGGGCCTCGCCCTCGGCCGCGACGGGCGCACGGCGGTCGTCGGCCGCTCGACGGACGAGGACGGTACGACGATCCACCTCGTCCGCACCGGCGAGGACCCGGTGGAGATCTACCGGCACCGCGAGTCCGCCGGCGTCGGCGACCTCGCCCACGACGGCTCGCTCATCGCCGTCGAGCACACCGAGCACGGCGACGCGATGCACTCGGCCCTGCGCGTCCTGCGTCCCGACGGCACCCCGGTCGCCGACCTCGACGACACCGAGGGCGGTACCCGCGAGCTCGGCCTGGAGGTCCTCGGCTTCGCCCCCGTCGACGGCGACACCCGCCTCCTCATCGGTCACCAGCGACGCGGCCGCTGGGAGCCCCTGGTGTGGGACGTGGCCACGGGCGAGGAGACGGACCTGGCGCTGGAGCTTCCCGGCGACGTCAGCGCCGAGTGGTACCCGGACGGCACCGGCCTGCTCATCGTGCACGGCTTCGAGGCCCGCAGCGAGCTGTTCCGCTACGACCTGGCGAGCCGCGCCCTGTCGGAGATCCCGACCCCGCCCGGCACGGTCTCCGGCGCCACGGCCCGGCCCGACGGCAGCGTGGAGTACCTGTGGTCCTCGGCCGCCGAACCGTCGGCGCTCCGCTCCACGACCGGCGGTGTCGTGCTCGACCCGCCCGGCATGAAGTCACCCGGCTCGGTGCCGGTGGAGGACGTGTGGGTGGAGGGCCCCGGCGGCCGCATCCACGCCCTGGTCCAGAAGCCGCAGGGCACCAGCGGCCCGCTCCCCACGGTCTTCGACATCCACGGCGGCCCGACCTGGCACGACAACGACTCCTTCGCGGCGGGCCCGGCGGCCTGGGTCGACCACGGCTACGCGGTGGTCCGCGTCAACTACCGCGGCTCGACGGGCTACGGCCGCGCCTGGACCGACGCCCTGAAGCACCGCGTGGGCCTCATCGAACTGGAGGACATCGCCGCGGTCCGCGAATGGGCCGTCGCCTCCGGCCTCGCCGACCCCGACCGCATCGTCCTCACCGGCGGCTCCTGGGGCGGCTACCTCACCCTCCTCGGCCTCGGCGTCCAGCCCGACGCGTGGACCCTGGGCATCGCGGCGGTCCCCGTCGCCGACTACGTCACGGCGTACCACGACGAGATGGAAGCGCTGAAGGCGATGGACCGCACCCTCCTCGGCGGCACCCCTGAGGAGGTCCCCGACCGCTTCGAGGCGTCCTCGCCCCTGACCTACGTCGACCAGGTCAAGGCCCCGGTCTACATCTCGGCCGGCGTCAACGACCCCCGCTGCCCGATCCGCCAGATCGAGAACTACGTCAAGCGCCTGGAGAAGCGCAACGCGATCCACGAGGTGTACCGCTACGACGCCGGGCACGGCTCACTGGTGGTGGACGAACGGATCAAGCAGGTGCGGCTGGAACTGGAGTTCGCGGAGCGGTACCTGAAGGAGCGGCCGAACGCCCAGTAGCTCGGGGGTGCGCGAGGTGCCGGCGGCTGCGGGCGTCCGGTGGCCGGTCGCGCAGTTCCCCCCGCCCCCTCCCGCGGGCATGCGTGCCGCTAAGGGCGGCACGGGTGGGCGCGGGCGGCACCCCGCTGCGCCGGGTTGCGCCACGCCCCGGCCTCAGCACCGACGCCGGGTGACGTGTCACGCCGAGCCGCGCAGCGAACCGGCGTCTACGCCCCCGTCTACGCCCCCGCCCGCTCCCGCCGCCTCCGCCCCAGCAACTCCGCCAACCCCCGCCGAGTAGCCGCCAGCACCACCCGATCCCCAACCCCCAGCACATACGTAGGAGGCAGATCCCACACCAGCCCCGAAGCCGGCACCCGCTCCTCACCCTCCGGCTCGTCATCCCCTCGCCGCCCAGGAGGTGAAGTATTCAGCGCCAGCACCCGCCAGGCCCCCGCCCGGAACGCCTCCGCCACCGTCCGGCCCTCCAACTGCGGATGCCCGGCCACCTCCACCTCCGCGAACAGCAGCACCCGCCGCTCCACCGGAATCGCCCCCAGAATCTGCCGCCCCATCATCGCCCCGGCGAACGCGGGCGCGGCCAGATGCGACACACTCCGGCTCCGGGTGAGGGCGAACGGATGCGCGGCCCGCAGCGTCCGGTACACGGCGGTCGCGAAGTCGTCGTCGTACAGCCGCAGCACGACCCGCAGATCGGGCCGCACGGACCGCGCGTACAGCGAGGCCTCCAGATTCGTCGTGTCCGCGCTGGTCAGCGCCAGGAGGGCGTGCGCCCGATGGATCTTCGCGGCCTCCAGCACCCCTTCCTGGGTGACATCCCCGAGCACCACCGGCACCCGCAGCCGCCGCGCCGTGGCCATCCCCCTGGCCTCCGGGTCGGACTCGACGCACACCACGGGAATGTGCAGCTCCCGCAACCGCGTCAGCACGCGTGTCCCGATCTTGCCGAGCCCGAGCAGCACCACGTGCCCGCCGAGCCCCCGAGGAGGCTTGCGCAGCGTGGACGCGCTGCGGAACGTGCCCAGGGCCTCCAGCACCGCGGCCAGCAGCACCGGCAGCAGCAGCAACCCGACCAGCCCGGAGAGCAGTTGCAGGATCTGCCGCCCGGTCGACTCGTGGTACGCGGGATCGTTGATGCCGAAGAGATCGAGGAGCGTGACGTACGTGGCGTACAGCGGATGCTCATCGGTCACGAACATGAACGCGACGGCGAGCGCGAGCACGCACCCGGTCAGCCCCGCCAGCGACCACCGCAGCCGGCGCGAGAACAGCGAGGCGAACGGCGGCACACCACCGCCCCGCCCGGAAGGCAGGGCGGGCCCGGAGTACGACACCTGCTCCAGGACGACGGTCCCGCGCCCGGTCGCGGACGCCACCGCCATCTCGTCCGGCAGCAGTTGAGGCCCGTGCTCCCCGCTGCTCTCGGAACCGTCGGCACCGGCCGGGTCGTTGCTCGTCGCGGACAGCAGCGCCAGCGTGCACAAACCCGGGTCGGCCACCTCGCCCGGCCCCGGCGGCTGTCGCTCCACGGCGCGCAGGACGAGACCCTCCGTCTGGACGACCTTGCTGGTGCCGACCAGGGCGGTGGCCGCCAGCGCGGGCGCGGCCGTGTCGGCGTCGGACAGCACGGTCGTCGACGCGTCGAGGCCCGAACCGCCGCCCGGCCCCGTCCCGGAGGCCACGGCCGCCGTCTGGTCGAGGAGTTCCTCGATGTGCTGCCCCAACCGCCGGTTGTAGAGCCGCAGTACGAGCCTCAGCCGCGGGTTGATCCGGCGGGCGGTGAGCGCGGCGCGGATGTTGGTCTCGTCGTCGTCGTACACGAGCGCCAGAGCCGCCGCCCGGTCGGCCCCCACCTCGGTGAGCACGGCCTCGGTGACCTCGGCGGCCTCCACGACCTGTTCGGTCGCGGCCGGTTCGGCACCGCCCGTACCCGCCCGGTTGACGGCCGCGCTGACCCGGTCGAACAGCGCCGCCGAGGCGGCCCGGGCCCGTCCGACCACCGGCTGCCGCACCCGGCGCCCCGACGGCGGCACCACGAGCGTGACCTGTTCGCCGTAGACACCCCGGAGTTCGGCGGCCAGCCGATGGGCGAGCCCGTCGTCACCGCATACGACCATGTGCGTGGCCGGTTCACCTGGCTGACCTTGATTCGGAACGCTCCCCACAAGGGAGAAGACTGCCTCACCGGGACGGCTGGTTCCAGAAGGGAACCGAGGTGCGTGAACACCCGGGCCCGCCCGTCCGTACCGAAGGGGAGGCAATGCATGCCCATGCGCACCACCGGAGGTACCGGGCCCGTGGCCACCACGAAGACCGTCCCGAGGGAGAGCGGCGAGCACGGGGACACCGAGGCGGACCACGGCCGGGAGGGCCAGGGAGGCCGGGACGAGGGCAGACACCTCAACTCCGCCCTCCTGCTGACCCTTCTGCTGGTCACGGCCGTGATGTTCCAGGACCCGATCCGCGGGGCCCTGGCCGCACCGGTGATGCAGAGCTGGATGACGGTCTTCGTGGCGGTCATGGTCCAGGCGCTGCCGTTCCTGGTGCTCGGCGTGCTGCTGTCGGCGGCGATCGCGGTGTTCGTGCCACCGTCGTTCTTCGCCCGGGCCCTGCCGAAACGCCCGGCCCTCGCGGTCCCGGTCGCGGGCGCGGCGGGCGCGGTACTGCCGGGCTGCGAGTGCGCCTCGGTTCCGGTCGCCGGAGCCCTCGTCCGCCGAGGAGTCACCCCCGCCGCCGCCCTGGCCTTCCTCCTCTCCGCGCCCGCCATCAACCCGATCGTGCTGACGGCGACGGCCGTGGCCTTCCCCGGTAACCCGGAGATGGTCCTGGCCCGTTTCGTCGCGAGCCTGCTGGTGGCCTGCGCGATGGGCTGGCTCTGGCACCGCCTCGGCCGCACGGACTGGCTGCGTCCCCCGGAAAGGGCGTCGTACGAAGGGCAGAGCAAGGGCGCGGCCTTCTGGGGCTCGGTACGTCACGACGTGACGCACGCGGGCGGCTACCTGGTGATCGGCGCGATGGCCGCGGCGACGCTGAAGGCGGTGGTGCCGGCGGAGTGGCTGCGCGCGGCGGCCGGTCACCCGGTCCTGTCGGTCCTGGCCCTCGCGGTCCTGGCCGTCCTGCTCTCCATCTGCTCGGAGGCGGACGCGTTCGTGGCGGCGTCGCTGACCCAGTTCTCCCTGACGGCCCGTCTCACGTTCCTCGTCGTCGGCCCCATGATCGACCTGAAGCTCTTCGCGATGCAGGCGGGCACCTTCGGCCGCGCCTTCGCCCTGCGCTTCGCGCCCGCGACCTTCGCCCTGGCCGTCGTCGTGTCGGCCCTGACCGGAACGGTCCTGCTGTGAACCGCCTGGCCCAGAGCGCGCTCCTCTTCCTCCTCGGCGCCACGCTCCTGCACTCCGGCATGACCGACCTCTACCTGCGGTACGTCAAGGCGGGCCTGCGCCCCCTGGTCCTCCTCGCGGGCGTGGTCCTGATCGCGACGGCGGCGGCGACACTCTGGTACGACCGACGCCCCTCCAAACGGGAGCACCATCCCCACCAGGAGCCTCGCGTCACCTGGCTCCTGACGCTCCCCGTCCTGGCCCTGATCCTGGTCGCCCCGCCGGCCCTGGGCTCCTACAGCGCGTCCCACACCGGCACGGCCCTCCAGAAACCGTTCGGCTTCGCGGACCTCCCGGCCGACGGCCCTCTCCGCCTGGGCGTAGCCGACTACGCGGGCCGGGCGGTCTACGACAACGGCCGCTCCCTCCGCGACCGCGAACTGCGGATCACCGGCTTCGTCACCCTGGACAGGTCCGGCTCCCCGTACCTGGTCCGCATGGGCCTCAACTGCTGCGCGGCGGACGCCCAGCCGGTCAAGATCGCCCTGACGGGAGACATCCCCCCGGTCCTGAGCCCGGACACCTGGCTGGAGATCACCGGCCGCTACACCCCGCGCCGCACCAAGGACCCGGTCAACGACGGCCCGATCCCGTACCTCGAGGTCACCCACGCCAAGCCGGTCCCCACCCCGCACGACCCCTACGACGAAACCTGGAACACCTGAAGTGGCGTACTGGACCGCTCACTTGCGGGTACCCGTAAAGCCCGCCGTTCAGCGAGGGAGGGGGACGGATGACCACACACACAGGCCGGTTCCGCACCGAGGCCCGCGAGGAACTCGTGAAGGCCGACAACAGAGCCGAACTGACCCTGGCGACCCTGGGCGCGGCCCTGACCGCCCTGCTCGGCGCGATCGCCGCGGGCGTCATCGCACCCGCCCAGTACCCCGTGATCCCCCAGCTCCTGGTCTGGGCAGGCTGCGCGGCCTGCGCCCCGTCCCTGGTCCTGCTCGGCCTGGCCGCGAGGCCCCGCACCGTCTGGATCAAGTACCGCTTCATACGCCGCGGAATGGCCTGGGGAGCGGTCTTCCTCGCGCTCACCCTGGCGGGAACACTGGCCGGGGCGCTCACATAAGAACTGTGCCGAGCCCTCCCCACGGGAGAACCCGGCACAGGATCAGCGGCAGCGGGTCAGACCGAGCGGCTCGCCTTGAAGTCGTAGTGAATGACGTCCTTGCCGTCCTCGTCCCAGTTGAGACGCAGGGCACCGTCGGCGTACGCGCTCTTGCCGCCGACCTTCTTCTTGATCGTGGAGGACGTCCACGAACCGTTCCCGCTGCCGTTCATGGCGGCCAGCTTGGACCGGATGCCGAAGTCCTTCTTCAGCAGGATGGTGTCCGCGCCCCCGTCGGCGTGCTTGAGGTACAGCCGGAACCCGGCGCTGTCGAAGGTCTCCGACAGGTCGCTACCCGAGTACCACGGGGGAGCGTCCCAGGTCACCTTGGCCTTGGCGTAGACGTAGCTGCCGGACCGGGCCACACAGTTCTTGACGGTGAAGTCCCAGTTGTCGCCCCAGGGACCGGTGTACCCCGCGTCGTCGATGGTCTTCGAGCTCTCCTTGCACTTCCAGCTCAGCGCTGCCGCCGGCGAGACGGACAGCACGGACGCGCCGACGACGGTGGCACCGACCAGCGCGACCGACATGAACTTCCTGCCCGCGGCCGACTGCCGCGACGGCACTGTTCGACGCAGATTCACTATCAGGTTCCCCTCGTTGTGGTGTTGCGCTCTGCCCACGCATGAGCAGAGATCGATCACCTTATAACTCTTCGCGACCGCACATGATCGAAGGGGCGTGCATGGCCCGGCAGTTGGCCCTGGTACATGCGACAAGACTCACCAGCGCACGCCACTCCACCCATCCATCGGCAGCTCAGCAGGCCACACCGAGCAGACCCCCCGAACCGCCAGATCGGCATTCCCGGCAACGCCCCGGCTCCGGCGCGCGGAACGCCCGCTCGCATCCGTCGCAGGTCTGAAGGGGCGGCACGACCGGGCGCTCGACAAGGGGGAGTGGCGGCGGCGCGGGCAGGGGCGTCTCCCGGAGCCGGAAGGCGAGGATGCCCGCGGGCCGGGTCAGGAAGTGGTCGGGTAGCCGTGCGGTCAGCAGCGAGGTGATCTGGTCGGCATCCACACCGGCCGCAAGCCACTGCGCGACGCCCGGCGCCAACCGCACGGCCTCCCGCTCGGACAGCACGAGACGTGGATCGACCCGGCGGAGCGAGGCCAGAACGGCGACCGCCTGGGGATCGGCGTCGGAGAGCGACGCCCGCTCCTCCGACTGGTCCCGAGCAGGGGAGGGCGTAACCTCCTCGGCCGCGGGCGCCGTCCGGGGCCGGGGCGCCTTCCGGGGCCGGGGCGGCTTCGGCGGCTCGGGCGGCTCGTCGTCGGAGGCACCGCCGGGTACGTCGTAGAAGTACGTCCGGGTACGGATCTGCCCGGTGGGCGTACGTTCACGGCGTCGCTCCAGGTACCCAGCCCCTTCGAGCTCCCTGAGTGCTCGCGAGATGAGGATCTCGCCCTCGTCGAAGTGCTCGCACAGGGCGGCGATGCTCACGGACGAGCCATCGGGCAGGGAGGAGATGTACGCCGCGACCCCGACCGTGACGGCGCTGCCGCGTCGCTGCGCGAGGGCGTTGGAGATCACGGTGAAGTCGGCGGTCAGCCGGGTGCGGACGTGAATCACGCCGGAAGTCGGAGCTCCGGCGTCGGCGCGCAGGCGCGCGTTAGACTGCGGGTCAGCCATCGGGAAGGCGTTCACTTCCTGATCGGTCAGGCCCTCGATCGGGATTGCCGTCCCGGCCGGGGGCCGTCGTCTGTGTGAGGTTGTCGCGGCGAACGTAACGGCCCGCATCCCGCACCTGCAAGCCGGTCACTCGGACGGGTGACGCAGGCCAACTGCCCGGGGAGGGTGGGTGGGTGGGAAGTTCTTTCCCCCGGTTCTTCAAGGAGGTCAGCGGCCCACCGGACCCTCGCGAACAAGGGCCCGGTAAGCCCGCAACGCGGACGGCGGCCGGAGCCCGGGCCCCTCAGTGACGGCGGCGCCCGGCCTTCAACTCGCCTATGAAGGCGCTCCAGGAAGCGGCTTCGAAGCACAGCGCCGGACCGTTCGGCACCTTGCTGTCACGGACGGGGACGCCGGTGTCCCGGAACCCGTCGGCCACCTCCACGCAGTTGCCGCCCTCCTGGTTGCTGTAGCTGCTCTTGCGCCAGGCGGCGCCGTTCAGATCGGGACGGGACGTTCGCTCCACGGTGGTTGTCCTCCATCACGGATCGGATCATGTCGAGCGACATGAGCGGGGGCAGCGCTGCAGCCCTCAGCCGATCGTAGGACAGCGACAAGCCCCTGACCTCGTCCGGATCCTCGATGAGTTGGCCGTAGTGCGCGCCTTCCGTGTAGGCGATCTCCGAGCCGTCCGGCATGGTGAGCACCGTGAGCGAGCCGCCCATGGCATCGTGCTCGCCCTGGTCGAACGGCAGCACCTGCACGGTGATGTGAGGTTCCGTCCTGGTCCTGAGCAGCCGCGCCAACTGTTCGCGCATCACCACCTGGCCACCGACGGGACGCCGGACCACGGCCTCGTCGAGAACCACCCACAGCTCGGGGCGGTCGGTCGCCGCCAGGCGCTCCTGCCGTCCCATGCGCAGGGCGACCCGCTCGTCCAACTGCTCCTCGCTACCGAGTGTCCGACCGACACTCAGCACCGCCCGCGCGTAGGCCTGGGTCTGCAACAGACCAGGCACCACATGAGCCGCGTACTCGCGGATATCCACCGCCCGCTCCGCGTACTCCATGAACCTCCGCGACCAGTCGGGAAACGCCTCCCGGTACACGAACGGCCACAACTCGACCAGCAGGTCATCCGCACCGAGAGCCGAGTCCAGCACCCGCGCCAACTCCAGCGTCGGCTTCGCGCCGGACGCCCGCTCGATCTGCGTGATCCGGGTGCTCACCACGTGCGCCCGGTCGCCGAGTTCGGCCTGGGTCAGTCCGGCCGCCGTACGGAGCCTGCGCACCCGGGCGCCGAACAGCGCCGCCATCGAGGATCGGGGGTCAATTCCGTTGGCCAAGACATCACTTCCGTTCCTTACGGGGTGAAAAGTAAGGCTGTGTCACCTACCGAGCGTAGGGCGATGGGACGACGCTTAGGCACAGAACGTGACGACTCGTGTACCGCAGGTGTGTGGGCCGCGGGGGCGTCTGAGGCTCGCCAAGCAAGGATGGACGGACCAGCCGTGCCGACAGAAACGACGTCTTCCGAACTCCGCTCATTCGCGGCACAGTTCGTCTCCTCGCCGCGAGGTGCGCGGCTCGCCCGGCGTCTCGCCGTCCGGCGCATGGGGGAGTGGGGCTACCCGCCGGCGTCCGACACGTCGTGCACGGTCGCCCTCGTGGTCGGCGAACTCGCCGCGAACGCCGTACAGCACGGCCGCGTACCCGGACGCGATTTCGCCCTCCGGCTCACTCTCGACGCGGCGGCGAACCTGTTCCGCGTCGAGGTCACGGACGCCGCCTCCGCGAAGCGGCTGCCGACGTTCCCGCCCTCGTCCTGCCCGGAGGGCGAGTCCGGCCGGGGCCTGTTCCTGGTGGATGTCCTGGCCGTGCGCTGGGGGACGACGCCTCGTCGCCCCGGGGGCAAGACGGTCTGGGCGGAGGTGCCGTCAGGCCGCGCTGAGGCGTGGTGCGCCACGGAAGACCTGGTCGAGGTGCCAGGAGCGGTGGGCCGTGGCGATGGGCCGGATGCCGGGTTGTGGGCCGATCAGTGGACGGCCCGCGAGTGAGGTGACGTGTTCGCGGGCCGCGGGGCTACGGCCGACGAAGCGCTGCGAGACCAGGATGCGGTGGCCGTCGCCTATGCCGAGGACGCCCTTGTCGAAGAGCTTGTGGTGCAGGGAGCAGAGGCACAGCCCGTTGTCGACGTCGTCCGGGCCGTCGAACGCCCACCAGCGCACATGCGCGGCCTCCAGCCCGACGGGCATGGTGTCGAGCATGCCGTCGTAGCCGCAGAAGGCGCACCGGTACTCATAGGCGGTCAGCACCGCGTCCCGCATCCGGGGGTCTCGCCGCCGCCTTTCGGACGCAGCCAGGGCGTCCGTCTCCGCCGGCTCCAGTCCGAGGCCCACCGCATCGCACAGGTCCTGGTGCAGTGACGGCGGGAAGTGCAGGTCCAGCAGCACCCTTGCCATGCGCCCCAGCAGCGCCGGCTCCCGCCCGAGCGCCCCGCGCAGGTCCGGGCTCAACCGCCCGGTGGCTCCGCTGGCCCGCAGTTCCCGAACTCCGGTGCCGGGGCTGCCGGGCCCATGATCGGTCCGTACCTCCCACAGCTCGTCGCTGACCAGATGATGAAACGGATAGGCGGGAGTGGTCGCGCGCGCCGGTCCGTACTCCGCCAGCAGCCGCTTCAGATCGGCCTCTACCGCGCTGTACCGCAACTCACCCCCGGAATCAGCCTGGAATCGGCCCAGCGCGTACAGCAGCAGCAACGGCTTGTGCGGCGCCCGCACCCCGTCCCGACTCCACTGCCTGAGCTTCGCGACGCGCTCCAACCAGTCCATGGCCGGTGATCGTAGTGATGCCTCGGCATGAACAGGATTACGCGACACTAGCCAACGCCCACCCCAGCGGAACGAATACGGCGAGACCTCCACCAACCTCGGAGAGTGTGGCCCACCAGAGCGACCGCAACGGCAACAGCCGTGAACCGAACGGTGGTCCAGGTGCCCAGAACAACCTGACTCGGCCCGCGCGACTCCGTCTCCAGACGCATGGACGTCTCATAGAAAGCCACCAGGGGAATGAGCAGCCGGAAGAACAGGCCGCCGACGCCCGGCACCTGCGCGAGGTTCCCCAGGAGCCCAAGGGGCGCACCGAAGAAGAATGCCAGCACACCCCAGAGCGCGATTCCTGATGATCCGAAACCTGAGGAATCCAGTCCACCCAGGGATGCCAGGCTCGCCTTCGTCAGGTAGTAGGTCACGACACCGATAGCCAGCCCCAGGGGCGCGAGAACCACCGATTCGATCTTGGACCGACGAAAATAACCCACCAGAAACGCGTAACAGGCCCAAGACCACCCACCGGTGAAAACGGCACCCACGGCCACACCTGGACGGCCGCCCCAAAGCTCGACGGCAGGCCCTGTCAGGCCAAGCAACAAGCCAAGCCCGAGCGGCACCGCAAACGACAGGGCCCGAGCACCCCAATAGTTCTGCGCGGGTAGCACCGTGATCGTCCTTTCCGTGGCAAGCACCGGAACCTCTCCACCGGCAATCAGGCGGTCAATGGCCACCCTCAAGGGCCATCCTCTCCCTTCACCTCGCCTCAGTGCCTGTTTCTGGCCCTTGCGCGACAAGGTGAGAGCGTGCGGCTCGGGTCGAGCGTTAGCCTGACGGCGCCTGCTCGTTCAGCCTGGTGAGGAGAGCAAGTGCCCAGTCTGGTCAACTCGGTTGATGTGCGTCCGCGTGTGTCCTACAGGACCATCCAGGTCGGCCCCATCTTCTTCGACGAGGCGCCGGCGGAGGACGATATCGTCCAGATCCCTGGAGACGGCTGGAGTCTTACGTCCAGCGACAACGACTTCTACCCCCTGGTGCGCCTGGAAGTCTGGGACGGACCCGCGCATGAGCCGACAGCTCCCTGGGATTACCAGCGGGTCTTCCGTTCCTCACTGGGAGAGCGTCTGTGCGTCGTCGACTTGGGCGGTGTTGTCCACGGCGAGATCGTTCTCAGTCCGGGGCGCTATCAACTGCGGTTGCTCTGCCGGGGCCGCAACCATGTGGAGGCCCTTGTCGCGCTCGACCCCTTCCCACCGCAGGGACCTCACGAAGATCCTCTCGAGGCGTGGGTCGCTCAGATATGGCCTGACGACTGAGACCAGCGTTGCTGAGCGCGTCGGGCTGGGCGTCGAGTTCCCTGCCCGAGGGGCGAGCAGCGGGCGCAGGGCGAGTCGGGCTGGGCGCACGGTGTCCGTCAGCATGCGCACGTGATGGAGCCGATCGGGGCGGTCAACGGGTCCGCCTCGCGCTGCTCGGTACCGGCCAGGGATTCGACCGGGAAGCCTTCGCGGATCCAGTACTCGATACCACCGATCATCTCCTTGACCCGGTAGCCGAGCTGGGCAAGGGCGAGCGCCGCGCGGGTGGCGCCGTCGCAGCCAGGCCCCCAGCAGTAGGTGATGACCGGGACCTGCGGGTCGAGCAGGCTTGCGGCTCGGGTCGGGATCTCGGCGGTGGGCAGGTGGACCGCGCCCGGCACATGACCTTGCTGCCAGCCTGCGCTCCCACGTGAATCGACCAGGACGAAGCCCGGGTCGCCGGAGTCGAGTGAAGCGCGGACGTCGGAGACGTCCGCCTGGAACGTGAGGCGTGCGGTGAAGAAAGCGGCGGCTTCGATGGGAGGCGCGGGCGGTACATGCAGCGCAGGGCTTGCAGCAGGATTGTTCATGGGCGAAACACTACGAAGCGTAGCCCCATGCAGTAACAGACAATCCCCGGTCATTCTGGACTATGGCCGGGGATGCCATGGTATTCCTTGCCCATGGCCGCCGATTCCACTGACGAGACTGATATGCGCATCCTGGAAGCCCTGCAACAGGATGGCCGCGCCAGTTACGCCGAGCTGGCACGGACCGTGTCCATGTCGGCCAGTGCTGTCACCGAACGGGTGCGGCGGCTGGAAGAGAGCGGTGTGATCCGCGGCTACTCGGCAGTGGTGGACCCGCAACGACTTGGACTGGACATCCTGGCCTTCGTCCGCCTCCGCTACCCCACGGGCAACTACAAACCGTTCCACGATCTGGTTGCGACCACGCCTGAGATCTTGGAAGCCCACCACGTCACAGGTGAAGACTGCTTCGTACTCAAGGTCCTCGCCCGTTCCATGCGCCACCTCGAAACAACGACGGGCCGAATCGCAGCACTCGGCTCCGTCACGACCAGCGTTGTCTACTCCAGCCCACTCCCGAACCGCGCGATCACGACGATGGCCTCATCGCCAGATCGGCAAGATCGGGCACACGGGCCTGCATGACGATCTTGCGGAGGACGTCGACCGCTGCCCGGCCGCCAAGGCCAAGACCCTCTACTCAAGGCGGCCGAGAGAAGCCAGATGCACGCCAGAGGGCCCTTACCAACTCGGTAAGGGCCCTCTGGCGTTACTACTTAGCTGTCGGGGTGGCGGGATTTGAACCCACGACCTCTTCGTCCCGAACGAAGGTTACACAGCTCCGGTGCCTGCTGGTACTGACATTTTTGCAGGTCAGGACATTGGTGCCGGTTGGTCTGCGGCGGTGCCACTGGGGCTCGGGGAGAAGATCTTCTCCCAGATTTCTCCCACGGGGCCGGACTCAGGGCTCGGTGGAGCCGACATGCTGGACGTTGCGGCAGCAAGTTTGCGCGGTGGGCTTATTTTGCGGTGGGTGGCTTCGGCCACTCCTCGCCCTGTGCTGCGGCCTTCAGGACATCCCCCAGCCGCAACCATGCGGTCGGGCCGGAGTAGGACGCTGGGCTGGTGGCGAAGCGGGACCATGCATCGTCGTCGTTGCCGAGTGCGGTGAGGACGGTTGAGGCGACGGTGGTGTGGGCAGTGCCGTGGCGGGTGCCTCCGACCGTGAGGGCGCTCCAGGCCGGCAGAGCCCGTACGAGTTCCGGGGTGCAGTTCGGGAGCGCCAGTACGTCCCGCGTCCAGGTCTCCCTAAGGTTGGGGCCGCCCCCCAGCCGTCGGCGGAGGTCCATCGTGATCTGGAGCAGGGCTGTTTCCGGTGTGGAATGACGTGCCAGGACATCGGAGAAGGAGAGCCCCGACCGGTACGAGCGCCAGGCGAAAGAGAGCAGTGCCTTCTCGACGAGATCGTCGTCGGTATGCCGGGCCAAGTAGTCGCGCAGGGCCTCGTCCGGGGCGTTAGCCAGGTTCCGGACGGTGACCTGCTTGGGATCTCCGAGTGCCGACTCGCGGGAGGCAGTGGAGGGGTCCGCCAGGATCCGTTCGATGGCGGTGCGCAGCTCGACCAGCCGTTTGTCGTCCTGCTGCGTGCGGAAGTCTGCGTAGTCCCATCGGCTGCGAGTGCGCGGCCGGACGTGCCGGACGACGGCCCTCGACTTCTCTCTCACCTCGTCCGTCAGGTGTGGGAGGTGCAGAAGAATGGCGTGGACCCACTGCAGTTGTCGGGGGCCCGGATTGCCGGGTTCCGGGTCGGGTTCCCATAGACGCAGCGCTTTGACCGCCGTCTCCGCGAAGCGTTGACCGAGCCTGACGAGAAGTTCTTCCGACGCGAGCCATGTGCGTGGTTCTCCATAGCGGGTCGCCTGGGAGGGGTCGAGGAGGTATCGCCAGGGCCCGGCTGCCGCGGATTCCACCCAGCTGACTGCGGTGCGAAGGACGTACTTCAGCTGGTCCTTGGGGATGTCGAGGATCTCTTCGACATGCTGGCGGCGCGGAGGTTCAAGCGTGCCAAGTTCACGGGTGAGCCGGGAACGCGCTTCATCCGGGGGCACACCGTCTCGCAGCATGAGGCACAGACGCGTGATCAACTCGCTGACGGTGAACTTGGCAAGGTGATCATTGGCGGCCTCCTCCAGCAAGGACGGTTTGACGTCCCAGGGAACGGTGCCCAGGAGGTGGTCACGAATGGCTTGCTTCGTGGAGGCGTCCGGGGCCCATTCGAACATTTGCCGATGGCGGCTGGAGTGCAGGGTCACGATGTGCTCCCACATGGCCTCCCAGGCTTTCCGCGCGTCGCTGTGCTCCTTGATCCGGGTCAGGATGTCGTCGCCGTCGGTTTCGTCCTCGATCGCCAGGGGCGGGTGGGTCGGCAGGAGTCCAAGGACGGTTGTGAACACGGTGTCGTGCAGGTCGACCTCGCGCAGTATCAGCTGCGGTGCGCTGGGCTCTTCGAGGAGTTCGGGCGTCATGGTCCGCACGTGCGGCACACGGCTCTCCAGCTCCGCCACGATCGCCTGGGCCAGCGCCTCGCCGCAGCGAGAGTGGCCAAGGCTGCCGAGTTGTGGCACGGAGCAGCGCCGCAGTGCCTCCTTGCGCATGATGTCCGAGCACTCCGGGTGCGCGAGTGCAACGGCAGCCAGAGACATGGACGGACCCGGATACGACCGGGTCTCCTTGCCCAGGTCACTCTCCACAGCCTCCTTGAGGAGCCACTCCGGCGCCGAATCGCTGAGCGCCCCACGGAGAAGGGCCAGCAGGAGATCGTCACGGGAGTGCCCTGCCGGTAGCTCCCGGGCTCTCTCCACTGCCATGCGAACCGGCGGCGACTCTGGCCCCGCCTCCGCGGCGACCGTACGGAGAAACTCGATGGGCAGCCCCGAGCGCGGTTCTTCAGTCGTCATGCAAGTCCCCCCAAGGACGTCTTCGTGCGCAGCCCATGGTGACCCATGCCACTGACAACGCGGGGCTCATAGGCCCAAAGCGCATTGCGAGGGCTCATGCCGCCGGGTGAACGTCACGTCTGAGTGTGCTGCCATCGGCGCTGTTTTGGTCACGATCAGATGACTTTCTCCGGATCGCGACAACCTCACAGTTCCTTCACCTGTCACGCAGATGCATTCAATGCCGACGAAGGTCGGGTGTTGGGAAGACTCCAGGCTCAACTGCCCGACTGCACATTGCACTTCGAGGAATGGACTGTCTGTGAGCACTGCAGGCTCGGGTGGGCGGATTCAGCCCGACCGCCCCGGTGATCCGTCCCGTATCGGCCCGTACAGGATCATCGGCCGCCTTGGTGCCGGCGGCATGGGCACGGTCCACGCCGGCCTCACCTCCGATGGGCTGCGGGTCGCAGTCAAGGTGATCCATCCAGCGCAGGCGGAGGATCCGGAGTTCCGGGCGCGGTTCCGTCGTGAAGTGCAGCTCTCCGCACGCGTACAAGGACCGTGCCTCGTGCCGCTCCTCGCCGCCGACCCCGAGGCCGACCAACCGTGGCTGGCAACCACATACGCACCCGGCCCGACCCTGAACCAGCACGTGGCCGGCCACGGCCCACTCATAGGCGGCACCCTGTACGCCTTCGCGACCGGTACGGCTCAAGCGCTGGCCGCCATCCACCTCGCCGGGGTCGTCCACCGCGACGTGAAGCCGCAGAACGTCATCCTCACTCCGGCGGGGCCGCGGGTCCTGGACTTCGGCATCGCCCGTGCCGCCGACGGCACGAGCGTTACTCGGACCGGAGTTATGACCGGCACCCCTGGGTGGATCAGTCCCGAGTACTACCGCACCAGTACAGCCGGAGCCGAGGGCGACATGTTCGCCTGGGGTGCGCTGGTCGCCTATGCCGCCACCGGCCGTCTTCCGTTCGGCGCCGGTGCGCCGGATGCAGTTGCCTTCCGCGTCATGTCGGGAGACCCCGACCTCGAAGGTGTCCCCGAGGAACTGAGGGAGATCCTGGAAAGGGCTCTCGCCAAAGACCCGTCTGATCGGATCTCCGCTGGTGCGGCGGCGAAGGGCTGCTCGCAGCTCCTGGCCTCGCAGGCCACCCAGGTCGGCGGGGGCGATGGAGGGCTGGAGCCCACCCGGGTGGGCGAACTGGTCACAGCCGAGTGGAACGTGCCCACGCTGGACGACTCGACCTGGCATGCGCCGTCCCCGTCCACCCGCACGCGCGCCCTCGCAACTGTCCTCGTTGCTGCGGCCGTGGTCGGTGGCATCGCGGGGGCGGCCCTCTCCTTCCCCACGGGTGGCGACAGCGAGGGCCTAGGCAGGACCCGCCCTATTGAGAGCACCGCAGGCGCCGCTACCGCAGCTGCGGCCACGCGCGCGGACGGCACCGCTGAACACTCAGAAGCCGCCGGGCCATCTGGCGACGCGGCCGAGCCGCCTGTCGATCCGCGCAGTATCGTCGTACCGGCAGATCCCTTGGCTGGAGTGTCCAACCCCGCCTTCACGCGCGCGGGCGACGCATCGGAACCGACCTCCGAGGAGTGGAGGGCGAGCACCGTCGCCAGTTCGCCCGAGGAGAAGGTTGTCGAGAAGGCGATCCGTGACCAGATGGCGTCCATGCTCGCCACCAAGGACATGGACTTCATGACGCCCACGGTCACGTTCAACAAGCGAGCGCAAACGGTGATGGTGACCGGCGGTCCGATCTCTCAGATCCCCGAAGACCACCAGGAAGTGTTCCGCAGGGCCGGGGACATGGCCGCCTGTACTGCCCTCGCACACCGCCTCAAGGGCAACCCCACGACCTGGCCCTACGGGCGCTTCTCCGTCTCCTGGAGGGACTTCGACGGCGACCTTGAGCCGAGCATTCTCGGATTCGGCGAGGCCACCGACGGGTGCCACACCCTGATCGCCGGGCAGTGGCAAGGAGACGAGGGTGGCATCGCGACCGCCGGCATCCCGAGCAGTGACAGGGACGAGATCCGTGTCGCCGGCGCCACCGACAAGGCAATCACCACCGCCTGGAATGACAGGATCGCCGAAGGACACGGCCTGGAGCCCTTTGCCGCGAGCGACGCCATCGACCTCGGATTCGACCCGGTCGAGAAGGCCGCGTACGTGTGGGTCCGAGACGCCGACGGTGCGCTCATAGGCCGAGCTCAGCAGGCCAACTTCCAAGATGCCGTCGCCACAACCGTCTGCCAGCGGCTGAGGGGCGAATACACCAGCAACGAGACCTGGAATTATACCCGTTGGACCGTCGCCCTCTATGAGGGAAACAGCCGCATACCTGAACTGATGGGCTCGGGCGAGTGCAGCCTTTGAACTGCATAGTCAGGGAGCGAGGGCCGCGAGAGCCTCGCACAGAGTGGGGCGTCGGCGAGCGCCTGACGGTACATCGCACCGGTCCCGACGAGACGTTGACCGATGACGGCGGAGGAGGCGGGTATGCGCGCCGGATACCTCGCCCCGCTGACACGGGGTTTCATCGTGGAGCGGGTGACGATATCGAACTCGTGCTCTCAACTTGGGAAGCGACGGCGCTTGCGGAGCCCTACGTTGTCTGACTTGAGCAGATTCGTTGGTTCGCTTCCGATGTGGGGGCTGGTGGCTCCGTTGTTGACCGTGGTTGTCCGTTCGTAGGGGCATGTTATGGGCACGGCGCTCCACGACGGGCCGGTGTCGCGTTGAAGGAGCCCACGTGCTCCACGGGTCGGACCGTGCCGAGGCCGACCGCGGGGAGCGTTTGTGTGTGCACCTGAATTACTGGCCCCTTCTGTGCCTGAGTCCTGAAGATCACAGAAAGCCTCAGTGCTGATGCTGACTCTGATCTCCACCGGGAGCAGTCTGGTACGGCCTCCGAATCTGAGAAATCACTCATCTCGGGAATTGGGCTGATTGGTCGTCAGGGAGGCTGCTAGCGTCCACAAACGTCACACGGGGAGCAAACGCCCCGCCCGTACCAACCGCTCAGGACGACCGTGAAGATCAAGCGCGTTCGCATCGAGAACTTCTGCTGCCTGCACAAGGTGGACGTGTCCTTCGAGGACATCACGTCCTTCATCGGACCGACGGGGGTCGGCAAGTCCACTGTGCTGCGTGCGCTCGACTGGTTCTTCAATGGCGAAAAGGGCGTCGCGCTCAGCGACGACGATGTCCACTCGTCGGCCGAGGGCGGCCGTATCTCCGTGGAGGTGGAGTTCGACGGGCTGACCGAGCACGACCGCCAGACTCTCGGACGGTACGCACCTGACCGTGCCGTGAGCGTGAGCATCTGGCGAACCTGGCAGGACGGCGAGGACAAGATCACGGGCAAGGCGCTCACGTACGGCCCCTTCGAGGAGGTGCGGAAGCACGGCAAGGCCACGGAACTGCGCCGTGCTTACGACCAGTTGAGGGACAGCGACCCGAGCCTGGGGCTGACGGCCGCCAGTAGCAAGGACAAGGCTCTGGAGGCGATGCATACCTGGGAGCTGGCTAACCGCGACCGCCTCACAGAGGCCGAGGTCGAGGACACGCACTTCTTCGGCTTCGCCGGACAGAGCAGGCTGGCCCAGCTGATCGACTTCGTGTTCGTCTCCGCCGACCTGCGGGCGTACGAGGAGGCCGACGACCAGAAGGCGACGGCACTCGGACGCATCCTCGACCACGCCGTGGACCGTTCTCAGGCGAACGAGG
This sequence comes from Streptomyces sp. NPDC008137, assembly GCF_042957035.1. NCBI lineage: Bacteria > Bacillati > Actinomycetota > Actinomycetes > Kitasatosporales > Streptomycetaceae > Streptomyces > Streptomyces sp. NPDC008137. Next base: position 96,664 of record NZ_JBIBHN010000006.1, on the reverse strand, counting down.
AGCTCGGCGAGATCGAGGAGAACGCCCATCTGGCCCGGCAGCTGGTACACACCAAGGTCTACGGCCCTGTACTGGACGAGGTGTCTGCCGCGCTCTCCGTGGAGGTCGCCAAGTTCACCACCGGACGCGAGGTGGTCGTGACCCCCACGGTGCAGGCGCCGAGGCCCTCCCGGACGACCTTCCAGGTGAGCATCAGGGACGGCGCCGCCCATACCTCGGTGCACCGGCAGGGGCACGGTTTCCAGCGGGCCCTGATCATCGCGGCGCTGAAGTACCTGGCTGACCGTCGGCGCCCGGCCGATGGCATGCGGACGTTGTGCCTGGCCATCGAGGAGCCTGAGCTGTTCCAGCACCCGCCGCAGGCGCGGACCTTCGCGAAGGTGCTCCGCGAGCTGGTCGCCACGTCGCCACAGGACCGTACCCAGGTCATGTACGCCACCCATAACCCCGTCTTCATTGACCCGAAGGGCTACCACCAGATCCGCCGCCTCTGCCGTGCTTTCGGGGAGGATCACCCCGCCACCGAGGTATGGCAGGCCACGGAGGACGATCTCTTCACGGCCCTCGACGGGCTTGTCGACAAGCAGGTGATCAGGAGCAGGACCGAGGGGACGCTGGGGGGTGCTCTGGCGGAGGGCTTCTTCGCCCATGCCGTGGTTCTGGTCGAGGGGCGGGGGGATGGGGGAGTGATCACCGGCTGTGCCGAGCGGACGGGGATCAACCTGGGTGCGGACGGTATCAGCGTCATCGAGGTCCACGGCAAGGACAACCTCATGATCTCCGACGCGCTCTTCAGCGCCTTGGGTGTGCCGTGCTATGTCGTCTTCGATGGCGACCTCGGCATGGAAGAGCGGAAACGGGAGTCGGTGCGTCACCTCATCCCTGAGCAGCGTCAGGAGAAGGAGCGGGCGTTCGAGCGCCAGGCACAGACGAACCGGACCAAGAACTCGAATCTTCTGCGGTACTTGGGAGCGACGCCCACTCCGCAGCCCGCCGACGGCTCGACCGGCCGGTACTGCGTCTTCGAGGACACATTGGAGACCTACCTCGATCACCACTGGCCGGCCTGGGAGGAGCGGCGGCAGGAGCTCGTTCGCACCGGCGAGGGCATCGACGGGAAGAACGCGGCAACGTATCTGGAGACGACCCGGACCGTTGCGACTGAGCCGCCCTTCCTGCTGCACGCTCTGCTCGAGAACGTGCGATCGGTGGCAGGACGTCGCCAGCTGAACGGTTGAGTGGCCGATCTTGGGTCGTGATGCTCACCTGATCTCCTGCTGCCCGGTACCGAGCAGCAGGAGGCCGTGGCGCGGCTGTGGAAGCGGCAGCAAACGGAGACGGGCTGGCGCTGACTCGTGGGGCTGCCACCCTACCGAGAGCGCGAAGACGGCGCGGGCCGCGCACATCAGAACGGCGCACGCGGAGCGAAGAAATCCCAGCGCTTGTCCAGGAGATCCCGTAGCAGGAGGGCAGCACCCCACAATTCCTGCGACGCGCCATCGTCCTTGTAAAGATCCCAGAATCTCCGGTGGCGGATCTTTCCCGCCTCTTCATCGTGGAAGGGCTTGTCGATCGCAGTGAAGACGACACCGATCCGCGACGTCTGCCTCAGTGCCTCGTAGAGCGCCTCGTGATATTCGTCCGAGCGACCGGGGCGCACCCAGGCCGTAGGGACGTGGATGAACAGCCACCCGACTTGGCCCCGCGGCAGTTGCTTAACCGCGCCCTTGACCGTATTACGGACCGTGGCCTCCGAGAAGGGCGTGTCGTCCTGCTTGTACTTCACCTCGACAGGAACGTCACCGATGTTCGCCAAGTTGAGGAGGATGTCGAAGTCCTGGCCCTTGACTCCCGACTCCGTCACTCTGGCGATGCCGGCTGGCATGCGCATGAGGGTCTGGAGGACGTCTGCTTCGAAGATCGCCGACGCGACGTCGTTCGTCTTGGTATAGGAGAGGAAGTCGGCGAACCACGGTTCGCCCTGAAACTCGAACACCCTCCTAGCAAGTTCCTGGCGCTGCCGGGCCTGCTGCACCCAAGGGCCGAGCTCCTCCCGGTTGTCGGCGAGGGGGAACTTCTCCTTCACCCAGGCGGCGCCGAAGATGGAGTCGAGAAAGGTGGTCGCCGCGGTCTCGGCCACGGCAGCCTCGTAACGATTCGCCGCGACCTCCGGATGCTCGATGAGGGCCTGCATGCCCTCATGCATCCGGTCGTTGTAGACCGCCCACGCAGTTGCTTTGTTGAGAAAGCCTTGGGCCCGGTTCTCCTCCATCCAAGCCGCGAAGGTCGGTATTTCGATCATTCCCGGACTATAAGGGCAACGGGGACACCGTCGCCAAGGTTTTCACTCAAGGGCCCCGGTGCGGGGCACGGCACGAGACTCGCTGTGTCGTCCGCTGGTGGCGTTGCACCCTCAGCCAGCAGCTACACGAAGGACCCGGCTTCCGACAGGGCCACGCCCGCCGTGAGACCGGGATGCCCGCGCCCACCACGACGGGTGTCACCGATCCCTCCTCACGCGCCAGCTCGCTTTTCGGCATCAACGGTCAATGATCGACCCTTTAGCGATCCCGCTGACCAGCGCGCTCATCGCCGCCGTCGAGAAGAGCAACGGCCCACGGCTGATGTCCTTGGAGTCGCGCACTGCGGCATGCTCACCCAGTTCCGAAACTTCCACGCAGTCGTTCGCACCCCCGCTGTACGAGCTCTTCTGCCACCGCGCGTGCGCGAGATCGATGTCGTACGGAGCTGTCGTGACATCGTGCGGGGCGGCCATGCGGGTCGTGCTCACTCGTCGAGCTCCTTGCTGATGCGTGCGATGCGGGTGCGGGTCTCCGACGGGTCGAGGGCGGTACTCCTCAACTGGCCGAAGATGTCCGTGTAGTTCTCCACTTCCTGTGGGGACTCGAGATACACGGAGTTCTTGGGATTCTCCAGCCACACCAGGTCGGGTGTGGGGTGCGGGAACGTCAGGATGACGAACGGGCCGTACAGCCCGGGATGCGCGCCGAGCGAGAACGGCAGCAACTGCAGGGTGATGTTCGGCCGCTCGCTCGCCTCCACCAGCTTCCGCATCTGGTCGCGCATCACCTCAACGGAGCCGACCGTCCTGCGCAGCACAGCTTCGTCGAGGATCGCCCAGAGTCTGGCGGGGGCCTCACCGCCCAGGCGGCTGTTCTGCCGCTCCATGCGGACCCTGACCAGGGACTCGACCTGCGGCGGGGACAGGTCCTTCCTCATTTGGGAGATCACGGCACGCGCGTAGTCCTCGGTCTGGAGCAGCCCCGGCACGAGCATCGGCTGGTAGCTGGCGAGGTGTGTCGCGCCGGCCTCCAGCGCGAGGTACCCGTCGTAGCGGGTCGGAGTGAGTACTGTCGAATACTTCCGCCACCAGGGCTTCTGCTGCTCCTTGTCCGCTCGTACGAGGTCGAGTGCGTCGGCGCGCCGGTCCTCGTCCTTGACGCCGTACAGGTCCAGGAGAGCCCGGACGAGGACCGGCGTCGTGCCGCGTTCGCCGTTTTCGATCCGGCTCAGCGACCCCTGGTTGACCTCCAGTTGGTCGGCGACCTCGGTGAGGGTGAGCCCGGTCGCGTCACGCAGTTCCTTCAGCCGTGCCGCGAGCTGTCGCCGGTACACCGACTGCGGGACCAGGCTTCTCTTCAAGGCCATACCGGAAGTCTCCCCGTACCGGCGACACCTCTACAACCCATACGAGTCAACTTCACCAGACATATTGCCTAGTTGGTGATTACGTCGGCATGCTGTCGGGAGTCACGGCGCGCGTTCGTACGAGCGCGCGCCGCAGCCGACCGATGGGCGAGCATGGCCACGACCTCGCTACCGGCATGCGCCTCCGCGTCGGTTCTGCACGCCGCACCAGGAGGGTGGGCCATGCCACGGACAACGCTGCTCCGGCAGCTGCTCCAGCAACGGCACCTGACGACGCACGAGGCTTTCGCCGCCCAGTACGAGCGGGCTGCCGCCCGGTTGGCGGAGCTCGACCGCGATCCCCGTCTGGCGTCTCTCCAGGTCTCTCCGCGCCAGTTCGACCGTTGGTACGGAGGGGAGTTGCTGACTCTGCCCCGTCCTGACGCCTGTCGAGTTCTGGAGCACATGCTGGGCAGACCCGTGTCCGAGCTGTTCTCCACGGCGTACGACGGCGACTCCGCGCACTACCGCGATGAGGAGTCGAGCACGGGCCAGCAGGCGACGAGTGCGCCTCCGCCGCGCGAGGACGACGAGAACCCACTGGACATCGTCACCCGGACCCGGCAACTCACGGCCAGCAACGCCGACGATGCGACGCTCGCGTTCCTCTACTCCTCGCTGGAAAGCATCGCCAGCCGGTACGAACAGGACGGGCCGTACGTCCTCCGCCCCCAGGCCCGGCAGGTACGGCAGCTCGCCCACACTCTCCTCGACGGCCGCCAGCCACCACGCACGCGCCGGGAGCTCTTCCGCATCGCCGCCCGCGCCTCCGGCCTGCTCGGCTACATGGCGGTGAACACGGGGGACTTCGCGCTCTCGGAGGCGTACTGCATCGAAGCACGGGATCTCAGCCGTGAGATCGGCGACCTGGACACCGACCTCTGGGCGTGCGGCACGCTCTCCTTCGGCCTCTACTACGCCGGCCGGTACGACGAGGCGGACGCCTGCGCCGCCGCGGCTGTCGAGCGAGCCCCGCGCCACGCCCAGTCCATCCGCCTGCTCGCCAACGGCCGGGCCCGGGCCCTCGGCAAGACCGGTGACCGGTGTGCCGTCGAGCAGACCATCGGACAGGCACTCCGGCTTTCCGACCTCCATGAGGTATCCGTCGGGCTGACCTCCTGCATCTCCTTCGAGCCGTACGGACGGGCCCGGACGCTGGCCAACGCCGTCACGTCACACGTGGCGCTGCGGAACACGGCGCAGGTACTGCGCGACGCCGAGCACATTGACGACCTGGTGGAGCACTCGACCTCCTCCTGGAGCCGTTCGCTCGTACGCCTCGACGTCGCCACTGCCTTGCTTCAGCAGCGCACGCCTGACATCGACCACGCGATGTCGCTGGGCCGTGAGGCCCTGCGGCTGTGCGGAGACACCCCGATCAGCTCCGTCTACCAACGCTCCCGTGACCTGCACGAGCAGGCCGGGCCGTGGCGTGATCACCCGACGGTAGGCGAGTATGGCGATGAGTTCCGGACCTGGAGCTCACAGCCAGCGGCCCTGGCTATGGCGTCATCCGCGTCGTAGGCGCCGCCGATGTCGTCGGTGTCGTCGTAGTCCGGGGCAGTGTGATGCCGAAGGAGTACGTCGGGTGCCCCTGCTCAGCGCCGATCCCGCCGCGTTCCCCGCCGAGCCGCCCGCCGACACGCACGATCCGGTGGTCACCGCGGCCCACGACTGGGCGGCGTTCAGCGCACTCGACGAGATGACCGACCACTGGTCGCGCCCCGGCTGGTCGGACGGTAGCCGGGCGTACTACTGGATGCTGACCTTCCCGGATGACCAGCCGCTCGCGGCCCTGGCCCGGCACTGCCAGGAGGAGCTGGCGCCCCTCGGCCTTGACCCGGTGCCGACGGACGGACTGCACATCACCCTCGCCCGCGTCGGCAGGCCGGACGCAGTAGTCCCCGATCAGCTGGACAGCCTGGCGCGGGATGCCGAGGCGCTGTTGCCCTCCGCGTTCTCCGTACGTGCCATGCCGCTGGCCGGCTCCCGCGGTGCCGTCCGCCTGTCTCTCGGCCCGTGGGAACCCCTGCTCACGCTGCACCACGCGCTGGCCAAGGTAGGGAACAGCGTCGGTCTGGCCCCGAAGAAGCCGACGTCCGCCTTCCGCCCGCACCTGAGCCTCGCCTACAACAACCGCCAGCGTCCCGCCGCCCCCGTCGTGGAGGCCGTCTCAAGGCTCCGCGCTCTCCCCGCCGTCGACCTCTCCGTTTCCGCCGTTCAATTGGTGGAGCTCCGCCGCGAGGGGCGGACGTACCGCTGGGATACGAGGAAGAGCGTCCGGCTCGGGTAGCCCACGCCCACCGGCACCCAGGGTAAGGACCGCGACCACTTCCTTGCCGATCGCGGTCGGCCGTACCGACCACCCGGAGGCCAACTCGCCGACGAGCAGCAGCCCGAGACCGCTGCCCGTCAGGTCTCCTGGCGACGCCGCCGGTCGTGCCCGGACCCTGGAGACATCCCGTCCCGCGTCGTGGACCCGCAGTACCGCCATATCCCGGAAGACCTCCACGCACATGCAGTCCGGTCCGCCAACCGTGTGCCTGACCGCGTTGCCCACCAGTTCCGAGGCGATCAGAACGGCGTCGTCCACGCGCCCCGGTGAGGCACGTCCCTCGAGGGTCTCGCGGACGTTCCTGCGCGCGAGGCCCGAAGGCTCGGCGCAGTCGGCCAGCTTCACCCATTGACGCCGTACTGGTGTCCGCCTGCTGAGGCGCTCTTCGTCCACCGTGTCCATGGCCGCTTCTCGTTTCCGGGTAGGCACTGGACCGATCAGCCTCGCCACCCGTGAGCCGCGACGGTACGCCGCGGCTCCGCCTCTTCGCGCGCCGCCGGACGGCGGACGAACGGCGTGCTGACGGCGTACCGCCGCCGACCGCCCCCGGCGAGGCTCTTCTTCGAGGCGCCGGCCCTTGGCGTCTCGACCCACCCCCGGCTGGAGGCAAAGCGGAATGAGCGGCAGTGTGAGGCAGACCGCACCACACGAGGTACCTGCGGGCACGCGCTTGGTGCTGTACGCCTGCCTGCCCGCGTCGCTCGGTGAGATCGCCGACCACAGTGTGGCCAGCACACGGCGGTATGTCGCTGGTGTCGGCTGGGAGGCGGTCGAGACGTACGTCGACCGGGTGGCACCGTTCGAGAGCCGCGCCCTGTGCGAGGGCTGGCATAACGCTCTGGCTGCGGTCGAGCAGGGGAGGGCGACCGGCATCGTCACCCCCCTGCTCGTGATGCTGGGCTATCTGGAGGGGGACAGGACGAACCTCGCTGCCTGGCAGGCCCGGACCGGGGCGCTGATCACGACGCCGTGGGCGGTCGTCGATGCTGCGGCTCCCACGGCATTACGGAGGCCGGCGGCGTGATGACCACCATGCGGCAACGGCCTCTCCGGCAACTGCTGGGCCAGACCGGATGGGTGGTGCGGCACCCGGCGAAGTACGTCGGCCGCTTTGGCTTCGGCGCCTTCCAGGTGCTGTTCCTGCCCGTCCTGGTGACCGGCACCACGTTGACCACGCTCTACACGGGCCAGCTCCGGTAGCTCCGGCTCGTGTCCTCGGCTCCCCTCTCCGGATACTCCGAATCCACCTCCCCCACGGAATCCGGTCAGCCCGGAGAGGGGGCGCACCGCAGGGTGCGAACGCAGGACCCCGGCCGCAGGGCGACGCCACAGCCGGCCGGGCAGCACGACTAACCGTTCGGATCCTTCCGACAGAAAAGGAAGTGCCATGACCGCAAACACGCTCAGCCCGATCACGACGACCACCACCGATGCGTCCGTCGCGGTGGCCGTCCCCGAGGCTCCCGCCGACCCGTTCGATATCGACCTGACCATCGTCACGGAGGTCGACTCCGACCTGCTTCCCAAGGCGTGCGGCACCGGCGACGGATGCAAGCCGTCCTGCGCCTCGTCCTGCGCGAGCGCCGTCTGACGGCATTCGCGCACGGGGTCGGGGGCGCTGCCGCTCCCGACCCCTCCCGTTCACAGCACTGATGGCGGAGGCACTGGAATTGGGAAGCGACGGAAAGTTCTACCACCACTCGGGCGCGGCCCTGCTCCGGGCCGCCGCGATGCCGCTGACGGACCTCCCGGCATGGTGGCCCGATCCGTCCGACACGGAGGCGTGCGGCAGGTGGCTGAAGCAGGTGTGGGCCAACGTGAGGTTCGCCGACGCGGTCCGGCAGACTGGTGGTGATCTCGCCACGCGCGTCGACGCGATCTGTGCCGGAGAGTCGGAACGCCCGAAACAGGTCCGGCGCGCAGCCATGGCCACCGTCCGCTACGTGCTGCGCGCCTCCGGGCGGCCAACTCCGTTCGGCCTCTTCGCGGGGGTGGCCCCCGTCAGCGTGAGCTCCACGCCGTACGCGAGGTGGGGAGACGCACACCGGGCCGTGGTGCGGGTGGACACGGAGTGGCTGGACGATGTCATCGTCCGTATGGAGGCGTGCCCCGACCTGCTGGAGCGCCTGGATGTGGTCCTGAACAACCTGGCGGTGCGGCGCGGCGGACGCCTGCACGTCCCGCACGGCGGACCGATGGGCGCCACCGTCCGACGCACCAGCGCGGTCCGTGTGATCGAGGACCTCGCGCACGGGCCGGTCCGCTTCGCCGCCCTCGCCGAGCAGTTGGCCGCCGCCTTCCCTCGAACAGAGCTGAAGGCCGTCGGCACACTGCTGGGCGCGTTGGTACGCGAGAAGTTCCTGATCACCAGCCTGCGCGCGCCGATGACCGACACCGATCCGCTCTCCCATCTGATCGAGCGGCTGCGTGGCGTCGACGCGGGCACGGTCCCCGAAGTCGCACAGGTACTGCACGAGCTCGAAGCGGTGCAAAGTGCTGTACACGAGCACAACCGACTCCCCGCGAACAGCCAAGGGCCGCAACGGCAGGCGTTGGCAGCACGGTTGCGTCGGCTCTCCGACGCGGGCCGAAGTCCCCTCGCCGTCGACCTGCTGCTGGACGCGGAAGCGCGGATCCCCGAGAGCGTCGCGCAGGAGATGGAGAGGGCGGCGGACGTGCTGCTGCGGTTGACGCGCCGGCCGACGGGCCAAGGGGTGTGGAAGGAGTACCAGGTCGCGTTCTGGGAGCGGTACGGCACCGGAACGCTCGTGCCGGTGAAGGAGGTCGTCGACCCGGCGGCCGGGCTCGGCTACCCGGCCGAGTATCCCGGCAGCCGCATGACCGCGCCGCCACCGGCGCTCTCCGAGCGTGACGAGCGGCTGCTGGCACTGGCGTGGCTGGCACTGGCCGACGGCAGCAGGCAGATCGTCCTCACGGACGACCTGATCGACCGCCTGGCCGAAGTGGAGCCGACCGGTCAGGCGGCTCCGCCCCACGTGGAGATGTGCGCGCGCCTGCACGCCGAGACCCTGTCCGCTCTGGAGCGCGGGAACTTCTCGCTTACGGTGACACCGGCCCGCTCCGCCGGAACGCTCACCTCCCGGTTCACTCCGGTCGCAACCGGCACGGGACTCGACGAGATCTACCGCCAAGTCCCCACAGGCGTAGAGAACGCGCTGACCGCGCAGCTGTCCTTCCCGCCGCTGTACCCGCACACGGAGAACGTCGCCCGAGTCCCCGCGTATCTCCCGTGCGTGATCCCGTTGGGCGAGCACCGCGGCCCCGACGAAGACGACACCGCGCCGACACTCATCGACGTCGACGACCTCGCGGTCACGGCCACCCACACTCGCCTGTACCTCGTCAGCATCTCCCGCCGCCGCGTGGTGGACCCACAGGTCTTCCACGCCATGGCCCTGGACAAGCAACCCCCGCCCCTGGCTCGGTTCCTCGCCCACCTGACCCGCGCCTTCGGCCCCGCCTGGACCGGCTTCGACTGGGGGCCGCATGGCGCCAAGCTGCCGTTCCTGCCACGCGTGCGCTACGGGCGCGTGATCCTCTCTCCCAGCCGCTGGAACCTGACCGCCGAAGCCCTTCCAGACCGCGACGCGGACACGCGGGAGTGGGCGGACGCCCTCGGCCGGTGGCGGAAGCGGTGGCACTGCCACGGCGCCGTCGAGCTGCGGGAGGACGACCGGAGCCGGCGGCTGCAGCTCGACGTGCCGGCCCACGCCGTCATCCTGCGCGCCCACCTGGACAGGGAAGGCGAGGCCGTGCTCACCGAGGCGCCGCCTGAGGAGAGCTACGGCTGGATCGGCGGCCACGCCCACGAGATCGCCCTGCCCGTGATCAGCACCCGCCCGCCGGCCCCCGACCCTCTCTCCGGCTTCCTGCCCCTACTCACCAACAGCACCCTCGGCCCCGTACCAGGCGTGGGCCAGGCACCCTGGCTGAACGCCAAGATCTACACCCACCCCGACCAGTTCGAGGAGCTGATTGGCACTCACCTCGCGCGGCTCACGGCCCAGCTCCCGGACACACCCGAGTGGTGGTTCGTCCGCTACCGAAGCCCGCACGATCGCGACCACCTGCGCCTGCGCATCCGCACCGGCAGCCCCGGGCAGTACACCGCCTGCACCGAGCTGGTCGCCCGATGGGCTACCGGACTACGCCGCGAGGGACTGAGCAGCAGGCTCGTGTTCGACACGTACACCCCGGAGACCGGCCGCTACGGCCCCGGCGCCGCCATGCGCCGTGCCGAGGCAGTGTTCACGGCCGACTCGGCCTACGTCCTCGCCACCTTGCAGAGCCTGGGAACCAAGCCCATCGACGGACGCGCGCTGGCCGCCGCCGGCATGGTGGACATCGCCTGCGCCCTGCTCGGCCCCGACGAGGGCATCCGATGGCTGACGAACCGCCCCGTGCCTCCCGCCCATGTCGAGCGAGGCGTCAGCGACCAGGCCGTCGACCTCGTGCGCCGCACCACACCTCGCGCCCGCGGCTGGGGCGACGCACTTGCCCAGGCGTGGCACCGCCGCGCCGTGGCCCTGGCGCTGTACCGCGAGAGCCTCGCCGAGAGCATGGACCTCGACTCCGTCCTGGAGTCGCTCCTCCACATGCACCACAACCGCCTGCGCGGCCTGGACCGGGAGGACGAGAGGATCTGCCGGCGCCTGGCGCGTCAGTCCGCCGCCGCGTGGGCTGCCTGGCCAGGGGGGAGCCGCTGATGAACAACGAAGCACTGTCGACACCCACCAGGCCCGGCTGGGGACAGTCGCTGTACTCCGGCGCGGCGGGAGTCACCCTGCTGCACGCCGTCAGGTCCCACATCAGCAGAGACGACAGTGACGCGCTCCGGTCGTGGGCCGCCGCCATGGTCAAGGGCCCGATCCAGGCCGTTCCCGAAGCATGCGGACTGTACGAGGGAGCCGCCGCCGTCGCCTACGTCCTCAGCTTCACGCACACGAACACCGCCGCACGCGCCCTGGCGACCCTGGACCGACACCTCACCGACGTCACGCGCCACCGCCTGGGGCAGGCACACGCCCGCATTGACCGCGGCGCCCTGCCCACCCTGAGCGAGTACGACCTCATCAGCGGACTGACCGGTCTGGGCGCATACCACCTGCACCGCGGCCACAAGACGGAACTGCATGACACCCTCGCCTACCTGGTGCGACTGGCTGAACCGATCACCATCGACACGCAGCCCCTGCCCGGCTGGTGGACCATCGACAGCCCCGATCTGCGCCCGTCGCCACGATGGCCCGGCGGACACGGCAACCTCGGCCTCGCCCACGGCATCACCGGACCGCTCGCACTGCTGGCCACGGCTCTGCGCCACGGCCACACGGTGCCCGGACAGATGCGGGCCATCACCCGGATCTGCGACTGGCTCGACCAGTGGCGCACCGGCACGGGCCCGCACACCTGGTGGCCGGGCCTGGTAACCCGAGACGAACACCGGCGCGGCAAGCTGCAGAGCCCAGGACCGCCACGCCCGTCCTGGTGTTACGGCACCCCCGGCATCGCCCGCGCCCAACAACTCGCCGGCCTCGCCCTCGGCGACCGGGACCGGCAACGCCAGGCCGAACAAACCCTCGCCGGATGCCTGGCCGACGACCGGCAGCTCGCCCAGCTCACCGACGCGTCCCTCTGCCACGGATGGGCGGGGCTCATCCAGACCGTCTCCCGTGCCGCCGCCGACTCCCTCGACGACGAACTCGCGGCGCGTCTGACCCACCTGCGCGCCCGGCTCGACGACCACCTGGACCACGACGGACTGCCGCACGGCGCCGGTCTCATGGACGGCTCGGCAGGCATCCAGCTGGCCCGTCTCACCACCCCCGTCAACACGGCGCTCACCGCCCCCTGGGACCGCTGCATGCTCCTCACGGGGTGACGCCGCGAACCACACCCGCGCACAAGAGCACATGGCTACGATCTGCCCTCGCCGCACCCACGGCCGGGCACCTTCCGAAAGGACGCGATGAACACCAACACCGGCGCCTCCCCCCAGGATCTGCGCAACCGCCTGGTCGACGCCATCCTGGAACAGGACCCCTCCGGCCTCCGCGACACACGCGTCGAGACCGCCATGCGGACCGTCCCCCGCCACGCCTTCCTCCCCGACGCGCCCCTCCAGGAGGCGTACGCCAACAAGAGCGTGACGATCAAGGAGAACCCCGACGAGGACGCGCTCCCGCTGAGCTGCGCATCCCAGCCCGACGTCGTGCACTTCATGCTCGTCCAACTCGCGGTCCGCGAAGGCGACGATGTCTTCGAGATCGGCGCCGGCACCGGCTACAACGCCGCCCTGCTCAAACACCTCACCGGACCGTCGGGACATGTCACCACGTGCGACATCGCCCCCGACGTGACCGCCTACGCCCGCCGCATGCTGGACGCGAACGGATACGACGACGTTCGCGTGGTGACCAGGGACGGCGCCCTCGGCGCCGAGGAGTTCGGCCCCTACGACCGCATGATCGCCGCCGTCGGCATGTGGGACCTTCCCGGAGCCTGGTGGGACCAGCTCGCCTTCGGCGGACGCCTCGTGGTCCCGCTGCGATGGCGCGGGTTGTCGCGGTCAGTGGCCTTCCGTCGCGAGAAGGACCGGATGCGGTCCGACTCCGTGAAGATGTGCGGCTTCCTCCCGGTGATCGGCCAGGACGGAGAGCACGACGGCTACATCGACGACGACCGGCTCGTCAGGCTCTACTGGGACGAGGACCAGCCCATCGCCCCGGAACTCCTGCGCGACGCCCTCACCCGACCGAAGTCCGTCGTCTGGACCGACGCGACGGTCGGCCCCGTCGAGTCCTTCGACGGCGTCTGGCTGCGTCTGAGCGCCACCGAGCAAGCGACCTGCCGCATCACCGCGAAGCCCGCGGCCATGGAGGCCGGCCTTCACCGCCCCGCCTCACCCGCCCTGAGCCCCGCCCTCGTCGAGGGCGACTCCATCGCGTACCTCACCCTGGAGCGCACCACCGAAGCCCCGGACGCCGAACCCCGGTTCCGGCTGGGAGCCGTCGGCTACGGCCCGGACGGCGCCGACCTCGCCGAGCGGATCTGCGCCCAGATCCGCGCCTGGAGCCCGGCCAGGACCGTCGAACCTGAGGTCACCGCCTATCCCGCGGACACACCGGACAACGACCTCGCCGAAGGAGCCGTGATCGACCGGCCCTCCGTGCGGCTCGTCATCACCTACTGACACAGGCGGGCGCGGCCGTCGGCAGCTACGGCCGCGCCACCGAACGAGAACAGAGCGGCTATCGGGCCGACAGCAGTACGTACAACTGCGAGCAGATGATGCGGCAGTACACCGCTCGTTCGGCTGTTCCACTCGCGGTAGCTTCCCGCGGTTCGGAGCCCAAATGCCTCACCGGCCGCGATGACCTCTCCACGCCCCCTGCGGCACGGGGTCCGGCTGTGGGGCCTCAGGTGCGATGATGATGCGGCGTACGGTCCAATGCCTCTCGTGACCACCCTCTTCGACGCACTCAAGCGTCACCTCAAGCTCGAACGGTGAAGGGCCCTCGTGCTCCATCTGGGCGATGAGGTCGATCCGCTTCCCCGGCGCCACGGCGGTGAACCGTTTCTCGCGTCCTTCCGACTCATAGCTGCCCGTGCCTGGCGCCAGGTGGCGGACGTCAGGTCCGTCGATTCGCAGGGTGAGGCTGGACAGAGGCGGTGTCTGCTCCACCGTGATGGTCGCCGTGACGAAGCGCTCTCCGATGTTGCCCCAGATCCACTGCGCGTCGCTCACTTGGAAGACCGGAGTGGCCGCTTCGTCCCGAGCCTGCCGAGCATCGTTGAGGGCCTCCTGCGCGACACGCGACTGCTCGCGCGCGGACCAGCCCTGCCAGATCGCGACGGCGGCGGCTCCCACGGCGATTCCCGCGCCGACCCATGAACTCAGGTCTCCGGCTTCCACTCCTGTCCCCTCCCCGTGCCATGCCGCTCTGAGGCGAGCTCCGAAGCTCCGGTCTACCCACAAGCGCGGGAGCTGCCCGGGAGCCAGATTTCGAACTCGGCTCCCAAATGGCTCCCAAAACGGCCCCCGGAACCACTCAGGGGCCCGACCCGCTAAGCGGATCAGGCCCCTGACCTGGTACTTCACTGTCGGGGTGGCGGGATTTGAACCCACGACCTCTTCGTCCCGAACGAAGCGCGCTGCCAAGCTGCGCTACACCCCGATGTCGCTGCTGTCGCGGCGACGTCGTTTACTTTAGCCCACCGGTGGCTAGAGACGAAATCCGTTTTTCCAGGGATGCCGGAGGGGGTTCGGGCGGGCGTGGTCGAGGGCCACGAGGAGGACCGCCAGGGCGTAGAAGGAGAGGCCCAGGAGGAGGGCGTTGCCGAGGACCTTCTTGTAGCCGTCCTGGTCGACGTCGAGGAAGGGGTAGAGGTAGCGGCCGGACGAGCCCGGGAGGAGCAGTTCGCCTCGGATGAGGGAGAAGGCCAGGTAGGCCAGGGGGTAGAGCAGCCAGGTGCTGGCCTGGCGCAGGTGCAGGCGGCCCGGGGGCGTGAGCAGGAGCCAGTCCAGTACGGCCGCGATCGGGGTCACCGTGTGGAGGGTGTAGTGGGTCAGGGCCTGCCAGCCCGTCGGGTGGGCCGCTTCGCCCGTGAGGGAGAAGGGACTGGCCTCGTTCGCCAGGAGCAGGTGGTGGGCCAGGGCCGCGATGACGACGTAGAGGGTCGTCGCACCGAGCACCGACCCCGGCAGGGGGCGGCCGGCCGTCCAGGCGCGGCGGGCCGAGACGGCCATGACCAGCGCCAGCAGGATGTTGCTCTGGATCGCGAAGTAGCCCAGGGCCCGGGACGGGTCGCCGAGGAGTAGTTCCAGCGTGACGCCGAGGGCCGCCGCGACGGCGACCAGCAGGCGGAAGGCCGCGGCCGCGGGGCGGCGGACCGGGCTGACGACGGCCGTGGCCGGGACGGGGGAGGGCTTCAGCGCGGGCCTGCCCGGTATCGCGGGCAGGTTCGGGATGTCCCTGGGTATCGGGGCTGTCATGCCCCCACGCTGACAGAAACGGACATAGGGGGCGATGTGGGCGGGGCTGTGTGGGTTACTCCCTGCCCACCAGCGTCAGCAGCGTCGCCTCCGGCGGGCACGCGAACCGTACCGGCGTGTAGCGGCTCGTACCGCAGCCCGCCGACACGTGCAGATACGACGTACGGTCCTCCACCGTGTGCGTCGACAGGCCCTTCACCCGGTCCGTGTCCAGGTCGCAGTTGGTGACCAGGGCGCCGTAGAAGGGGATGCACAGCTGGCCGCCGTGGGTGTGGCCGGCCAGGATCAGGGGGTAGTCGTCGGCCGTGAAGGCGTCCAGGGCGCGCAGGTACGGGGCGTGGACGACGCCCATCGAGAAGTCGGCGGAGCCGGACGGGCCGCCGGCCACCTGCGTGTAGCGGTCCCGCTTGATGTGCGGGTCGTCCAGGCCCGTCAGCTCCAGCTCGACGCCCTCGATCTTGAGCGTGCCGCGGGTGTTGGTCAGGTTGAGCCAGCCCGCCGCGTCGAAACCGTCCCGCAGGTCCTCCCACGGGTTGTGCACCACACCCACGGCCGGGGCGTTGCCGTTGAGGCCGTGGCGGCCCTGAACCCTCTCCAGCAGGTAGCGGGCGGGGTTGCGCAGGGTGGGGCCGTAGTAGTCGTTGGAGCCGAAGACGTAGGCGCCCGGGAACTCCATCAGGGGGCCGAGCGAATCCAGGACCTCCGGGACGCCCTCCGGGTCGGAGAGGTTGTCGCCCGTGTTGATCACGAAGTCTGGGCGCAGGCCCGCCAGGGACCGCAGCCAGCGCTGCTTCTTGCGCTGGCCGCCGACCATGTGGATGTCTGAGACCTGCAGCACACGCAGCGGGCGCATCCCGGGAGGCAGGACCGGGACGGTGACCCGTCGGAGGCGGAAGGAGCGGGCCTCGAAGCCCGCGGCGTACAACAGACCGGCGGCACCAGCCGCCGCGATTCCCAGGGGGACTCCGTATCGCGCGCGCATACGACCATCGTCTCAGACCCCGGACGTCGGCCCTGCCCGGGCGGCGCCCGAAATCCCCTGATGGCACCGCCGCTTCGGTCCGCCGCCCCGCAAAACAGGGGGCGGTGTTCCTCCCGCACCTGCGACAATCAGCCCTATGACCACGCTCAAGTCGAAGCTGCAGGATGACCTCAACGTTGCGATCAAGGAGCGCGACGAGCTCCGCTCCTCGACGCTCCGGCTGACGCTCGCCGCGATCACCAAGGAGGAGGTCGCGGGCAAGGAGAAGCGCGAGCTCTCCGACGACGAGGTGCAGAAGGTGATCACCCGCGAGGCCAAGAAGCGCCGCGAGGCGGCCGAGGCCTTCGCTCAGGGCGGTCGTGCCGAGAGCGCCGAGCGGGAGAAGGCGGAGGGCGAGGTGCTCGCCGAGTACCTGCCCAAGCAGCTGTCCGACGACGAGCTCCAGCAGATCGTGGCCCAGGCCGTCGAGGAGGCCAGGGCCGCCGGTGCCGAGGGGCCGCGGGCGATGGGCGCGGTCATGAAGATCGTGAACCCGAAGGTGGCCGGGCAGGCCGAGGGCGGCCGCGTCGCCGCCGTGGTGAAGAAGCTGCTCGCCGGCTGATCACCAGCAGACGCAGACGAAACAGGTGGCCCCCTCCTCCCGTACGGGAAAGAGGGGGCCACCCCCGTTAACTCAGCCCTGTCGGCTCAGCCGAACCGCCCGCCGTTGCCGTTGCCCCCGCCGTTGTCCTGGCCCCGGAAGAAGCCCTCCGGGATCGAGAACGAAGGCGTCGGGAAGGGCTCGCCGCCCCCGCCGCCGTTGTTGTTGCCGCCGACCAGACCGCCGATGAAGCCGCCGTTGCCGTTGCCATTGCCGTTGTCACCGTCGTCGCGGTCGTCGTCGTCACGGTCCCCGTCGCCCCGCCCCTTGTGGTTGCCGTCGGGGATGTGGACGTCGTTGAACTGCTCGACCGGCTTGCCCTCCAGCGCGCCCGACATCATGTCGCGCCAGATCGGACCGGGGACCTCACCACCGAAGACCTTGCCGTACGACCGGCCGCCGATGGTGATGCCGGACATCTTCCGCTTGTGCGCGGGGTCGCCGACCCAGACCGCACCGGCCATGTTCGGGGTGTAGCCCACGAACCAGGCCGCGTAGCGCTCGTCCGTCGTACCGGTCTTGCCCGCGCTGGGACGGCCGCTGAGGCCGGCCTTCGAACCCGTGCCGTCCTCGACGACGCCCTTCAGCAGCGCGTTGATCGTGTCGGCGGTCTTCTCCGACATCGCGCGCGAGCAGGTCGACTTCGGGACCTCGAGCGACTTGGTCTCGTCGCCGACCCGCTGGCTGACCGACTCGATGGCGACCGGCGTGCAGTGCATGCCCCGCGCGGCGAAGGTCGCGTACCCGTTCGCCATGGTCAGCGGGGACACCTCCTGGGTGCCCAGGGCGATGGACGGCACCTGCGGCATCTTGTCGCCGTCGGCCCGCTGAACGCCCATCTTCTTCGCCATCGTCGTCACCGGGCAGATGCCGATGTCGCTGATCATCTGGACGTAGTAGGTGTTGACCGACTTGGCGGTCGCTTCCTTCATGTCGTACGGGCCGACCTCGGAGCTGTTCTCGTTCTCGAGCTTGGCGGGGTCGGAGCGGTCGTTCATCCACCGCTTGCCGCCGCAAGCCGAGACGGGGCTCGGGTAGGCCATCTGATACGGGGAGGAGTACACCTTGTTCGCCGGCATGCCGTCCTCGAGGGCCGCCGCCGCCACGATCGGCTTGAACGTCGAACCGGGCTGGTAGCCCATGCCGCCGCCCATGTCGTCGTCGGCGGACAGGTTGAGGGTCGTCTCGCCCTTCTTGACGTCGACGCCGTACGGACGCGACTGGCCCATCGCGAGGATCTTGCCGGTGCCGGGCTGGACGATGCTGGCGGCGGTGGCCACCTCGTCGCTCGTGTAGACGTGGTCCTTGATGGACCGCTGTGCCGATTCCTGGGCCGCCGCGTCCATGGTGGTGCGGATGGTGAGGCCGCCCTGGTTCCAGACCTTCGCCCTGGCTTCCTTGGTCTTGCCGAAGACCTTGTCGTTCAGGAAGACCTCGCGCACGTAGTCACAGAAGAAGCCCGCGCCCTTGACCGCCGTGATGCAGCCGTTCTTGGGCTTGCTGACCTTCAGGCCGAGCGGGGCCTTCATCGCCTCGGCGGCCTGCGCCCGGGAGATGTCGCCGACGGCGGCCATGCGCTGGAGCACGATGTTGCGGCGCTTGGTGGCCTCCGCCTCGTCGTTGACCGGGTCGTACCGGCTGGGCGACTGGACGATGCCGGCGAGGAGGGCCGACTCCTGGATGTCGAGGTCCTTGGCGGACTTGGAGAAGTAGCGCTGGGCCGCTGCCTCGATGCCGTAGGCCTGCTGGCCGAAGAACGTGATGTTCAGGTAGTTCTCGAGGATCTTCTTCTTCCCGAGCTCTTCCTCGACCTGGATCGCGTACTTCAGCTCGCGGATCTTGCGGCCGATGGTCTGCTGGGTGGCCTGCGCGACCTTCGTCGGGTCGTCGCCCGCCTCCTCGACGAAGACGTTCTTCACGTACTGCTGCGTCAGGGTCGAGGCGCCCTGGGAGACCTCACCGCTGCGCGCGTTCTTGTTGAGGGCGCGCAGGACGCCCTTCAGGTCGACCGCGCCGTGCTGGTAGAAGCGCGAGTCCTCGATCGCGACGATCGCCTTCTGCATGTACGGCGAGACGTCCTTGAGCGGGACCACCGTGCGGTCGCGCGAGTAGACCGTGGCGATCTGGCCGCCGTCGGCGTCGAGGATCGTGGTGCGCTGACTCAGCGGCGGCGTCTTCATGTTGGCGGGGAGCTCGTCGAAGCTCTCGACCGATCCCTTCGCCGCGAGCCCCAGCGCGCCCACCGCGGGCAGCGCGATGCCGGCCAGTACGGCTCCCGCGAGGACACTGACACCGAGGAACTTGGCGGCCTGCTGCGCAGGAGACAGACCACCGCCCGAGCTCTTCTTTGGCATGAGGGCAGCCTACGTTCTCATTCGCCGGACAGGCGTATAGGCATTGGCCTAAGCTGCTCTCAACTGTCACAGCAGTGAGGCCACGTATCAATACGTCCGGCGACCCCGAATCGTTCCGGGTGTTCCCCAACTTTTTTGGTGGGGTCGTGTCCGAATCCGCCTTGTGTGTCATACGGCGTCCGATGTGACGCAACTGAACTGTCCTGGTTTGCCAGGAAGGTTCTGTATGTCGCCAGCTCACTCCCCCGGGTGATCTGCCGCTTACCCATAGTCCGTTCGGGCCATTCAAGATTGGGCCCGAAGGGGGTGTTGCGCTGTGCCCACCTTCCGTAACGTCCTCAACTGGCGGCGGTGAATATGCCGCTGCCGCCGTGGGGGAGCCTCGATTCGGGAGAGGACGGCGCCGGTATGGGCTGGGTAGTCGACTGGAGTGCGCAGGCGGCCTGCCGCACTACCGATCCGGACGAACTGTTCGTTCAGGGAGCAGCGCAGAACAGGGCCAAGGCGGTGTGCACCGGGTGTCCGGTGCGTACGGAGTGCCTGGCCGACGCGCTCGACAATCGCGTCGAGTTCGGCGTGTGGGGAGGCATGACGGAGCGGGAGCGCCGCGCACTGCTGCGCAGGCGTCCCACGGTGACGTCCTGGCGCCGGCTGCTGGAGACGGCGCGCAGCGAGTACGAGCGCGGCACGGGTGTCGTGTCCCTCGACGACGACGAGATCTACGAGAACTACGCCGCGGTGAGCTGAGGAGTTCCCTCCGGGGACTCTACGGGGGCTCCTCGGCCAGGTAAGAGGGCTCCTCGGCTACGGGGATCCTCGGTGTCGTTGTCCGGTCGAGGGCCCGTGCGGGCCCTCAGGCATCACGGCCGGGCGAGTCCGGCTCGGCAGGGTCGGGAAGCTCGCGCTCGTTCGCCGCGAGCCGGTCGCCGATGTCGCGCAGTCCCGCGAGGTCGTGCACATCACCGGGCAGCGCGGCCACTTCCGTCACGGCCACCTCGGGGTGGAGCGCGGTGAAGCGGTCACGCGTGCGCTGCTCACGGGAGAGCAGCTGCATGCGCTCGGCGTGCAGCCTCAGCAGGCCTGCCGTGAGCTGGTCGACGGATCGCTCGGCGTCCTCGGTGGGGGAGCCACTCTCGGGAGCCGATGTCGATGCCGCGGATGAGGTCTGAGCTGGGGTCTGATCTGAGGTCTGAGCTGGGGTCTGAGCTGCGGTTTCGGGCGTGGGAGAGGCTGAACTTCCGTATGTGTCGGGGGAGTTACGAAGTCCAGCTTTCCCGCCCTCCTGATCCACAATGCGGGGCTCTTCAAGATTTTCCGCGGCGGCGAGCGCCCGCTCGGCCGACAGCCGGTCGGCGCCGCTGCCGTGCACCCGGTTGAGCACCAGACCGGCGAGCGGCATGTCCTCCGCGGCCAGGCGCTCCACGAAGTACGCGGCCTCCCGCAGCGCGTCCCGCTCCGGGGCCGCGACCACGAGGAAGGCCGTCCCGGGCGCCTGGAGCAGCTTGTACGTCGCGTCCGCGCGCGTACGGAAGCCCCCGAACGTCGTGTCCATCGCGGACACGAACGTCTGGACGTCCTTGAGGAGCTGACCGCCGAGAAGTTTGCCGAGGGTGCCGGTCATCATCGACATCCCGACGTTCAGGAACTTCATCCCGGCGCGCCCGCCCAGCTTCGCCGGCGCCGTCAGCAGCCGGATCAGCCGCCCGTCGAGGAACGAACCGAGCCGCTTGGGCGCGTCCAGGAAGTCCAGGGCCGAGCGGGACGGAGGGGTGTCGACGATGATCAGGTCCCACTCGTCCCGGGCCCGCAACTGCCCGAGCTTCTCCATCGCCATGTACTCCTGCGTGCCCGCGAAGCCCGCCGAGAGCGACTGGTAGAAGGGGTTGCTCAGGATCGCGGCAGCCCGCTCGGCGTCCGCGTGCACCTCGACGATCTCGTCGAAGGTGCGCTTCATGTCGAGCATCATCGCGTGCAGCTCGCCGCCCGCGGTGTCGTCGATGCCCTTGACCCGGCGCGGGGTGTTGTCGAGGGAGTCGATGCCCATGGACTGGGCGAGCCGGCGGGCCGGGTCGATGGTGAGGACGACCACCTTGCGGCCCCGCTCGGCCGCGCGCAGGCCCAGGGCCGCCGCGGTCGTGGTCTTGCCGACCCCGCCCGAGCCGCAGCACACCACGATCCGGGTCTTCGGATCCGCCAGCAGCGGATCGACGTCGAGCAGGCGGGCGGGGGACATGCGAGGGCGGGCCGGGTCGTGTGCGCGGGCCGGGTCCGGACGACTCATGACATCCCCTGCTTCCGACTCATGACGGGCCTTGCCTGTGTGTCCTCGCTGATGAGGCGTGTGTCCTCGCTCATGACGCGTGTGCCCCGGCTCATGACACGCCCTGCCCGCGCAGCTCGCGGGCCAGCGCGTACAGCCCCGCCAGGTCCATGCCCTCGGCGAACAGCGGCAGTTCGTGCAGCGGCAGACCGAGTTCGGCCAGCACCGCACGCTGCTCGTGCTCCAGCGCGTACCGCTCGCCGTACTCCTCGGCCTGGGTGAGCAGCGGGTCCACCAGCCGCTCGGCATGCCCCCCGCGCCGTGCCCCGCCGAGCCCGGCGGATGACAGCGACCGCGCGACAGTGGAACGTGTGGCCGTCCGGACGAGTTCCAGATCGGTCTCGTCCAACACCTCCGGGCGCACCATGTTCACGATGATCCGCCCGACCGGCAGCCGCGCCGACCGCAGCTCGGCGATGCCGTCCACGGTCTCCTGGACGGGCATCTCCTCCAGCAGCGTCACCAGGTGCACGGCCGTCTCCGGCGACTTCAGCACCCGCATCACGGCCTGTGCCTGATTGTGTATCGGGCCGATCTTGGCGAGGCCGGCGACCTCGTCGTTGACGTTGAGGAAGCGGGTGATGCGCCCGGTGGGCGGGGCGTCCATCACGACGTAGTCGTAGGTGAAGCGCCCGCTGCGCTCCTTGCGCCGCACCGCCTCGCACGCCTTGCCGGTGAGGAGTACGTCCCTCAAGCCGGGCGCGATGGTGGTGGCGAAGTCGATCGCGCCGAGCTTCTTCAGGGCCCGTCCCGCGCTGCCCAGCTTGTAGAACATCTGGAGGTAGTCCAGAAGGGCCAGTTCGGGGTCGATGGCCAGCGCGTACACCTCCCCGCCCCCGGGAGCGACGGCGATCTTCCGCTCCTCATAAGGCAGCGCTTCCGTTTCGAAGAGCTGCGCGATGCCCTGGCGGCCTTCGACCTCGACGAGAAGCGTCCGCTTCCCCTCCGTGGCCAAGGCCAGCGCGAGGGCCGCGGCCACCGTGGTCTTGCCGGTACCGCCCTTGCCGCTGACGACCTGGAGCCTGCTCACGTATTCGAGCCTAACCAGTCCGTGCCCGAGCTACTCAGGAGGCTGTGGATAACCCTCGCCGTGGTCGGCCGCCTGCCCCTGTCCGCCAGGGGCTAGAGTCGGCCGCATGACCAAGTGGGAATACTCAACCGTGCCGCTGCTCGTCCACGCCACGAAGCAGATTCTGGACACCTGGGGCGAGGACGGCTGGGAGCTCGTCCAGGTCGTGCCCGGGCCGAACAACCCCGAGCAGCTCGTGGCCTACCTGAAGCGGGAGAAGCAGTAATGGGTGCCGTCGAGGCGAAGCTGGCCGAGCTCGGCCTGACCCTGCCCGACGTCGTGCCGCCGCTGGCCGCGTACCAGCCGGCCGTGCAGACCGGCCCGTACGTGTACACCGCCGGGCAGCTCCCGATGGTGGACGGCAAGCTTCCGGTCACCGGCAAGGTCGGCGCCGAGGTCACCCCGGAGGAGGCCAAGGAGCTGGCGCGTACCTGCGCGCTGAACGCGCTGGCCGCCGTCAAGTCCGTCGCCGGTGACCTGGACCGCGTCGCGCGCGTGGTGAAGGTCGTCGGCTTCGTGGCTTCGGCCTCGGATTTCACGGGTCAGCCCGCGGTGCTGAACGGCGCGAGCGAGCTGCTCGGCGCGGTCCTCGGCGACAAGGGCGTGCACGCGCGCAGCGCGGTGGGCGTGGCGGTGCTGCCGCTGGACGCCCCGGTGGAGGTCGAGATCCAGGTGGAGCTGGCGTAGCTGCCCCGCGAGGGGGACCCCGCCCCCTCAGGGGCCGGGGGGACCCCGCCCCCTCTGGGGCCACTCGAACATCAGCCCGTCACGGGATAGCCTCGCGCCCATGGCGAACGGTCAGTGGTATCCCCCGGAGTGGCCGGACCGCATCCGCGCACTCGCGGCCGGCACGCTCACGCCGGTCACCCCGAAGCGCGCGGCCACCGTCATGCTCCTGAAGGACACGGGCAGCGGCCCGGTCGTCCACATGCTGCGCAGACGCGCCTCCATGGCCTTCGCCGGGGGCGCGTACGCGTATCCGGGCGGCGGCGTCGACCCCCGGGACGACGACCAGCACGTCCGCTGGGCGGGCCCCACGCGCGCGTGGTGGGCGGACCGGCTCGGCGTCGACGAGACGGAGGCCCAGGCGATCGTCTGCGCGGCCGTGCGGGAGACGTACGAGGAGGCGGGCGTCCTGCTCGCCGGACCGGCGCCCGACTCGGTCGTCGGCGACACCACCGGGGCCGGCTGGGAGGCGGACCGTGCCGCCCTGGTCGCCCGGGACCTGTCCTTCGCGGAGTTCCTGGACCGCCGCGGCCTGGTCCTGCGCTCCGACCTGCTCGGCGCCTGGACCCGCTGGATCACCCCGGAGTTCGAGGCCCGCCGCTACGACACCTGGTTCTTCGTGGCGGCCCTGCCCGAGGGACAGCGCACCCGCAACGCCTCCACCGAGGCGGACCGCACGGTGTGGATCGCCCCGGGTGAGGCGGCGGCCGGCTACGACAAGGGCGAGCTGCTGATGATGCCGCCGACCCTCGCGACCCTGCGCCAGCTGACGCCGTACGACACGGCCGCCCGGGCGCTCGCGGACGCCCCGGGGCGTGATCTCACGCCCGTGCTGGCCACGGCCCGTCTCGTGGACGGCGAGATCGTGCTCTCCTGGCCGGGCCACGACGAGTTCACCAAGCACATCCCGACCCGCCCGACCTCTCCGACCGGTGGAGCCAGCGCATGACGGACGCAGCAGCCCTTCCCGGCCAGCCCCGGGGCGGTGTCCTGGCGGGGCCCGCCACCGCGCGGGCCGTCAACGTCCTGGCCCCCAACCCGTCGGCGATGACCCTGGACGGCACGAACACCTGGATCCTCTCCGAGCCCGGCTCGGACCTGGCCGTGGTGGTCGACCCGGGCCCCGACGACGACGGGCACCTGCGCCATGTCGTCGCCACCGCCGAGCAGGCCGGCAAGCGCGTCGCCCTGACCCTGCTGACCCATGGCCACCCCGACCACGCCGAGGGCGCCGGGCGGTTCGCCGAACTGACCGGCACGCGCGTGCGTGCGCTGGATCCGGCCCTCCGGCTGGGGGACGAGGGACTGGCCGCCGGGGACGTGATCACCGTCGGCGGCCTCGAACTGAAGGTCGTACCCACCCCCGGCCACACCGCCGACTCCCTCTCCTTCCACCTCCCGGCGGACCAGGCCGTCCTGACCGGCGACACGATCCTCGGCCGCGGTACGACGGTCGTGGCCCACCCCGACGGCCGCCTCGGCGACTACCTGGACTCCCTGCGGCGCCTGAGGTCCCTCACGGTCGACGACGGCGTCCACACGGTGCTGCCCGGCCACGGGCCGGTCCTGGATGACGCCCAGGGCGCCGTCGAGTACTACCTCGCCCACCGGGCCAAGCGCCTCGCGCAGGTGGAGACGGCCGTCGAGGACGGCTACCGCACCCCGACCGAGGTCGTCGCCCACGTCTACGCGGACGTGGACCGCTCCCTGTGGCCGGCGGCGGAACTGTCGGTACGGGCGCAGCTGGACTACTTGGACGAGCACGGGCTCATCTGACGGTGCCCCGGGGCGCGGCTGACGTGTCCTGGTACGACGTCGGGCCCTGTCTCGCGAGGAGACAGGGCCCGATGACGTACGGCGCGCGCGGGTGCGCGTCAGCGCGAGCGCTTGGCGAGGCGCTCCACGTCCAGCAGGATCACCGCGCGGGCCTCCAGGCGCAGCCAGCCGCGCTGGGCGAAGTCCGCCAGTGCCTTGTTGACCGTCTCGCGGGACGCGCCGACCAGCTGGGCCAGCTCCTCCTGCGTGAGGTCGTGGACGACGTGGATGCCCTCCTCGGACTGCACGCCGAACCGGCGGGACAGGTCCAGCAGGGCGCGGGCGACGCGGCCCGGGACGTCCGAGAAGACGAGGTCGGACATCGCGTCGTTGGTCTTGCGCAGCCGGCGGGCGACAGCGCGCAGCAGCGCCGTGGCCACCTCGGGGCGGGCGTTCAGCCAGGGCTGGAGGTCGCCGTGGCCGAGACCGAGCAGCTTGACCTCGGTCAGCGCGGAGGCCGTCGCGGTGCGCGGGCCCGGGTCGAAGAGCGACAGCTCGCCGATGAGCTCGCCGGGGCCGACCACGGCCAGCATGTTCTCGCGGCCGTCCGGGGACGTGCGGTGGAGCTTGACCTTGCCCTCCGTGACCACATACAGGCGGTCGCCGGGGTCCCCCTCGTGGAACAGCGAGTCGCCGCGCGCGAGGGTCACCTCACTCATGGAGGCGCGGAGCTCCGAGGCCTGCTCGTCATCGAGCGCCGCGAAGAGCGGGTTGCGCCGCAGAACGTCGTCCACGAGTTCTCTCCTTGTCGACCTGCTCAGGGGACCGGGATCCCCCTTGTATCAAGGCACCGAGGTGCCCATTTTGCCGGACGGTCCAAACAGTGTGATCTGTCACAAGGATGCCGCACAGGTGTCCCGGGGTACGCGGCAGGGGTCCAATTGGGCGCCGATCTTCGGGGGCCGGGGCGGATGTCAGTGCCACGCCTTAGGCTGGCCGGGTGTCCAAATCGCCGGTGAGAGCACAGGCCGAGGGGGCTGCGCGGGTGGTTGTACGTCGCGATTCCGCTGTGGGCGAACAGAGCCCCGATGGCGGTAGGAAAACGGCGAAAGAGAACAAGTCGGATACCGCGAAGAAGGCGGCCGTGAAGCAGGCGGCCGCCAAGAAGGCGTCAGCGAAGAAGGCATCCGCCCAGAAGGCACCTGCCGCCCAGAAGGCACCTGCCGTGAAGAAGGCACCTGCCGTGAAGAAGGCGCCCGCCGCCAAGAAGGTCACCGTCGCGCCCAAGAAGGCCACCGCCCGCGTGAAGGGCACCGCGCCCGCAAAGGCCGTCGTCCATCCGCCGGGTGACGAGTCGCGCACCGCCCTGGTCCGCAGAGCCCGCCGTATCAACCGCGAGCTCGCCGAGGTCTTCCCGTACGCCCACCCCGAGCTGGACTTCGACAACTCCTTCCAACTGGTCGTCGCCACGGTCCTGTCCGCCCAGACCACCGACCTGCGCGTCAACCAGACGACACCCGCCCTCTTCGCCAAGTACCCCACCCCCGAGGACCTGGCCGCCGCCAACCCGGAGGAGGTGGAGGAGATCCTCCGCCCGTGCGGCTTCTTCCGGGCCAAGACGAAGTCGGTCATAGGGCTGTCCAAGGCCCTGGTGGAGGACTTCGGCGGCGAGGTCCCGGGCCGGCTGGAGGACCTGGTCAAGCTGCCCGGCGTCGGCCGCAAGACCGCGTTCGTCGTGCTCGGCAACGCCTTCGGGCGGCCCGGCATCACGGTGGACACCCATTTCCAGCGCCTGGTGCGTCGCTGGCAGTGGACCGGGGAGACCGACCCGGACAAGATCGAGGCCGCCATCGGCGCGCTCTTCCCGAAGAGCGACTGGACGGACCTCTCGCACCACGTGATCTGGCACGGCCGCCGCATCTGCCACGCCCGCAAGCCCGCCTGCGGTGCCTGCCCGATCGCCCCGCTCTGCCCGGCGTTCGGCGAGGGCGAGACCGATCCGGAGAAGGCGAAGAAGCTGCTCAAGTACGAGAAGGGCGGCTTCCCCGGCCAGCGTCTGCGGCCCCCGCAGGCGTATCTGGACGCGGGCGGCAAGCCGGCGCCGCCGCTGGGGGCCGGATGAGCTGCCCGGTCGGGGGACCGAGCTGCCTGATCACGGGGTCGCGCTGCCCGGACGGGGGATCGTGGTCGTTCGCGGAACGATCTCGGACCCGCCGCGCGTTGGAAGCGGCAGGACGACGGGGGTGGCGATGACGCGTGCGAGCGACACACAGGGCGGGCCTTTGACGCCGAGCAAGGAGGGCCTGCCCGCCTGGCTGGACCCGGTGGTGCGTGCCGTGGAGACGGTCAAGCCGCGGCAGCTCAGCCGCTTCCTGCCGCCGGAGGACGGCGCCGGGCGCCAGTCCGCCGTGCTGATCCTGTTCGGGGAGGGCGAGCGCGGGCCCGAGCTGCTGCTCATGGAGCGCGCGAGTTCCCTGCGCTCGCATGCCGGCCAGCCCTCGTTCCCCGGCGGCGCCCTCGACCCGGAGGACGGCGACCCGCAGGGCGACGGCCCGTTGCGGGCCGCCCTGCGCGAGGCGGAGGAGGAGACCGGCCTCGACCCCTCCGGCGTCCAGCTCTTCGGTGTCCTGCCCAGGCTCTACATCCCGGTCAGCGGATTCGTCGTCACCCCGGTGCTGGGCTGGTGGCGCGAACCCAGCCCCGTCTGGGTCGTCGATCCGAACGAGACCGCCAGGGTCTTCACCGTCCCCGTGGTGGATCTCACGGACCCCGCCCACCGCGCCACCACCGTCCACCCCAGCGGCCACCGAGGTCCGGCATTTCTGGTCGAATCAGCCCTTGTCTGGGGTTTCACGGCCGGGATCATCGACCGGCTGCTGCACTTCGCGGGCTGGGAGCGGCCCTGGGACCGCGAGAAGCAGGTCCCGCTCGACTGGCGCTCATGACAGGGTGGCCTCCGTGAACGTGCTGGACATCTTGTTGCTGGTCGCCGCCGTGTGGTTCGCGGTCGTCGGATACCGCCAGGGATTCGTCGTCGGCATCCTGTCGGTGATCGGCTTCCTGGGCGGCGGTCTCGTCGCGGTCTACGTACTGCCCGTCATCTGGGACGCGCTCACGGACAACGCGGAGGTGAACACGACCGCCGCCGTCGTCGCGGTCGTCGTCGTCATCGTCTGCGCCTCCGTCGGCCAGGCCCTCACCACCCACCTCGGCAACAAGCTGCGACGGCACATCACCTGGTCCCCGGCCCGGGCCCTCGACGCCACCGGCGGCGCCCTCGTCAACGTCCTGGCGATGCTCCTGGTCGCGTGGTTGATCGGCTCGGCCCTCGCGGGCACCACCCTGCCTACGCTCGGCAAGGAGGTCCGCAACTCCAAGGTGCTGCTGGGCGTCTCGCAGGCACTGCCGGACCAGGCCGCCACCTGGTTCGCGGACTTCTCCTCCGTCCTCGCGCAGAACGGCTTCCCGCAGGTCTTCAGCCCGTTCTCCAACGAGCCCATCACCGACGTCCAGCCGCCGGACCCGGCCCTGGCGAACAGCCCGGTCGCCACCCGCGCCCAGCGCTCCATCGTCAAGGTCATGGGCACGGCCCCGAGCTGCGGCAAGGTCCTGGAGGGCACCGGCTTCGTCTTCTCCGGCCGCCGAGTGATGACCAACGCGCATGTGGTGGGCGGCGTCGACGAGCCGACCGTGCAGATAGGCGGCGAGGGCAGGAAGTACGACGCCACGGTCGTCCTCTACGACTGGCAGCGCGACATCGCCGTACTCGACGTGCCGGACCTCAAGGCGCCCGCGCTGCGCTTCACCACCAAGGACGCGACCAGCGGGGACGGCGCGATCGTCGCGGGCTTCCCGGAGAACGGGGCGTACGACGTGCGTGCCGCGCGCGTGCGGGGCCGCATCACGGCCAACGGCCCGGACATCTACCACCGCGACACGGTCCGCCGCGACGTCTACTCCCTCTACGCGACCGTCCGCCAGGGCAACTCCGGCGGCCCGCTGCTCACCCCCGAAGGCAAGGTCTACGGCGTGGTCTTCGCCAAGTCCCTCGACGACGCCGAGACGGGGTACGCGCTGACCGTGGACGAGATCCAGGAGGACATCACCAAGGGGCGCTCCGCCAACCAGCAGGTGGACAGCGACAGCTGCGCGCTCTAGGGCCTGTCGTTTGGATCACGCCGCAGACGCGGGGCCTGGCACGCACATCTGCCGCGTTCTCGTCGGTCGCCGACGCTCCGCGTCGACTCCCTCCTCCGCCTTGCAGCTGCACGCACCAGGCCCCGCTCACCGGCGTCGAAGAAGTGCTGCCGATTCCCTGCGCCGTGATCCAAACGACAGGCCCTAGGCGCGGCCCTGCTGCGGGGTGGTCGGGGCGTCACTCGCGCGGGTGGTGCCTCAGTCGCGGGTGTGGCGCAGACGTACGGAGACCCAGCGGGCCCGGCGGCGGAGGATGCGCGGAATCCCGACCCGGGGATCCGCGGTCACCAGCTGCGGTGCGCCGCTTCTCTGGTGGGGGTTCGCACCGCCCGCCGAGCGGCGATTGCGGCTTGCGTCACTGTAGTCGTGCGTCCAGCCCATACCTCGACGTCTGCCCCCGCCCCATGGTCGATAACCGCTCACGGGGCGCCCAATTGGCCTATGCGCCGGGCAATTGGCCGTTCGTCGGACAAGCGTTCACGTGCGGATACCGGGCGGGGTCGTCCGGTCACCGATCGGGTTCGGGATCCTTGAGCCAGTTGATGAGTTCCGAGGAGAAGGCGACCGGGTCCTCCTCGTGCGGGAAGTGGCCGAGACCGTCGAACAGGCGCCAGCGGTAGGGGGCTTCGACGTACTCGCCGGAGCCGGCCGCGCTGCGCGTGCGCATCACGGGGTCGAGCGAGCCGTGCAGATGGAGGGTCGGCACGCGCACGGGCCGCTTCATGCGGCGGTTGAACTGGATGCCGTCCGGGCGGGCCAGGGAGCGCACCATCCAGCGGTACGGCTCCACGGCGCAGTGCGCGGCGGAGGGGATGCACATGGCGCGGCGGTACGTCTGAAGGGCCTCGTCCTCCGGCGGGCGTGGCCCGGACCAGTCCTGGATCAGCTCGGCCACGAGCGCCCCGTCGTCGGCGGTGAGCTGCCGCTCCGGGATCCAGGGACGCTGGAACCCCCAGATGTGTGAACCGGCGCGCGTCTGCTTGACGTCTCGCAGCATGGCCGAGCGCCAGCGCCGCGGATGCGGCATGGACGCGACCGCCAGCCGCCGCACCAGCTTGGGGCGCATCGCGGCCGCCGTCCACGCGAGGTATCCGCCCAGGTCGTGGCCGACCAGCGCGGCGTCCGGCTCGCCGAGCGAGCGGATGACGCCGGTGACGTCGAGCGCGAGGTTGGCGGGGTCGTAACCGCGCGGCGTGCGGTCGCTGCCCCCGACGCCCCGCAGGTCCATGGCGACGGCCCGGAAGCCCGCGTCGGCGAGCGCCACCAGCTGGTGCCGCCAGGTCCACCAGAACTGCGGGAAGCCGTGCAGCAGCAGCACCAGCGGCCCGTCGCCCAGCTCGGCGATGTGGAAGCGGGCGCCGTTGGCGGCGACGTCGCGGTGGCTCACCTTTCTCTCGCCGGGGATGTCGAGAAGAACGGCCGAGGCCGGCTGTGCCGAAGGTGGTGTGGCGGGGTCCGTCATGACGACGAGCGTGCCACAGGCTCGAGGGCCTCGTGGACCCGGTCCTGCGGGAGCTCCGGACGCGGGTGCGGCTTGGCCTTCTGCAGGACGACCGCGGTCTCCTTCATGGAGGCGGCGACCTTCTGCGGGCCCTTGCTCTTCTTGGCCTTCTTCGCGAAGGTCACGCCGATCAGCGCGAGCACGACCGCGACCAGCACGTTCGCCGCGAAGGACAGCAGGAAGCAGATCGCGAGGTTCCAGTCGCTCCAGGTGCGGATGCCGTACGCCAGCGCGAAGTTCAGCATCGGCAGGGAGAAGATCAGCACCGCGCCGGCCGCCGAGAAGGCACCGCCGCTGGTCGCTCCGCGCTTGACGTCCTGCTTGAGCTGCGCCTTGGCCAGCGCGATCTCGTCGTGCACCAGCGCCGACATTTCCGCCGTCGCCGAGGCGAACAGCTGGCCGATGCTGCGTTCGGCGCCGACCGGGCTGCCGTCGGGTGCGCTCATCGCGGTCTCTCCCTCTCCGTCTTTGTACCGTCTCGTCAGATCATGCCGGACCGTGGTCGTCCTCGCCTGCCCCGCCCGGTACTTCGGCAAGCTCGTGGCGCGCGGCTGCCTTCTCCTGGGCGATCCGGCGGTGTTCGGCGGCCTTGGCCTCGTAGCGGGCGGCCAGGCGCAGGTGGTAGGCCGGGTCGTGCTCCTCATAGATGTCCGGGATGCCGTCGAGGTCGTCGTCGCGCTCCTCTTCCTCCCACAGGCGGCGGTACTTGGCGTTCCGTATCTTCAGCAGGACGGTGGCCAGCACCGCGGCGATGAGCGAGCCCAGCAGCACGGCGGCCTTGACCTCGTTCGTCATCGTCTCGTCGCCGGCGAAGGCGAGTTCGCCGATGAGCAGCGAGACCGTGAAGCCGATGCCGGCGAGGCTCGCCACCGCGAACACGTCCGCCCAGGCGAGGTCGTCGCTCAGCGAGGCCCTGGTGAAACGGGCCGCCAGCCACGTCCCGCCGAAGATGCCGAGCACCTTGCCGACGACGAGCCCGAGAACCACACCGAGGGTCTCGGGTGTCGTGAACACGTCGGTGATCGCCTCACCGGAGACGGCGACGCCCGCGCTGAACAGCGCGAACAGCGGTACGGCCAGACCGGCCGACAGGGGGCGTACGAGGTGCTCGATGTGCTCGCCGGGGGAGTGGTCCTCGCCCTCGTTGCGGTGGCAGCGCAGCATCAGGCCCATGGCGACACCGGCGATCGTGGCGTGGACGCCGCTGTTGTACATCAGCCCCCAGATGACGAGCGCGAGCGGCACGTACACGTACCAGCCGCGTACGCCCTTGCGCAGCAGCAGCCAGAAGACGCCCAGGCCCACCACGGCGCCGCCGAGCGCGGCGAAGTTCAGGTCGGCGGTGAAGAAGACGGCGATGATCAGGATCGCGAAGAGGTCGTCGACGACGGCGAGGGTGAGCAGGAAGGCCCGCAGCGCGCTCGGCAGGGACGTGCCGATGACCGCGAGCACGGCGAGCGCGAAGGCGATGTCGGTGGCGGTGGGTACGGCCCACCCGGCCAGGGAGCCGCCGCCGGTGACGTTGGTGAGGGTGTAGACGAGCGCCGGTACGGCCATGCCGCACAGGGCGGCGACGACCGGGAGCGCGGCGGCCTTGGGGTCGCGCAGGTCGCCCGCGACGAGTTCGCGCTTGAGTTCTATCCCGGCGACGAAGAAGAAGATCGCCAGCAGCCCGTCGGCGGCCCAGTGCGCGACCGACAGGTCGAGGCCGAGTGCGGCGGGGCCCAGGTGGAAGTGGGCGACGTTCTCGTAGCTGTCGTGCAGCGCGGGGATGTTCGCCCAGAGCAGCGCGGCGACCGCGGCGGCGAGCAGCAGCACACCGCCGACGGTCTCGGTGCGCAGCGCGTCCGCCACGTAGGTCCGTTCGGGCAGCGACAGCCGTCCGAAGACCTTGCGGGGGGTGCTGGGGCGGGGCGCGGTCACGGGGAAGACCTCCGGTCGGTGGGCAGGGCTGAACACATGCCGACCAGACTTCCCGGCGCACCATGAGGCAGTTGTTTTGCTTAGTTTAGCTAACCGTATGGCCGAGTGTACCTGGCGATCTTCACCAGGGACGCCGAAAGGGCACCCGGCGTGCTGTCTGCCGGGTGCCCTTCGTCTGATCGGCTATGCGTGGACCTCGATCAGTCCTCGCTGGGCGCGGCGGGCAGCTTGGACTGGATGAGGTCCATGACCGTGGAGTCGGTCAGCGTGGTGACGTCACCGAGCTGGCGGTTCTCGGCGACGTCCCGCAGCAGCCGGCGCATGATCTTGCCGGAGCGGGTCTTGGGCAGCTCGGCCACCGGCAGGACCCGCTTGGGCTTGGCGATCGGGCCGAGGGTGTTGCCGACGTGGTTGCGCAGCTCGGCGACCAGGTCCTCGGTCTCGGCGGCCGTACCCCGCAGGATCACGAACGCGACGATCGCCTGCCCGGTCGTCTCGTCCGCCGCGCCGACCACGGCCGCCTCGGCGACCGACGGGTGGGAGACGAGCGCGGACTCCACCTCGGTGGTGGAGATGTTGTGCCCCGAGACGAGCATGACGTCGTCGACCCGGCCGAGCAGCCAGATGTCGCCGTCGTCATCCTTCTTGGCACCGTCACCGGCGAAGTACTTGCCCTCGAAGCGCGACCAGTACGTGTCGATGAACCGCTGGTCGTCGCCCCAGATGGTGCGCAGCATCGACGGCCACGGCTCGGTG
The DNA here is from genome assembly GCF_042957035.1 of Streptomyces sp. NPDC008137. NCBI lineage: Bacteria > Bacillati > Actinomycetota > Actinomycetes > Kitasatosporales > Streptomycetaceae > Streptomyces > Streptomyces sp. NPDC008137. Next base: position 63,382 of record NZ_JBIBHN010000006.1, on the reverse strand, counting down.
AGCACCAGGTAGCCGCCACCGCCGTCGGGCACCTCGCGCGCCTCGTCGTCGACGACCGTCGCGGCGATGCCGGGCAGCGGCGTCTGCGCGGAACCGGGCTTGGTCGCGGTCACGCCCGGCAGCGGGGTGATCATCATCGAGCCGGTCTCGGTCTGCCACCAGGTGTCCACGATCGGGGTGCGGTCGCCGCCGATGTTCTTGCGGTACCAGATCCACGCCTCGGGGTTGATCGGCTCGCCCACCGAGCCCAGCACCCTGAGGCTGGACAGGTCGAACTTGGCGGGGATGTCGTCGCCCCACTTCATGAACGTACGGATCGCGGTCGGCGCGGTGTAGAGGATCGTCACGCCGTACTTCTGCACGATCTCCCAGAAGCGGCCCTGGTGCGGGGTGTCGGGCGTGCCCTCGTACATGACCTGCGTCGCGCCGTTGGCGAGCGGGCCGTAGACGATGTACGAGTGACCGGTGACCCAGCCGACGTCGGCGGTGCACCAGTACACGTCGGTCTCCGGCTTGAGGTCGAAGACGGCGTGGTGGGTGTAGGCGGTCTGGGTGAGGTAGCCGCCGGAGGTGTGCAGGATGCCCTTGGGCTTACCCGTGGTGCCCGAGGTGTACAGGATGAACAGCGGGTGCTCGGCGTCGAACGCCTGCGGTGTGTGCTCGGGGCTCTGTCGCTCCACGGCGTCGTGCCACCACACGTCGCGGCCCTCGGTGAAGGCGACCTCCTGGCCCGTGCGGCGCACGACCAGCACGTGCTCGACGATGCCCGCCTTCTCGACGGCCTCGTCCACGGCCGGCTTGAGCGCGGACGGCTTGCCGCGCCGGTAGCCGCCGTCGGAGGTGATGACCACGCGCGCGTCGGCGTCCTGGATGCGGGTGGCGAGCGCGTCGGAGGAGAAGCCGCCGAAGACGACCGAGTGGGCCGCGCCGATCCGGGCGCACGCCAGCATCGCGATCGCCGTCTCGGGGATCATCGGCATGTAGACGGCGACCCGGTCGCCGGCCTGAACTCCCAGCTCCAGCAGGGCGTTTGCGGCCTTGGACACCTCGTCCTTGAGCTCGGCGTAGGTGATGGCGCGACTGTCGCCGGGCTCGCCCTCGAAGTGGATGGCGACCCGGTCGCCGTGCCCGGCCTCGACGTGCCGGTCGACGCAGTTGTAGGCGACGTTGAGCTCGCCGTCCTTGAACCACTTGGCGAACGGCGGGTTCGACCAGTCGAGGGTCTCGGTGGGCTCCTTGGCCCAGGTCAGCCGACGGGCCTGCTCGGCCCAGAAGCCGAGCCTGTCAGCCTTGGCCTGCTCATACGCCTCCGCCGTGACGTTGGCGTTCGCGGCCAGGTCGGCGGGGGGTGCGAACCTGCGCTCTTCCTTGAGCAGGTTGGCCAGGCTTTCGTTGCTCACGGCATCTGCCTTTCCCAGGGTGTCCGTTGTGTCCCAGGCCACAGCTCATCAGACCCGGGGGTGCGATGACAAGGGCCGACCGCCGATTGGTTTAGACCTCTTGGCGGGTCGCTTTCGGCGGCGGGGGTCATCCGTACCCACGGACGCCGACCGGGCAGGGTTCATCCCCTGTAACGCCTCTCACAGTCCGGCCCAACTACAGGTGAAGGCGCACCGAGAGAGAGGACAGCCGAGTGGACGGCATACGGGGCGGACCCGCGGCGGCGGCCCACGACCCTCAGCTCTTCGAAGAGTTCTACCGGCGCCATGTGGACGCCGTGATGTCTTTCGTGGCCCGGCGTGTCGCCGACGTCCACACCGTGGCGGACCTGACCGCCGAGGTCTTCCTCGCGGCGCTCGACTCCGCCCACACCTACCGCCCCGGCCGGGGCGACGAGCGCGCCTGGCTGTACGGCATCGCACGCAACATCGTCTCCTCCGAGCGCCGCCGGGTCGCTCGTGAGACGGCGCGCGACCGCCGTATCTCGGGGCGGCGGCTGCTGGAGCCCGACGACATCGCGCGGCTCGAGGACAAGCTCGACGCCGAGAGTCCGGGGCGCCGGGCGCTGGCCGCGCTGGAGCGGCTGCCGGACGGTGAACGGGCCGTCGTCGAACTCGTCGCCGTGGACCAGCTCACGGTGACCGAGGCCGCCGCCGCGCTCGGCATCCGCCAGGTCACGGCCCGGGTGCGGCTGCACCGCGCCCGCAAGGCCCTGCGGGCGGAGGCGGATCCGGTGCCGGAGGCCCCGCCCGGCGCATCCCTGTCGTACGTCACCGGCGGAGCCGGAGAATCCGGAGGAGAGGCATGACCACGAAGAGCACGTTCGAGGACCGGCTGCTGGCCGAGCTTCGGCGCGAGATCGAGGGGCGCGGGGCCACCGGTTCCGCGCGGGCGATGACCACCGATTCTGCGCGGGTGGTGGCCACCGGTCCCGCCGAGAAGGTCACCGCGCGACGCTCCCCGTTCGCGGGGGTGCTCACGGGGCGGCGGATCGCCCTGACCGCGGGCGCCTGCGCCGTGACCGGGCTGGTGCTGGCGCTCGTGCCGGGCTCACCGGGCGAGTCCCCGGCGTACGCGGTGGAGCGGCACGGCGACGGCAGCGTCACGCTCACCCTCACGAAGATCGCGATAGGCCAGAAATCCCAGCGCCAACTGGCCGAACGCCTGCGGGCCGAGGGCATTCACGTGACCATCGACAATCTCTCCTTCGGCCAGCACTGCGCTCAGCCGCGCGGCGAGATGCTGACGGGCAGCGTGGGACGGGGGTTCATCGGCGAGCCGCCCGAGGAGGGCACCGTCCCCGTCGGCGGCCCGACCGACCCGGCCTACCACCGCGATTGGCAGGTCACCCTGCACCCGGGCGACTCCCTGGGCATGGAGAACACCAGCCGCAAGGACGGCAAGCCCGGGCTCAGCTCCGAGGTGTTCTACGCGATCAAGGGCAAGATCGCGCCGTGCGAACCGGAGTCTCAGGGCTGAGAGCACCGGCGGGAGGCGGGCGGCGTACGGGGGTCGCCGCTCTCCTCCGCCCGGCCTGCCCCGGACTGGGGCCGCCGGGTGCGGCGGCCCTGGGGCGCGCCCCGCGCTCACGCCGGCAGGCCGGCCTCCCGTACGTGCTCGAACACCCGGTCCCCGGCCACCTCGGTGAGCAGATAGGCCTGGGCCTCGCCCACGTGGAAGTACATGCCGTGCAGCTCCAGCTCACCCTCCTTCAGAGCGCGGGCGACCGAGTCGTGGGCGCGCAGATGCTCCAACTGCTGGACCACGTTGGTCAGGCAGAGCTGCTCCACCACGCCCTCGGGCGCCCGTCCGGCCAGCCTGCCCCACGGCGGGCTGTCGCCGGCCACGCGCTCCAGGCTGGGCAGCCCGTGCCGCAGCCATCGCTCGAGCGGGGTCCGGGTGCCGCCCGGTTCGGAACTGAGCAGCGCCTGCATGGCTCCGCACCCGGAGTGCCCGCACACCGTGATGGACCGCACCTTCAGCACGTCCACCGCGTACTCGATCGCGGCGGCCACCGAGTCGTCGCCGCTCTCCTCGCCGGGCAGCGGCACGAGGTTGCCCACGTTGCGCACGACGAACAGGTCGCCCGGCCCGCTGGAAGTGATCATCGAGGTGACCAGCCGTGAGTCGGCGCAGGTCAGGAAGAGCTGCGAAGGGCGCTGTCCCTCGCGCGCCAGCCGGGCCAGTTCACTGCGCACCAGGGGTGCGGTGTTGCGCTGGAACGCGCTGATGCCACGCGCCAGTTCCTGACCGCTGGCTCCGCCGGGGCCCGTCGGGTCGGGCTCGGGGCGGTCCGTCCCGTCCGGGGCGTGCTCGGAGTAGGGCGCGGACCCGGGATGGTCGCACTGGTGGTTGCGCCAGGGCGTCCAGGGCCGGCAACGGCAGCCGGTGAGGGCCTGGGGCTCGGAGACGCGGGTGCCGGGGTGACGGCCGGCGATCTCCACGCTGCCTCCCTGCGCGGTGTGTGTCTTCTGCCAGTCCTGCAACGTCTCGTAGGCCGCGTGGTCCATGAACGAACCGTCCAGTTCGACGACGGCGTCGGCACCGTGGGGTACGAGATGCAGGGCCCGGCTGAGCCGTGGCACCGCGAGGAACGTCAACTGCCCTCTGACGTGTACGTGATGGACTCCTTCCGTCTCGTCGTGCGTGATGCGGGTGCGGGTGAGGCGGTGCAGGGCGACGCCGACGGCCATGGCGATGCCCAGCGCCACGCCCTCCAGGACGCCGAGGGACACGACGCCCACGGTGGTGACGGCGTAGACCCACACTTCCCGGTGGCGCGTCACCGTGCGGATGTGGTTCAGGGACACCATCTGGATGCCGACGGCCATCACCAGGGCGGCGAGCGAGGCGAGCGGGATGAGCTCCAGGAGCGGGACCATCAGCAGTGCGGCGATCACTACGAGAACGCCGTGCAGCATCGTGGAGTTCCGGCTCACGGCACCGGCGTGCACATTCGCCGAACTCCGCACGGCCACACCGGCGATGGGCAGCCCGCCGAGCGAGCCGGAGACGATGTTCGCGGCGCCCTGCCCGAGCAGTTCGCGGTCGAGGTTGGAGCGCCCGACCCGGGTCGAAAGACCGGGACGTCCGGCGACCAGCTTGTCCACGGCGACCGCGCCGAGCAAGGACTGCACGCTGCACACCAGCGTGGTGGTGAGCACGGCGGCGACGAGGCCGAGCACGGGGCCCTCGGGCAGCCCGGCCAAGGCGTGGTTGCTCCAGGACGGCAGGTCGACCTTGGGCAGGCGCAGCCCGGCGAGGGCGGCGACCGCGGTGGCTCCGGCCACGGCGACGAGCGCGGCCGGGATCTTGCGCAGCAGGCGCCCGGCCCGGCCGGGCAGTCTCGGCCAGAGCAGCAGCAGGGCCAGGGTCAGCGCGCTCACCGACACGGCCGCCGGGCCCATGTCCGCCAACTGGGCGGGCAGCGCGGCGAGGTTGTCGGGGACGGAGCTCTGCGGTGTGCCGCCGAGCACGATGTGCAACTGCGCGACGGCGATGGTGACGCCGATGCCGGCGAGCATGCCGTGCACGATGGCGGGGCTGACAGCGAGGGCGCCGCGGGCCACGCGCAGGCAGCCCAGACCGAGTTGGGCGAGGCCGGCGAGGACGGTGATGGCACAGGTCGTACGCCAGCCGTAGCGCAGGATGAGGTCGGCGGTGACGACCGTGAGTCCGGCGGCCGGTCCGCTCACCTGGAGCGGGGAGCCGCCGAGCCGTCCGGCGACGACTCCGCCCACGGCGGCGGCGACGAGGCCGGCCTGCAGGGGGGCGCCGGTGGCGAGGGCGATGCCCAGGGACAGGGGCAGGGCGATCAGGAAGACCGCGATCGAGGCCGATACGTCGGCACCCGCGATCCGGAAGCGGCGGGGGCCGGTCGGCGGCGGACTGTGGGGCGGGTGGGTGCGCTCGGTCTTGTTCGGGTCGGCGGCGCGTGTGGGGACGCAGGCAGACATTGTTTCCCGTCTCCTCCGGGGCTGCGCGGTCGCGTGACTGGTGCTCCCGCTCGGTGCGGGGTTCGGTCGCGGCCGTAGGTCACGGCATAAATCGGCGGGATGAATCAACGCTCGGTAAACGGATCGTAATGCAGAGTAAAGGGCGGGCATAGACTTTACGGGCAAATGGGCGAATAAATCACCCCGACGAGTGAAGTGGCTATTTGATCGGCTTGTCGTACTAATTCCTTCTCGGTCCCGTGCGAATTTGGCGGCGCTGTCGGCACCCGAGAGAAGGAAGAAGGTGGGCGACACATGGCCGCCACTCACAGGATCGCCGCGGGCTCCGTGATCGCCGCGGTCTGCGCCGCATCGCTCGCCGGTTGCTCGACCGGCGCTTCCCGGCACCAGGATCCCGACCCGCGGACGGCGAAGCCGGCCCAGGCGCCGAAGAGCGCGGTCCGGCTGATCGGAGACGGCTCCACCGCCTACACCGGCGCCCAGCCCCACCTGCCCAGGCCCGAACGGCTGCGGCCCGGCCAGAGGCCCCCGCAGTTCGTCGTCTTCTCCTGGGACGGCGCGGGCGAGGACAGCCAGAAGCTGTTCTCCCACTTCCGCGAGGTCGCCAAGGCCAACGACGCGACGATGACGTACTTCCTGAGCGGTGTGTACATGCTGCCGGACGAGAAACGCGACCTGTACCGGCCGCCGCAGCACTCCCCGGGCCGCTCCGACATCGGCTTCAACGACCGGCGCGGCATCGCAGCCACCGCGGAGCAGCTGCGCCTGGCGTGGCTGGAGGGCAACGAGATCGGCACGCACTTCAACGGCCACTTCTGCGGCAGCGGTGGCGGGGTCGGCGAGTGGTCGGTGGAGGACTGGAAGGACGAGATCGCCCAGGCCAAGCAGTTCGTGAAGACCTGGAAGACCAACACCGGCCTGCGGAACGCGTCCCCGCTGCCCTTCGACTACGACAAGGAGCTCATCGGCGCCCGCACGCCCTGCCTCGAAGGCCAGCGGAACTTCATGAAGGCAGCCCGCGAGCTGGGCTTCCGATACGACACCAGCGGCGTCAACGACCAGGTCTGGCCCAAGCGGAAGCAGGGCCTGTGGGACGTCTCCATGCAACTCGTGCCCTTCCCCGGGCACTCCTACGAGCAGCTCACCATGGACTACAACTTCATGGTCAACCAGTCGGGCACCACCACCCAGGGCGACCCCCGGAAGTTCGACTTCTGGGGCGACCAGATGCGCGACGGCCTGCTCAAGGGCTTCTACCGGGCGTACGACGGCAACCGCGCGCCCCTGATCATCGGCAACCACTTCGAGTCCTGGAACGGCGGCACCTACATGCGGGCCGTCGAGGAGGTCATCGAGGCGGTGTGCACCAAGAAGGAGGTGCGCTGTGTCTCGTTCCGCCGGCTGGTGGACTGGCTGGACGCCCAGGACCCGGCGACGCTGGAGAAACTGCGCTCCCTGAAGGTCGGCGAGAAGCCGAAGCAGGGCTGGCCGTCGTTCCTCGCGGGTGAGCCCGCGCCGGCCCCGAAGGGCGTTCCCGGGGCTCCGGCGGCGAAGCGGTAGCGCAGTGAGGAAGGCCACTCCGACGTGGGGCGGGCTCCCGGGGTGCGTAGGGTCGTACTCATGAGTACAGCAGGCGCGACCGCCGATCCTCTGGCGACCCTGGGGGCGCTGCCCGGTGTGGCCGAGTCCGTGGAGTCCGTACGCAAGGCCGTGGACCGGGTCTACGGGCACCGGATCATGCGGCGGCGCAGCAACGCGGTCACCTCCGAGGCGGCCCTGCGCGGCGCCCGTGGCTCGGCGGCGCTGTCCGGCGCGGACTGGGCCCTGGAGGAGGTGCGCCGCCGTACGGACTTCGGTGGTGACGACGAGGCGCACACCGTGGGTGCCGCGCTGCGGCTCACCGCGGAGGCGGGCCAGTTGCTGTCGATCTGGCGGCAGTCACCCCTGCGGGTGCTGGCCCGGCTGCACCTGGTCGCGGCGGCCGGCCAGGCCGACCAGGTGGGACGGCCCCGGCAGGAGGGCGAGCCGGTCGACGAGCCGCTGGTCGCGCTGCCGCTGCCGGGCGCGGCCGAGGCGCACGGCCGGCTGGAAGGGCTGTCCGGGCTGATCATCGCGGGCGGCACCGCACCCGCGCTGGTGACGGCCGCCGTCGTGCACGGCGAACTCCTGGCGCTGCGCCCTTTCACGTCCCACAACGGCCTGGTCGCGCGCACGGCCGAGCGCATCGTCCTGGTCGGCAGCGGCCTGGACCCGAAGTCGGTCTGCCCGGCCGAGGTCGGCCACGCCGAGCTGGGCCGGGGCGCCTACCTGGAAGCCCTCGACGGGTACGTCTCCGGTACGCCGGAGGGCGTGGCGGCCTGGATCGCCCACTGCGGCAGGGCGGTCGAACTGGGGGCGCGGGAGTCGACGGCGGTGTGCGAGGCGCTGCAGCGCGGAGCGGCGTGACACTCATCCGCAGGGGCCGGAAAGTGATGCGGCGGTACGAGAAACTCGTACCGCCGCTGGCATGAGCATCGGGTTACCAAGCGTCCTCGATATATATGCCCATCAGGTCGGGAACTTTGCCCGTCCCTGGTGCGGCTGGCCCGTATTCGACGGGTCGACGTCGCGTGGGTGCCCGGTGTTCATGCTCGGTCCGTGGGGCCAAATGCGTATTTAAGGTGATCCTCTCGGATGTCCTTGGTCTCGCGGGCCGTTGAGTCCTTTGTACTCCTGCCCCGCAGTAAGCGGAAGTCCAGGCTGCACTTCTTTACTTTTGGGTTCAAAGAGGACTTCGGGCCGACTGCGGTCAGGCGACCGTCGCCCGGCGCCGGTTCGCGTACCAGACCAGTCCCGCGGTGGCCGCCGCGGCGCCTATCGCGGCGACCGCGACGAGCGCCGGCCGCGGCGGTACGGAGAACGCGGGGATGCGCTGCTTGAGCCGGACCGGGCGGTGGAAATCGAGGATCGGCCAACCGCGCGCGAGGGCCTCGCGGCGCAGGGCGCGGTCCGGGTTCACGGCATGGGGGTTGCCCACGGACTCCAGCATCGGGACGTCGGTCGCCGAGTCGCTGTAGGCGTAGCAGCGGCTGAGGTCGTAGCCCTCGGACGCGGCCAGCTCCCTGATGGCCTCGGCCTTGGTCGGGCCGTACGCGTAGTACTCCACCTCGCCGGTGAAGCAGCCGTCGTCGCCCACGACCATGCGGGTCGCCACCACGCGGTCCGCGCCGAGGAGTTCACCGATCGGCTCGACCACCTCCGCGCCCGACGTGGACACGATCACGACGTCGCGGCCGGCGGTGTGGTGTTCCTCGATGAGGGAGGCGGCCTCGTCGTAGATGATCGGGTCGATCAGGTCGTGCAGCGTCTCGGCGACGATCTCCTGCACCTGCCGCACGTTCCAGCCGCGGCACAGCGCGGACAAGTAGGCGCGCATACGCTCCATCTGATCGTGGTCGGCGCCGCCGGCCAGGAAGACGAACTGGGCATATGCGGTGCGCAAGACAGCCCTGCGGTTGATCAGACCGCCTTGGTAGAACGACTTGCTGAACGTGAGCGTGCTCGACTTCGCAATGACCGTCTTGTCCAGGTCAAAGAAGGCCGCTGTGCGGGGCAAGGAGTGGTTTTCCACGCCCCTGAGCATAGGGGCAGCCCATTCGGCGTAAGGTGGGGCGCGTGGGTTTGCCTGAGAAGGCTCTCGGGTACACCATGGAAGTCACGGATCGTTCGCGACCGTGCTAACCCGGTCCGGCTCCTCCCCCCCCGAGTCGGCCGTGGAGACGACCCCCACTCTCCCCCCCGGTGGGGGTCGTCGCATGTCCGGGTGAGTTTTCTCCCTCGTCGCGCGGCCTGATCGCCGCCCTGATGTGGCGCTGGCGGCAATTTTGTCATGCATATGACTCATTACGTTGCGTAGCCGTCGGACTGCTCTGTGGAAGTCGCACAGAGGGCCTGCGGCGGTCACCGGTATGGGTGACGGCGATATTCACAACTGTCGAGGCGTCCACAGTTATCCACCAAGATCCACACGATTTCCGGGATCGCTGCACCGTGATTCCCACGCCCTCCGCTCGCGGCGAGTTCATGGCCGGTTCCGATTGCCGGGGGCGTTTGGCCGGTTTCTGTCGGCCGTGCAAAGGGAGGCCGCCTTGCCGGTTCTTCCCACGTTCGGGAATCGCGGGGCCACAGAGCCCCGCGAGGCAAGCAGTGAAGGGGGATGACCGTGGCCGGAGCCGTCACACACGATCCGCCACCGGCCGCCGGAGGGCGGCAGGGCGGACCACTGATCGTCACCGAGGACAGCGACCTCCTCGACGACCTGCTGCGCCTGTGCGCGGCGGCGGGCGCCACGCCCGAGGTGCACCACGGGGTGCCGGAACGCAGAGGCGGCTGGGAGGCCGCGCCGCTCGTCCTCGTGGGGGACGACGCCGCGCGGCGCGTACGCGGAGCCGTGCACAGAAGGGGCGTCGTCCTCGTCGGCCGGGACCAGGACGACCCGGGAGTGTGGCGGCGGGCCGTCGAGATCGGCGCCGAGCACGTCCTGATGCTGCCCGACGGCGAGCAGTGGCTCGTCGACCGCATCGCCGACGTGGCCGAGGGCGTCGGCAGGCCCGCCCTCACCGTGGGCGTCATCGGGGGCCGGGGCGGGGCCGGAGCGTCCACGCTCGCGTGCGCGCTGGCCGTCACCTCCGCGCGGGAGGGGCTGCGCACGCTCCTCGTGGACGCCGATCCGCTGGGTGGCGGACTCGACGTACTCCTCGGCGGCGAGACGGCCGAAGGGCTGCGGTGGCCCGCGTTCGCCTCCTCCCGCGGGCGGGTCGGCGGGGGCGCCCTGGAGGAGTCGCTGCCCGAGCTGCACTCGCTGCGGGTGCTCAGCTGGGACCGCGGCGACCGGATCGCCGTCCCGCCCCAGGCGGTGCGCGCGGTGCTCGCCGCCGCCCGGCGCCGGGGCGGCACGGTCGTGGTCGACCTGCCACGACGCATCGACGACGGGGTCGCCGAGGTGCTCACCCAGTTGGACGTCGGTGTCCTGGTGGTGCCCGCCGAGTTGCGGGCCGTCGCGGCCGCCGGGCGCGTGGCGTCCGCTGTCGGCATGGTCCTGCGCGACCTGCGGGTGGCGGTCCGCGGGCCGTACCCGCCGGGCCTCGACGACCGGGAGGTGGCCCGGCTGCTCGGGCTGCCCCTGGTCGGCGAGATGCCGGTCGAGCCCGGGCTGCTGCGCCCGGACGAGGGCGCGGCACCGCCGGGTGCCGCCCCGCGCGGACCGCTCGCCCGGTTCTGCAAGGGGTTCTGGGAGCGGGCGCTCGTCGAGGCGGGTGCCCAATGAGTGTGGTACCCGAGGCGGTGTCCGGACCCGACGGCACCGCGCTGCTCGACGGGGTGCGGCGGTGGCTGGCCGAGAGCGGGGCCGAGCCGACCCCCGCGCGCGTTGCCCAAGCCCTGCGGGAACAGGGGCGGGTGCTCGGAGACGCCGAAGTCCTGGGTGCCGCCGCGCGGTTGCGGTCCGAACTGGTCGGCAGCGGGCCGCTGGAGCCGCTGCTCGCCGACCCGTCGGTGACGGATGTGCTGGTGTCGGCCCCGGACCGGGTCTGGGTGGACCGGGGAGGCGGCCTTGAGCTGGCGTCGGTGCGTTTCGCGGACGCGGCGGCCGTACGGCGCCTCGCCCAGCGTCTCGCCGCCGTGGCCGGACGCCGCCTCGACGACGCCCGGCCCTGGGCCGACGCCCGGCTGCCCGACGGAACCCGGCTGCACGCGGTGCTGCCGCCGGTGGCCGTGGGCTGCGCCTGTCTGTCGCTGCGGGTCGTACGGCCGCGGGCCTTCACCCTCGGGGAGCTGGTCGCGGCGGGCACGGTGCCGCCGGGCGGGGACCGCGTGCTGCGCGCGCTGCTCGACGCACGGCTGTCCTTCCTGGTCAGCGGGGGCACGGGCTCAGGCAAGACGACGCTGTTGAGTGCCCTCCTGGGGCTGGTGGGGCACGACGAGCGGATCGTCCTCGCCGAGGACTCGGCGGAGCTGCGGCCGGATCATCCGCATGTGGTGCGGCTGGAGACCAGACCCGCCAACCAGGAGGGAGCGGGGCTCGTCACCCTTGAGGACCTGGTGCGCCAGGCACTGCGGATGCGGCCCGACCGGCTGGTCGTGGGCGAGGTGCGCGGGCCCGAAGTGGTGCATCTGCTGGCCGCGTTGAACACGGGCCACGAGGGCGGCTGCGGAACCGTCCACGCCAATGCCGCCGCCGATGTACCGGCCCGCCTTGAGGCGCTCGGCACGGCCGCCGGGCTCGACCGGGCCGCTCTGCACAGCCAGGTGGCGGCCGCCCTCTCCGTGGTGCTGCACCTCGTACGCGACCGGGCCGGGCGGCGGCGGATCGCCGAGGTGCACGTGCTGGAGCGGGATCCGTCGGGGCTGGTGCGGACGGTGCCGGCGCTGCGTTGGGGAGCGGAGGCCTTCGTGCGCGAGCGGGGGTGGGGGCGGTTGCGGGGACTGCTGCGCGGTGAGGGCGGGCCGGGTGAGGCCGACGGTGCGCTGGTGGCAGCGGTGGGCGAGTGACAGCGAGGGCTGAGGGGGCGAGCGATGACGGGCACCGGGAGGGCTGAGTGATGGCAGGCACTGAGGGGCTGAGTGATGGCAGGGACTGAAGGGGCTGAGTGATGGCAGGCACTGAGGGGCCGAGCGGTGACAGGGACTGAAGGGGCCGAGTGATGACGGGTACGGCTGAGATGTCGATGGGGGCGGGCGTGGCGTGTATGGGGGCGGCGGTCTGGCTGTTGGGGGAGCGGGACTCGGTGGCGCGTCGGGCGCGATTGCTGCTCGCGGCCGGCGGAGCGGTCGGGAGTGTGCCGCCCGGGTGGCGGCGGATGACGGGTGGGCTGCGGCGGGTCCGAGGGCAGCTGCGTGCCGAGTGGTGGTCGCCGGTGGCCGGGCTGGTGCTGGCGGTGCTCGGGGCGTCGGTGCTGCCGGTTCTGCTGGGAGTTGCCGGGGTGCCGTTGCTGCGCCGGGTCCGGCTGGCCGGCCGGGCGACGCGGGACCGGGAGCGCCGGGCGGATGCGGTGATCGCGCTGTGCGGGGCGCTCGCCGGGGAGGTGCGGGCCGGACGCCAGCCGGGTGAGGCGCTGTTGCGGGCCGCTCGGGACCGCGGGGGACTTGTGGACGCGCAGTCGACGGTGCTGGCGGCGGCGCGCTTCGGTGGCGACGTGCCGGGCGCACTCGAAGCGGCGGCCCGGCAACCGGGAGGTGAGGGCCTGCGGGGGCTCGCGGCGTGCTGGCGGGTGGCCGTGGACCAGGGTGCGGGGCTCGCGGCCGGACTCGACCGGCTCTCCGCCGCCTTGCGGGCTGAACGGGACCAACGTTCCGATCTGCGCGCCCAGTTGGCGGGCGCTCGGGCCACGGCGGTGATGCTCGCCTGTCTGCCCGCCCTGGGCCTCCTCATCGGCGCCGCCCTCGGCGCCGACCCCCTCCGTGTCCTGCTGCACACAGGAGCCGGCCTGGGCTGTCTGGTGGTCGGCGGTGTGCTGGAGGGCCTGGGGCTGTGGTGGGTGCTGCGGATCGTGCGGGGCGCGGAGGAGGCGGCATGAGCGGGGAAGTTGTCCACAGGCTGGGGGTGGCGGTGGGGATCGTGCTGGCCCTCGGGTGGTCGGCGCGGTGGCTGACGGTGTCGCGGCGCCGCAGGAGGATACGGCGGCGGCTGGCCGAGCTGTCGTTCCACGAGATGACCGCTCCCGTCCCGCGTCTCTCCTTGAGCCGGGCCGCTGCCCGGACTTGGCTGCCTCCTGCGGGTGTGGCGTGTGCCGGATGGGCTCTGGTGGGCGGCCTCGCCGGTGCCGCCGTGGGCCTGGCCGGAGCGGTGGGGATGTGGCGCTGGCGGCTTCGGCAGGAGCAGGAGGCGGCGGGTGCGGACGCGCGGGCACCCGACCTCGCCGAGGCTGCGCGGCAACTGCCACTCGCGGCCGACCTGCTGGCGGCCTGCATCGCTGCGGGTGCCGGCCCGGTGATCGCGGCGCAGGCGGTGGGCGAGGCCCTGGGCGGCCCTGTGGGCGACGCCCTGGCGCGTGGCGCGGCGGAGGTCCGGCTGGGCGGTGAACCGGGCGGGGCCTGGCGGAGGCTGGCCGCCGTCCCGGGCGCCGGAGGCCTGGCCCGGCTGCTCGAACGGGCCGGAGTGTCCGGACTGCCCGCCGCGGCACCGGTCGCACGGCTCGCGGCGGAGGCCCGGGCCGACTGGGGCCGCGCCGCGACGGCCAGGGCCCGCCGGGCGGGCGTCATGGTCAGCGCACCGGTCGGGCTGTGCTTCCTGCCCGCGTTCATCGCGGTCGGCGTGCTGCCCGTGGTGATCGGGCTCGCGGGCGGGGTGCTCGGAGGAGGTGGTGGATGACGCGGATACGGGCCGGAGAGGTCGGCGCGACCCGAGAGAGGTCGGCGTGACCCGGCGGAAGTCAGCGACACCGACAGAAGTTCGGACTTTTTCACGGAGGTTGAGATGTGTCAGGCAGTACGGGCGCGGCTGCGTGCCCTGGTGTGCGGGATGCGTGTGGCGCGGAGGGACGAGGGGATGGTCACGTCCGAGTACGCGATGGGAATCGTCGCGGCGGTGGCGTTCGCGGTCGTGCTCTACAAGGTCGTCACCAGCGGCGCGGTCAGCGGGGAGCTGCAGAGCATCGTGACGGAAGCCCTCAATGCGCGGATGTGAGCGGGGTTCGGACCAGGGGTTCGTCACGGCGGAGTCGGCCGTGGTGCTGCCCGTGCTGGTGATGTTCGCCATGGCGCTGGTGTGCGGTTTGCTGGCCGTGGCCGCGCAGATCCAGTGCGTGGACGCGGCACGGACGGGCGCTCGCGCCGCGGCCCGCCAGGACCCGCCCGGCGCGGTCGTGCGGCTGACCCGTGAGGCGGCGCCGCCCGGCGCGAAGGTGACCGTCAGCCGGGAGGCGGAACACGTCCGGGTGATCGTCGTGGCCGAACCGCCGGTGCTGCGCGGGCTGTCCTTCGCCGTGCGCGAGGAGGCCGTGGCGTCTGTGGAGGAGGCGGTGGGCAGATGAGACGCCGGGGCATGACGCGCGACGCCCCGGACCGGGGTTCCGCCACCGTCTGGAGCGTCGGGGCGATCGCCGTCCTGTGTGTGGTGTTCGGCGTCGTCCTCGCGCTGGGACAGGCCGTCGCGATCCGGCATCGGGCGGCGGGCGGCGCGGATCTCGCGGCGCTCGCGGCGGCGGACCACTGGGCCGAGGGCGGTACGGCGGCCTGTGACCGGGCCGGCCGGGTGGCCCGGGCACAGGGCGTGCGGCTCGTGCGGTGCGAGGTCGTCGGCGACATCTCGGACGTGACGGCGGCGTCGGGACGTGGCCCGTTCACGGCGGAGGTCAGGGCGCGGGCGGGGCCTCCGACGGCTCCCCCGGAGCTCCCGTCGGCGGTGGGGAGGACACGGGTCGGCCCTCCAGCGGATTCTCCGGGCCTGCGGTAGGCGGCGGGGAGGGCGCCGGACGGTCCTCCAGTGGCTCCCCCGGACCTCCGGTCGGCTGCTCGGCCGCCACGCTCTCCGCCGTTTCCCGCTCCCCCGTCTCCTTCTCCTCGGGGGCGCCCTCCAGGAGCACCGTGAGCAGCCGCACCGCCCCTCTCTTGTGCAGCGGGTCGTTGCCGTTGCCGCACTTGGGGGACTGGATGCAGGACGGGCAGCCGGCGTCGCACTCGCAGGAGGCGATGGCCTGGCGGGTGGCGGTCAGCCAGGTGCGGGCGGTGTGGAAGGCGCGCTCCGCGAAGCCCGCGCCGCCGGGGTGGCCGTCGTAGACGAAGACCGTGGGCAGCAGCGTGTCGGGGTGGAGCGGGACCGACACGCCGCCGATGTCCCAGCGGTCGCAGGTCGCGAAGAGGGGGAGCAGGCCGATCGAGGCGTGCTCGGCGGCGTGCAGGGAGCCTCCGAGGATCTCCGGGTTGATCCGGGCCCGGTCCAGTTGGTCCTCGGTGACGGTCCACCACACGGCCCGGGTGCGCAGCGTACGAGGAGGGAGGTCGAGTTTCGTCTCGCCCAGCACTTCACCGGTGATGAGCCGTCTGCGGAGGAAGGAGACGACCTGGTTGGTGACCTCGACGGAGCCGAAGCAGAGGCGGCCGTCGCCCCAGGGGATCTCGGTGTCCGTCTCCAGGACGGAGATCGACGTCGTGTCGCGGGCGACCGTGGAGTACGGCGGGGCGGCCTCCTCGACGAGGGCGACGGAGTCCTCCATGTCCAGGGAGCGCACCAGGTAGGTGCGGCCCTGGTGGAGGTGGACCGCGCCTTCGTGCACCGTCGAGTGCGCGGCGCCGGCGTCGACCGTGCCGAGCAGCCGGCCCGTGCCGGTCTCGACGACCTGGACCGGGCGTCCGCCTTCACCGCGGATGTCGGTCAGGTCGGCGGCGCGCTCGCGGCGCGTCCAGTGCCAGGCCTTGGTGCGGCGGCGCAGCAGCTTCGCGGCCTCCAACTGGGGCAGGAGGCCCTCGCTGGCCGGGCCGAACAGGTCGAGGTCCTCGTCCGTCAGGGGCAGCTCCGCCGCGGCGGCGCACAGGTGCGGGGCCAGCACATAGGGGTTGTCCGGGTCGAGGACCGTGGACTCGACGGGCTGGTCGAACAGGGCCTCCGGGTGGTGGACGAGGAAGGTGTCCAGCGGATCGTCGCGGGCCACCAGAACGGCCAGCGCCCCCTGCCCGGACCGTCCGGCCCGGCCCGCCTGCTGCCACAGGGAGGCGCGGGTCCCGGGGTAGCCGGCGATGACGACCGCGTCCAGGCCGGAGATGTCGATGCCGAGTTCGAGGGCGTTCGTCGCGGCGAGGCCCAGGAGTTCACCCGAGTGGAGGGCGTGTTCGAGTGCGCGGCGTTCTTCCGGGAGATAGCCGCCCCGGTACGCCGCGACACGCCGGGCGAGCGACCGGTCGACCTCGGCCAGCCGCTCCTGGGAGATGACCGAGATCAGCTCGGCGCCGCGCCGGGAGCGCACGAAGGCGACCGAGCGCACGCCCTGCACGGTGAGGTCGGTCAGCAGGTCGGCGGCCTCGGCGGTGGCCGTGCGGCGGACGGGGGCGCCCTTCTCGCCGTGCAGCTCGGTCAGCGGCGGCTCCCACAGGGCGAACACCAGTTCGCCGCGTGGGGAGGCGTCGTCGGCGACCTCCAGCACCGGCAGGCCGGTGAGGCGGCGGGCCGCCACCGAGGGCTCGGCGGCGGTGGCGGAGGCCAGCAGGAACACGGGCGAGGCCCCGTAGCGGGCACACAGCCGGCGCAGCCGGCGCAGCACCTGGGCGACATGCGAGCCGAACACGCCGCGGTAGGTGTGGCACTCGTCGATGACGACGTACTTCAGCGATCTCAGGAAGGAGGACCAGCGGGGGTGGGACGGAAGGATGCCGCGGTGCAGCATGTCCGGGTTGGTCAGGACGTAGTTGCCGTACTGGCGGATCCACTCGCGTTCCTCGAACGGAGTGTCGCCGTCGTAGACGGCCGCGCGCACCGAATGGCCCAGTGGATGTGAAAGTTCCTTCACCGAACGGCACTGGTCCGCCGCAAGGGCCTTGGTGGGAGCCAGGTAGAGGGTGGTCGCGCCGCGGCCGTTCGGGGCCTCGGCGCCCTCCAGAAGGGTGGACAGGACCGGCACGAGGTACGCCAGGGACTTGCCGGAGGCCGTGCCCGTCGCCACGACGACCGACTCGCCGTCCAGCGCGTGCTCGGCCGCGCGCGCCTGATGGGCCCAGGGGTGTTCGATACCCGCGGCCCGGACCGCGGCGACGACCTCCGCGCGGATCCGGTCCGGCCAGACGGCATGCCGACCCACGCGCGGGGGCAAGTGCTCCGTATGAGTAACGCGCGAAGCCCTGCTCGGACCGGATGCGAGCCGGTCCAGGACCACGCCCGGCGCGGGTCGGGAAGCGGGGTCCGTCGGGGTTCGATCGGATCGGTGATTCTTGGCCATCGGCACCGAGTGTGTCACTGGCGTGACGGACAATGGAGCCAAGGCGTCGTGCACGCCTGCCGGTAAGTGATTGAATGCCATCGCGGCTGGCGAAGCGTCCAAGGGCTGAAGCCGAGTGCCCCAAGGGCGACCGCTCGATAGCAAGGTGCTGGAGGATCCGTGGACCTGTCCCTGTCGACCGAAACCATGGGCGATCGCACGATCGTCAGGGTCGGTGGCGAAATCGACGTATATACCGCGCCCAAGCTGCGCGAGCAGTTGGTCGAGCTGGTGAACGACGGCAGTTTCCACCTTGTCGTCGACATGGAGGGCGTGGACTTCCTCGACTCCACCGGACTCGGCGTACTGGTCGGCGGCCTGAAGCGCGTACGAGCCCATGAGGGCTCCCTGCGCCTGGTCTGCAACCAGGAGCGCATTCTGAAGATCTTCCGTATCACCGGCCTCACCAAGGTGTTCCCGATTCACACCTCGGTCGAGGAAGCGGTTGCGGCCACCGACTGACACCGGTCCCGGGCCTCGTGCCCGGGCCGGCCGAAGCACGGCAGAAGTTCGGAAGAAGTGAAGACCGAGGGGGCCCGGGCTTTCGGCGGCCCGGAGCCTCCCCACAGCACGCCCGTAGTTGCGAGGGGGATGCATGGCCACCGTTGAGCTCCGCTTCAGCGCGCTGCCCGAGCACGTCAGGACCGCCCGGCTGGTGGCGGCAGCGGTGGCGCGCAGGGCCGGAGTGGACGAGGCCGTCCTCGACGAGGTCAGGCTCGCCGTCGGCGAGGCGTGCACCCGTGCCGTCGGGCTGCACCAGACCGTGGGGATCTCGGCACCGGTGAAGGTGCTGCTGATCGAGGAGGAGAAGCAGTTCTCCATCGAGGTCGGCGACGAGGCCCCGCACGCGGTCCCGGGTGAGCACGCGCCCGGCCCCGGCGACCCCGACGGGGAAGCCGACGAGGACGAGATGGGCCTCGCGGTCATCAGCGGACTCGTCGACGACGTCGAGGTCAGCGCGGGAGAGCACGGCGGATTGATCAAGATGACGTGGCCGACCACGCCGCCGCCGACGATTCTGGTCTGAACCGGCCACGCCACACACTGTTCCTGACGAAGGGCCCCACTCGTGGGGCCCTTCGTCATGTGCGGCTGTCAGTGCTCGCCTTTACAGTAGTTCCTGTGCCGTTCATCGCGTGAATTCGTTCACGATCATTCGCGTGCTCAAGGGGCGCCGCAGAATGCTTTCAGGGCATTACCTCGGTAGTCTAATTCCGTTTATCGCGCTCTGTTTTGATCAGGTTCCGGTACCTACAATCCCGTCCACATCTTGAGCTCAGCCCAAGCGTCAAGGAGGACGAATGGCGGGGCTTTTCAACTCACCACAGTCGGGTCATCCCACCGACCTCGCAGCCGCCGTACTGACCGATGGCAACCGCGTCCTCATCGTGGTCATCGCGGTCGTCGCACTGGCGGCACTCGCGGTCGCGGGGGTCCTGGTGCGCCAGGTACTCGCGGCCGGCGAGGGCACCGACAGCATGAAGAAGATCGCGGCGGCGGTCCAGGAAGGCGCGAACGCCTATCTGGCGCGGCAGCTTCGCACGCTCGGCGTATTCGCCGTGGTCGTGTTCTTCCTGCTCATGCTGCTGCCCGCGGACGACTGGAATCAGCGTGCCGGACGTTCGGTGTTCTTCCTGATCGGAGCGGCGTTCTCGGCGGCCACCGGCTATATCGGCATGTGGCTCGCCGTACGCAGCAATGTGCGTGTCGCCGCGGCGGCGCGTGAAGCCACCCCGGCGGCAGGCGAGCCGGAAAAGGATCTGACCGCCGTCTCGCACAAAGCGATGAAGATCGCGTTTCGCACGGGCGGCGTGGTCGGCATGTTCACGGTCGGCCTCGGCCTGCTCGGCGCCTCGTGCGTGGTGCTGGTGTACGCGGCCGACGCGCCGAAGGTGCTCGAGGGCTTCGGCCTCGGGGCCGCGCTGATCGCGATGTTCATGCGTGTCGGCGGCGGCATCTTCACCAAGGCCGCCGACGTCGGCGCCGACCTGGTCGGCAAGGTCGAACAGGGCATTCCGGAGGACGATCCGCGCAATGCCGCGACCATCGCCGACAATGTGGGCGACAACGTCGGCGACTGCGCGGGCATGGCGGCCGACCTCTTCGAGTCGTACGCCGTCACCCTGGTCGCCGCGCTGATCCTGGGCTCGGCGGCCTTCGGCGACGCCGGGCTCGGCTTCCCGCTGCTGGTGCCGGCGATCGGTGTGATCACCGCGATGATCGGCATCTTCGCGGTGGCGCCCAGACGCGCGGACCGCAGCGGTATGAGCGCCATCAACCGCGGGTTCTTCATCTCCGCGGTGATCTCGCTCGTACTGGTGGCGGTGGCCGTCTTCGTCTACCTGCCGGGGAAGTACTCGGAGCTCGACGGCGTCACCGATGCCGCCGTTCTGGGCAAGGACGGCGATCCGCGGATCCTCGCGCTCGTCGCGGTGGCCATCGGCATCGTGCTCGCCGCCCTGATCCAGCAGCTGACGGGCTACTTCACCGAGACCACCCGCCGGCCCGTGAGGGACATCGGCAAGACCTCGCTCACGGGTCCGGCCACCGTCGTCCTCGCCGGAATCTCCGTCGGTCTCGAATCCGCCGTCTACACCGCCCTGTTGATCGGCCTCGGCGTGTACGGGGCGTTCCTGCTCGGCGGTACGTCGATCATGCTGGCGCTGTTCGCGGTGGCGCTGGCCGGCACGGGTCTGCTCACCACGGTCGGCGTGATCGTCGCGATGGACACCTTCGGGCCGGTCTCCGACAACGCGCAGGGCATCGCGGAGATGTCCGGTGACGTCGAGGGCGCGGGCGCGCAGGTGCTCACCAACCTGGACGCGGTCGGCAACACCACCAAGGCGATCACCAAGGGCATCGCGATCGCCACAGCCGTGCTCGCGGCGGCGGCACTGTTCGGGTCGTACCGCGACGCGATCATCACCGGAGCGCGCGACGTGGGCGAGAGGCTCGGCGGCGAAGGCGCACCGATGAGCCTGATGATGGACATCTCGCAGCCCAACAACCTCGTGGGTCTCGTCGCGGGCGCGGCGGTCGTCTTCCTCTTCTCGGGCCTGGCGATCAACGCCGTGTCGCGGTCGGCGGGTTCCGTGGTCTTCGAGGTGCGGCGGCAGTTCCGCGAGAAGCCCGGGATCATGGACTACAGCGAGCAGCCGGAGTACGGCAAGGTCGTCGACATCTGTACCAAGGACGCGTTGCGCGAGCTCGCCACGCCCGGTCTGCTGGCCGTGCTGGCGCCGATCTTCATCGGGTTCACGCTCGGCGTCGGTCCGCTCGGCGCGTTCCTGGCGGGCGCGATCGGCGCGGGCACGCTGATGGCGGTGTTCCTGGCCAACTCCGGCGGCGCCTGGGACAACGCAAAGAAGCTCGTCGAGGACGGTCATCACGGGGGCAAGGGCAGCGAGGCCCACGCGGCGACCGTGATCGGCGACACCGTCGGCGACCCGTTCAAGGACACCGCCGGTCCCGCGATCAACCCGCTGCTCAAGGTCATGAACCTGGTGTCGCTGCTGATCGCCCCCGCGGTGATCAAGTTCTCCTACGGTCCGGACAAGAGCATCGGCATGCGGATTCTGATCGCGGCGCTCGCGTTCGCCGTGATCGCCGGGGCGGTCTATGTGTCAAAGCGGCGCGGCATCGCCGTAGGTGACGAGAACAACGCCGAACCGGAACCCAAGTCTCCGGATCCGGCGGTGGTTTCGTAGGGAGGTCCGTCAAGCCCCAGCTCAAGGTGCGGGCGGGCGGCGTGCGTTGGCGCGTCGCCCGCTCGCACTGTGTGACCGCACGCCGCATCGTGAGCCTTGTCTCGCCTGGATCAAAAGGTAACAAATAGGTCTTATTAGGTTCTCGGCGTGCGGTTGCCGTGCCCCTGGCGTGTATGTTCCGGGGCCGAGAGCCATGGAAGGGACCAAACCGGTGAACAAGAAGCTCGCGGCCGCACTGTCCGGCGGTGCGGTACTGGTACTGGCGCTGTCGGGCTGCGGCGGCGACGAGAACGAGAAGCTGGACTCCTGGGCCAAGGACGTCTGCGACGCCGTACAGCCGCAGGCCAAGAAGATCGAGTCGGCCAATGCCTCGATCCAGAAGGAGACCTCGGACAACAGCACGCCGGAGGACGTCCAGAAGACCGACGCAAAGGCCTTCCAGGACATGTCCGACGCCTACAAGGCGATCGGGGCCGCGGTGAACAAGGCCGGCGCGCCGGACGTCGAGAACGGCGAGACGAAGCAGAAGGACGCGGTCAAGGAGCTCAACACGATCTCCGCGTCGTACGCCTCGCTGAAGAAGCAGGTCGACGACCTCGACACCAAGGACCAGGGCAAGTTCGCCGACGGTCTCAAGGACATCGCCACCGAGCTGGACAAGCTGAGCAAGAGCGGCAACGACGCGCTCAGGAACCTGGAGGAGGGCGAGGTCGGCCAGGCGATGGCCCGGCAGTCGAGCTGCAAGGCGGCGACGGGACCGGCGTCGGCCACCTGAGCCGGACCGTTCCTGAGCCGACCGTTGGTGAGGGGGCCCGCGACGGCTGAGCCGGGAGTGACGGCTCAGCCGCAAGTGACGGGTGAGCTGAGAGTGACGGCTCAACCGGAAGCGACGGCTGAGCAGAGCCGCGCAGGCCTGCGCGATACCCGGCACGGGCACGTGCGCCACCGGTGTCTGCGGCCACAATGGGGGCGTGAGTAACGCCAGCCAGTCACCCCTGCCCCCGCTGCCCGCCCCCGACCGCCCCGAGGTCGCCGCCCGGCTCCGGGACGCCCTGCTCGGGGCCTCCTTCACCGCCGACGGACTGCTCGAACTGCTGGGCGCCCCCGCGTACGCGGCGCTGGCCCGGAGCGAGACCGTGCCCGCGCTCCGGGCCACCCGCGGGGACACACCGCTGGAGATGCTCGTCCGGCTGTTCCTGCTCCAGCAGCCCGTGCCGCACGCGCGCGTGGCGGACGCCCTGCCCGTCGACGCCTGCCTGGAGAGCGGCTGGCTCAGGCGCGCGGGTGCGGACGAGCTGGCCGCCACGGTGGACGTGCGGCCGTACGGCGGGCCCGACGGCGAGGACTGGTTCATCGTGTCGGACCTGGGCTGCGCGGTCGGCGGCGCCGGCGGGATCGGCAGCCGCCACGAGGGAGTCGTCCTGGGCGTCGGCGGCGCCTCCACGACCCTCGCAGGCATCACCGTCCGCACGCCCGTCGGCGCCGCCCTCGACCTCGGGACCGGATCCGGTATCCAGGCGCTGCACGCGGCCCGGCACGCCACCCGTGTGACGGCCACCGACCTCAACCCGCGCGCGTTGCACATCACCGGTCTCACGCTGGCCCTGTCCGGTGCCCCGGCCGCCGAGCTGCGCGAGGGCTCCCTCTTCACCCCGGTCCGGAACGACGAGACGTACGACCTGATCGTCTCGAACCCGCCGTTCGTGATCTCTCCCGGTGCCCGGCTCACCTACCGCGACGGCGGCATGGGCGGGGACGATCTGTGCCGCACGCTCGTATCGGAGGCGGGGGAGCGGCTGAACGAGGGCGGGTTCGCGCAGTTCCTCGCCAACTGGCAGCACGTGGAAGGGGAGGACTGGCAGGACCGGCTCCGGTCATGGGTGCCCCGGGGCTGCGACGCGTGGATCGTGCAGCGCGAGGTGCAGGACGTCAACCAGTACGCCGAGCTGTGGCTGCGGGACGCGGGCGACCACGAGGGTGACGCGGCGGAGTACCAGGCGCGGTACGACGCGTGGCTCGACGAGTTCGAGGCGCGCAAGGTGAAGGCCGTCGGCTTCGGCTGGATCACCCTGCGCAGGACGGGCGCCGCCGTGCCCTCCCTCACGGTGGAGGAATGGCCGCATCCGGTCGAGCAGCCGCTCGGGGACACCATCAAGGCCCACTTCGACCGGCTCGACCACCTCCGGGGCCGCGACGACGCCGCCCTGCTCGAAGGCCACTTCCGGCTGGCCGCCGAGGTCGTGCAGGAACAGGTCGGGCTGCCCGGCGCCGAAGATCCCGAGCATGTCGTGCTGCGCCAGAACCGCGGTATGCGCCGGGCGACCCGGGTGGACACGGTCGGCGCGGGCTTCGCGGGCGTCTGCGACGGCACGATGAGCGCGGGCCGCATCCTCGACGCCATCGCCCAGCTGATCGGCGAGGACTCAGTGCTGCTGCGCGACCGCACACCGGCGCAGATCCGGCTGCTCGTGGAGCAGGGGTTCCTGGAACCGGTCCGCTGAGGGGCCGCCCGGCGGGGCGACGTGCTGAGGGGACCGGCGAAAAGTCCGCCGAGACATCCACCATGAGATCCACCATGAGATCCGCCGGGAGATCGGCCAATAAATTTCGAGTCGATTTGGACACCTCGTCCCGAACGGGTCCCGAGGGCCCGGCCCTCCCCGATCCACGGCCGCGTCGCCCCGGCGTTCACCTCCGGTTCGCCTGCCCGCCGCCAACGCGTGTCAGCCTCCCGGGGCTGGAGAGTCGCGGACTGGGGAAAAGGGGCGCGGGGGCGATGGAGAGCGAACCGGCGATCTTCGCGGGAGCGGTGTTCTCCCTGTTCGGAGGGGGACTGCTGACGTGGACCGTGACGCGCGTACGCCGGCACCAGCCCGTCGCCGAGGGTGTGAGGCCCGTCGCGTCTGCGACCCTCGCGAGCGTCGTCGCGGTGCTCGCCCTGGCGGTCGGGACATGGTGCTTCACCCGTCTCTGAAACCGGCTCCGGCGTCGCGCCCGCCGGTGATCGAGAGGTCGCGCTCCGCATAGGACCGGGCCGGGTACGGGCACTCCGGGCGGCAGGAATGGTGGTAGTCGGGTTACCGTTCGAGTGGCCGTTGCGGGCTTTTCCCGTTTGACACGGGGGCGGGCTGTACCGTCACACTCCGCAGCGTCACCCACGACCCAGCCCCGGGCAAGCGACTCCGGGGAGCCCCAGCGTCGACCGGAGAGAAGAGCGAAGTTGTCCCCGACCAGCGAGACCGCAGAGGGCGGCCGCCGACTCGTCATCGTCGAGTCGCCTGCCAAGGCGAAGACGATCAAGGGCTATCTCGGCCCCGGATACATCGTCGAGGCGAGCGTCGGGCACATCCGCGACCTTCCCAACGGCGCCGCGGAGGTGCCCGAGAAGTACACGGGCGAGGTCCGCCGCCTCGGTGTGGACGTCGACCACGACTTCCAGCCGATCTATGTGGTCAACGCCGACAAGAAGGCGCAGGTCAAGAAGCTCAAGGACCTGCTGAAGGAGTCCGACGAACTCTTCCTCGCCACCGATGAGGACCGCGAGGGCGAGGCCATCGCCTGGCACCTCCAGGAAGTCCTGAAGCCCAAGGTCCCGGTCAAGCGGATGGTCTTCCACGAGATCACCAAGGCCGCGATCCAGGCCGCCGTGGCCAACCCGCGCCAGCTCAACCAGAAGCTCGTCGACGCCCAGGAGACCCGCCGCATCCTCGACCGCCTCTACGGCTACGAGGTCTCGCCGGTCCTGTGGAAGAAGGTCATGCCGCGGCTCTCCGCGGGCCGTGTCCAGTCCGTCGCCACCCGGCTCGTGGTGGAGCGGGAACGCGAGCGCATCGCCTTTCGTTCCGCTGAGTACTGGGACCTGACGGGCACCTTCGCGACCGGCCGCGCCGGTGACTCGTCGGACCCGTCGTCGCTGGTCGCGCGCCTGCAGACCGTCGACGGCAGGCGGGTCGCGCAGGGCCGCGACTTCGACTCCCTGGGACAGCTGAAGAGCGCGAACACCCTCCACCTCGACGAGGCGAACGCCCGCGCCCTGGCCGCCGCCCTGGAGCAGACGCGGTTCGCCGTCCGCTCGGTCGAGTCCAAGCCGTACCGCCGCTCGCCGTACGCCCCGTTCCGTACGACGACGATGCAGCAGGAGGCCAGCCGCAAGCTCGGCTTCGGTGCGAAGGCCACCATGCAGGTCGCGCAGAAGCTGTACGAGAACGGCTACATCACCTACATGCGTACGGACTCCACGACCCTGAGCGATACGGCGGTCGCCGCCGCCCGCGCCCAGGTCACGCAGCTGTACGGCGCCGACTACCTGCCGCCGCAGCCGAGGACGTACGCCGGGAAGGTCAAGAACGCGCAGGAGGCCCACGAGGCGATCCGCCCCTCGGGTGATCGTTTCCGCACTCCCGCCGAGACCGGACTGACCGGCGACCAGTTCAAGCTCTACGAGCTGATCTGGAAGCGGACCGTCGCCTCTCAGATGAAGGACGCGACCGGCAACAGCGTCACGGTGAAGATCGGCGGCACGGCGGCCGACGGCCGGGACGTCGAGTTCAGCGCGTCCGGCAAGACGATCACCTTCCACGGCTTCCTGAAGGCCTACGTCGAAGGCGCCGACGACCCGAACGCCGAGCTCGACGACCGCGAGCGCCGGCTGCCCCAGGTCTCCGAGGGCGACGCCTTGAGCGCCGAGGAGATCACGGTCGACGGGCACGCCACCAAGCCCCCGGCCCGCTACACCGAGGCCTCCCTGGTCAAGGAGCTGGAAGAGCGCGAGATCGGCCGCCCGTCGACGTACGCGTCGATCATCGGCACGATCCTCGACCGCGGCTATGTGTTCAAGAAGGGCACGGCACTCGTCCCGTCCTTCCTGTCCTTCGCCGTGGTCAACCTTCTGGAGAAGCACTTCGGGCGGCTCGTCGACTACGGCTTCACCGCCAAGATGGAGGACGACCTCGACCGCATCGCCCGCGGTGAGGCGCGTGCCGTGCCGTGGCTGAAGCGGTTCTACTTCGGCGAGGACACGGGCGAGGGCGCGGGCCAGGGCGGTGCCGCCGACGCCGGCAACGGCGACGGGGACCACCTCGGCGGCCTCAAGGAACTGGTGACCGACCTGGGCGCGATCGACGCCCGCGAGGTGTCGTCGTTCCCCGTGGGCAACGACATCGTGCTGCGGGTCGGCCGCTACGGGCCGTACATCGAGCGCGGCGAGAAGGACACCGAGCAGCACCAGCGCGCCGACATCCCGGACGACCTGGCGCCGGACGAGCTCTCCGTCGACCTCGCCGAGGAACTGCTCGCCAAGCCGAGCGGCGACTACGAACTGGGCCCCGACCCGGCCACCGGCCACACGATCGTCGCCAAGGACGGCCGCTACGGCCCCTATGTGACGGAGATCCTCCCCGAGGGCACCCCGAAGACGGGCAAGAACGCGGTCAAGCCGCGTACGGCCTCCCTCTTCAAGACGATGTCCCTGGACACGGTGACGCTCGACGACGCCCTGAAGCTGATGTCGCTGCCGCGTGTCGTCGGCGCCGACGCCGAGGGCCAGGAGATCACCGCGCAGAACGGCCGCTACGGCCCGTACCTGAAGAAGGGGACGGACTCGCGCTCGCTCCAGGCGGAGGAGCAGCTCTTCACGATCACGCTGGAAGAGGCGCTGGCGATCTACGCCCAGCCGAAGCAGCGGGGCCGGGCGGCCGCCAAGCCGCCGCTGAAGGAGCTGGGCCCCGACCCGGTGAGCGAGAAGCCGGTCGTCGTCAAGGACGGTCGCTTCGGGCCGTACGTCACCGACGGCGAGACCAACGCGACCCTGCGCTCCGGCGACAGCGTCGAGGACATCACCCCGGAGCGCGGCTTCGAGCTGCTCGCCGAGAAGCGCGCGAAGGGGCCGGCGAAGAAGACCGCCAAGAAGGCGGCCAAGAAGGCCCCGGCGAAGAAGACGACGGCCAAGAAGACCGCGGCGAAGAAGACCACGACCGCGAAGAAGACCACGGCCAAGAAGACCACGACGGCGAAGAAGACGACGGCGAAGACGGCTGCCAAGACGGCGACCGCCTCGAAGCCGACGGAGGAGTGAGGCGGACCGAGGTGGGCTGAGGGGGACTGAGGTCCTTCCAGGACCTGTCCGGGAACCGGACCAGCAAGGTCCGGATCTTCGCCCAGGGTTCGGAAAGCGAACGCCCCGGCACACTTCGGTGTCGGGGCGTGCGCATGTCAGACCGGGCCCTCCAGGCTGTCGGTGGCTCCCGATAGGCTGAACGCATGACGCGAGCCGAGCACCCCACGGCCTCTCCGCCGGCCCCCGACGATGCCCTGGTCGCGGACTCCCGCGAGCGCGCCGTCCGCGCCCTGCTGCGCCGTCCGCAGTTGAAGCGGCTCTGGAGCGCACAGCTCGTGGGCGGCGTGGGCGACACCCTGGCCCTTCTCGTACTGGTCCTGCTCACCCTCCAGGCGGCTGTCGCCGAGGGCGCGTTCGGGGGCGGCTATCGAGGCGTGGCGTTCGCAGTGGCGACCGTTTTCGGGGTGCGCATCCTCGCGACGCTCCTCTTCGGCGCCGTGCTCCTCGGCCCGCTCACGGCGCTCACCTCCCAGGACGGCCCGCTCGACCGCCGCTGGACCATGGTCGGCGCGGACGGGCTGCGCGCCGCGCTGCTCATCGTCGCGCCGCTGTGGATCGACTGGATGCCCGAGGACGCGCTGGCCATGCTCCTCGTCACGGCCTTCGTGACCGGAGTCGCCGAGCGCTTCTGGACGGTGTGCCGCGAGAGCGCGGCCCCCGCGCTGCTGCCCGCGCCCCCGCCGGAAGGCGCGACGGTCCGGCCGCTGCCCGACCACCTGGACGCCCTGCGCCGGCTCTCGCTGCGCACCGGATTCGTCGCGATCCCGCTCGCGGCCGTCGTGCTCGTCGTCGCGGGCCTGTTCAACAACCTGCTGGGCGTCGGCATCGACTGGTTCGGCCAGCACCAGGCGGCCCTCGCCTCGTACGTGGCGGCCGGGCTGTTCGCCGCGTCCCTCTCCGTGCTGACCTTCCTGGAGCTGCCCGCCACACGCACCCCGCGCGCGCGGTCGCCGCTCGAGGGGCTGCGCCGTCCGAAGACCGGAACCGGCGCCGACAAGGGGCGCACCGGCGCGACGCCGCTGCTGGTGCTGGCCTGCGCGGCCGTCGCCGCCGCCGTGTCCGCCGCCGTCGCCGTGGCCGTGCTGCACGCCAAGGACCTGGGCGGCGGCCCGGTGCTGTACGGCCTGTTCGTGGGCGTGCTGACCGGCGGTGTCGTCGTCGGCATCCGTACGGCGCCCGCCCTGCTGCCCGCGCTGTCGCGCCGCCGGATGCTCGCGCTGGTGATCGCCTTCACCGGGATCGCGCTGCTGGCCGCCGGGCTGGTCCCGGACGTCACCACCGTGCTGCTGATCCTCGCCCTGGCCGGTGTCGGCGCGGGCGTCTCCGCCAACATCGGGCACACGCTGCTCGACCAGGAGACCGAGGAGTACCGGCGGCCGCGTACGACCGAGCACCTGCACGCGGTCGTCCGGGTCTGCGTGGCGCTCGCCGCGGTGGTCGCCCCGCTGGTGGCGGCCGCGATCGGGCCGCACCGGCTGGAGAGCGGCAAGTTCGTCTTCGCGCACGGCGGCGCGGCCTTCACTCTGATGCTCGCCGGCGCCCTGCTGCTGCCGGTCGCCGCGCTGGTGCTGGCCAAGGTCGACGACCGCTCCGGAGTGCCGCTGCGCCAGGACCTGCGCGACGCGCTGCTCCGCGGCGACGACCCGGATCAGGCGCCCGCGACCTCCGGTTTCTTCATCGCCCTGGAGGGCGGCGACGGGGCCGGCAAGTCCACGCAGGCCGAGGCGCTCGCCGAGTGGATCCGCGGCAAGGGCCACGAGGTCGTGCTGACGCGCGAGCCGGGGGCGACGCCGGTGGGCAAGCGGCTGCGGTCGATCCTGCTGGACGTGTCCAGCGAGGGCCTCTCGCACCGCGCCGAGGCGCTGCTCTACGCGGCCGACCGGGCCGAGCACATCGACACCGTCGTACGGCCCGCCCTGGAGCGCGGCGCGGTCGTCATCTCCGACCGGTACATCGACTCGTCCGTGGCCTACCAGGGCGCGGGCCGCGACCTGTCGCCGACCGAGATCGCCCGGATCAACCGCTGGGCCACGAACGGGCTCGTGCCGCATCTGACCGTGCTGCTGGACGTCGCGCCGGAGACCGCGCGCGAGCGGTTCACCGAGGCGCCCGACCGGCTGGAGTCGGAGCCCGCCGAATTCCACGCGCGCGTGCGGTCCGGCTTCCTGACCCTGGCCGCGGCCGACGCCGGGCGGTACCTGGTGGTGGACGCGGGCCAGGAGCCCGAGGCCGTCACGACCGTCATCAGGCACCGGCTCGACCAGGTGCTGCCGCTGTCCGAGGCCGAGATCAAGGCCCAGGAGGAGGCGCGGAAGAAGGCCGAGGAGGAGGCCCGCCGCAAGGCCGAGGAAGAGGCCGCCCGCAAGGCCGAGGAGGAGCGCCTGGAGCGCGAGCGCCAGGAGCAGCTGGCCCGGCTGCGCGCCGAGGAGGAGGAGCGCAAGCGGCGCGAGCTGGAGGAGGCACAGCGGCGCGAAGCCGAACGGCAGGCGGAGGAGGCCCGGCGACGGGCCGAGGAAGCGCAGCGGAAGGCCGAGGAGGAGCGGGCACGGCTCCTCGCGGAGGAGAAGGCCCGGGCCGAGGAGGAGGCCCGCCGCAAGGCCGAGGAGGACCGGCGCCGCAAGCAGGCCGAGGAAGAGGCCCGGCTGCGTGCCGAGGCGGAGGCGCTCCGCCTGGAGAAGCAGCGCAAGGCCGAGGCGGCGCTGCTGCGGGCCGAGGAGGCGCGCCGGCTGGCCGAGGCGGCGGCCGCGGCGGCGGAAGCGGGGCCGAAGAGTTCCGCCCAGGGCTCGGCCCAGGGTTCCGCTGCTCCGCAGGGCGCTTCTCGTACGTCGGCCGGTCAGGACGCGGCGACCGTGCCGACGCCCGTGGTGACACCGGAGAACGCCCCGGGTGGCTCCGGGGCCGGGTCTGGCTCCGGCGCTGGCTCCGGTTCCGGTACCGGTTCTGGTTCCGTCGACGAGACGACCGTGCTGCGCCGGGTGCGGGACGACGCCGAGGTGACGGCCGAGCTGCCGAAGCCGCCGGTACCGCCGACGGCGGGTGAGGAGACGGAGGTGCTGCCGCCGGTTTCTCCCCGGGCGGGCGACGAGACCGAGGTGCTGCCCGCGGTTCGCCCCGGCGCCGAGGAGCCGCCCACCTGGGCAGGGGACGAGACGGCCGTTCTGCCGCCCGTACGCGGGGACGAAGCGCCCGTACGCGGGGACGAACCGGCGGACCGGGTTCCGCCCGGGTACTTCCGGGACGACTCCCCGGCCTCCCGTCCCGACGGGACCGAGGACCGTACGCGTGAGCTGCCCCAGGTCGACGCCGAGGGCGAGCCGCGCCGCCGCCGGTCCGACTGGGCCGAGGAGACGCCGCTGGACGACCTGCCCTCACTGGCGGACGAGCTGCTCGGACCGCACGAGGACGAGCAGGACGAGGGCCGCGGGCGCCGTGGGAGGGGCCGGGGCCGCTGAGGCCCTGCCCGGCAGGCAGTCCCGGAGGATCACCCGGCCCCGGCCCGCAGAGGGCCGGGGCCGGATTGTCAGTGGCCGCCCCCACAATGGATTTCGCAGCGGCAGAACGATCCGCGGACGCGGCACAACGGTTCGCGGACGCGGCAGTACGGTCCAGGTCCGCGGACGCGGACGTGACGGAAGGGCGGCGTGACCCATGACCGTGTGGGACGACCTCGTCGGGCAGGAGAGGGTGAGCGAGCAGCTGGGCGCTGCCGCCAGGGACGCCGACGCCCTGGTCACCGCGGCCACGGCCGACACCCCTCCGCCCGAGGCGTCGAAGATGACCCACGCGTGGCTGTTCACGGGCCCGCCCGGAGCCGGGCGGAACCAGGCGGCGCGGGCCTTCGCGGCGGCCCTGCAGTGCGTCAGCCCCGACCGTGCCCTCGGCGGCTCCCCGGGCTGCGGCTTCTGCGACGGATGTCACACGGCACTGGTGGGCACGCACGCCGACGTCTCCACCGTGGCCGCGGTCGGCACCCAGATCCTCGCCGACGACATGCGCGACACCGTCCGCAAGTCGTTCACCTCGCCGGCGAACGGCCGCTGGCAGATCATCCTCGTCGAGGACGCCGAGCGGCTGAACGAGAAGTCGGCCAACGCCGTCCTCAAGGCGGTGGAGGAGCCCGCCCCTCGCACGGTCTGGCTGCTGTGCGCCCCCTCCGTCGAGGACGTCCTGCCGACCATCCGTTCCCGCTGCCGCCACCTGAACCTGAGCACGCCGTCGGTCGCCGCCGTCGCCGACATGCTGGTACGACGCGAGGGCATCGAGCCGGACGCCGCCGTCGCGGCGGCCCGCGCGACCCAGGGCCATGTCGACCGGGCCCGTCGTCTGGCCACCGACCCGGCCGCCCGCGAACGCCGTGCCGCCGTGCTGCGGATGCCGCTGCGCGTGGAGGAGGTCGGCGGAGCTCTCAAGGCCGCCCAGGA
Organism: Streptomyces sp. NPDC008137; assembly: GCF_042957035.1. Lineage (NCBI taxonomy): Bacteria > Bacillati > Actinomycetota > Actinomycetes > Kitasatosporales > Streptomycetaceae > Streptomyces > Streptomyces sp. NPDC008137. The sequence continues at coordinate 31,801 of NZ_JBIBHN010000006.1, read as the reverse complement.
GCTGGTCGACGCGGCCGCCGAGGACGCCAAGCAGCTCGCCGAGGAGATGGACGCCAAGGAGACCGAGGAGCTGAAGGCCGCTCTCGGCGCCTCCCAGGGCGGCCGGATGCCACGCGGTACGGCCGGTGTGATGAAGGACCTGGAGGACAAGCAGAAGCGCCGCAGAACGCGCACTCAGCGCGACAGCCTCGACCTCGCCCTGACCGACCTCACGGCGTTCTACCGCGACGTCCTCGCCCTCCAGCTCGGCTCCCGCGTGGCCATCGCCAACGCCGACGCCGAGGACGCCCTGGAGCGCTTGGCCCGTAGTAGCTCCCCGGAGTCCACGCTCCGCCGCATCGAGGCGATCGCCGGCTGCCGCGACGCGCTCGACCGCAATGTGGCACCGCTGCTCGCGGTCGAGGCGATGACGATGGCGCTCAGAGCGGGCTGACACCCGGTGCGGCCGGGGACGCGAGGGACCGGACCCGGGATTGACGTTGTAACTCGTACGAGGCACGACACGCACGCACGGCACTCATTTCGTCGCGCAGAGTTACGCTCGCTGAATGCACACAAGGCGCACTCCCCGCACCGCCTCCCGCACCGCCTCCACCCCCGCTTCCCGCCACGCGGGCTCCGGCGGCGCCCACCGCAGGGCCCGGGGCGGAGTCAGGACCGCTGTCGGCCTCCTCGCCACGGCCGCGCTGCTGGTCTCGGCCTGCTCCTCGGGGAGCCCGACGACGTCCGCTGCCTCGGCGGCGGCGGAGCCGGCGGCGCTGGCCGCGCTGCCGAAGTCCGTCCCCGCGGCGCTCACGCCGTACTACGCGCAGAAGCCGGACTGGCGCGGCTGCGGCGTCCCCGGTTTCGAGTGCGCCACCGTCAAGGCGCCGCTCGACTACGCCCGGCCGTCCGCCGGTGACGTCCGGCTCGCTGTCGCCCGCAAGAAGGCCACGGGCGACCGGCTGGGCTCGCTGCTCGTGAACCCCGGAGGGCCGGGCGGTTCGGCGATCGGCTACATGGAGTCGTACGCCGGAATCGGCTACCCGGCCGAGGTCCGGGCCCGCTACGACATGGTGGCGGTCGACCCGCGCGGCGTGGCCCGCAGCGAGCCCGTCGAGTGTCTGGACGGGCCGGACATGGACACGTACACGCAGACGGACGTCACGCCCGACGACGGGAAGGAAGGCGACGGTCTGGTCGCGGCGTACCGGACGTTCGCCGAGGGCTGCGGCGCGGACGCGCCCAGGCTGCTGCGCCATGTGTCCACCGTGGAGGCGGCCCGGGACATGGACATCGTGCGGGCGGCGCTGGGCGACAAGAAGCTGAACTACGTCGGCGCCTCCTACGGCACGTTCCTCGGGGCGACGTACGCCGGGCTCTTCCCGGACCGGGCCGGCCGGCTGGTGCTGGACGGCGCGATGGACCCGTCGCTGCCCGCGCGGCGGCTGAACCTGGAACAGACGGCGGGCTTCGACACGGCCTTCCGGTCGTTCGCGCGGGACTGCGTACGGCAGAAGGACTGCCCGCTGGGCGGAGCGGGCACCTCGCCCGAGCGGGTGGGCAGGAACCTGAAGGCGTTCTTCGAGGAACTGGACGACCAGCCCATCGCCACCGGCGACCCCGACGGCCGCCGCCTCACCGAGTCGCTCGCCACGACCGGTGTGATCGCGGCCATGTACGACGAGGGTGCCTGGCCGCAACTGCGCGAGGCGCTGACCTCCGCGATGAAGGAGGACGACGGCGCCGGGCTCCTCGTCCTGTCCGACGGCTACTACGAGCGCGACGCCGACGGTGCCTACAGCAACCTGATGTTCGCCAACGCGGCGGTGAACTGCCTGGACCTGCCGCCCGCCTTCGACACCCCCGACCAGGTGCGCAGGGCGCTGCCGGACTTCGAGAAGGCGTCCCCCGTCTTCGGAGAGGGCCTCGCCTGGGCCTCGCTGAACTGCGCGTACTGGCCGGTGCACGCCACGGGCGAGCCGCGCCGCATCGAGGCTAAGGGCGCCGCCCCCATCGTGGTCGTCGGCACCACCCGCGACCCGGCGACCCCGTACCGCTGGGCCCAGGCCCTGGCCGGCCAGCTCTCCTCGGCCCGCCTCCTCACCTACGAGGGCGACGGCCACACCGCCTACGGCCGCGGCAGCGCCTGCATCGACCGCACGATCAACGCCTACCTCCTGCGCGGCACCCCGCCCGAGGACGGAAAGCGCTGCTCATAACCACTGCCCCCGGCCCCGGCGGGCCCGCCTCCGGGGCCGGTACGGAGCACCCTTCGAAACTGTGTAGACTTACCGTCGTTGCTGATCGCACCATTAGTGCGGACAGCGCGCCGCCTTAGCTCAGATGGCCAGAGCAACGCACTCGTAATGCGTAGGTCTCGGGTTCGAATCCCGAAGGCGGCTCCATGGTGAACCCCAGGTCAGGCCTATGACCTGGGGTTTATTTTTCGGGTGACCTTGGAATCCGGGCTAATCGGGCACCTGGCGTCTACGCATCGCAATGCGTAGGTCGGGGATTGACTGGCAGTGGGCGATTCGGTTCACAGGGCTGTGACCTGGCTGTTTGTTCTGAGATGCCGGTCAGTTCGGGTCTGTCGGGTTCGGTGTGGTGGCCATGTGGTGGCCATGTGGTGGCCAAGCGTGCAGCGATTGTGCGCATGGGTCCCGGTCTGCCGTGCGGTCACAGGCGTGCTTGGGGCCGCAGGGTTGTGCCATCCGGACAACCCCACGATCAACGTGCTCCACCTGGGGCACGATCGACAACCCGCTGGTAGAGCGACTCCTGCGCCTGTGACAGTTGGCGCTCGACAGGTCGTGCACAGCGTGGACCGGACCGGGGCGGCAGACGGTGATGGGGAACGCGGCGACGATCGTCTCGGTGCGCGCTGGGTGCAGGGCTTCCACGAGGTGTTGGTCTGCCCCTGTGGGTAGGCGACGTGCGGCTTGTCGAAGTCGACGGCGAAGGCGTCGGCCTGGTGGCCGTCGAGGGCCGGGGTCTGCGGGGAGGTGTCGGCCGGCAGCGGGGTGACCAGCGCGATGCCGTAGGTGGTCTTCGTCTCTGCTGGGAGCGCGGCCGAGGGGTGGCCGGAATCGAGGTAATGCTCGCTGGGCGGCAACTCGCGCTGTCAAGGGCCTGGTGGAGGGTGGCGGTCATGGCCAGGTCGGGGACGGGGCATGGGTGGTGGCCACGTTCGTGATCAGATTCGGTGGCGGGGTGTTGGTGCCCGGAACGACGGTTTGTTCACCGGGGGCGGTGCACGTCTCGGTGACATGGCTGCGGGGGCACCACCTTCGGGTGACGGGGGCGACCCATGCACCGTCGAAGCGCCCCGTCACGAGGGCATCAGGGAGTGCAGGCTGCCTGCAGCGGCCGACCCATCAGCCGGAGGCTTCGGTGCCGCGAGCCTCCGGCGGGGCCGCTGTCGGCAGGCACTCTCTTACAGGTCTTCGTCATCGACGATGGGTTCGGGGTCGCGGGTGTAGGCGAGGTCGAGGACGTAGCGTTCGGTGACGGGGCAGTTCTTCCACGCCTGGGTGAGGTGGTCTTCGAAGGTGTCGTCCGTGGGGTGGCCGAGGCTGCTCTCGTAGTAGTCGGCGGTCGCCTGGCGGCCTTCCCACCAGGCGTAACCTTCGTAGACGCCGGGGCGGGGCAGGGTCGTTTCTCCCGCGGGGCCGTACTCGAGTTGGTTGACGACGAGGATGCCGGTCTCGGACTCGATACTCACGGGGACATGGCCTTCCGCATCGGCGGGCGGGCCCGGCGGCGTGTCCCAGACACGGATGGCTACCTCGACGTCGATGTCGGGTTGCAGACTGCGGATGTACAGGTGGTAGCCGTTGCCGGCCACCACCTGCCTGCGGGCAGCGGCCATGGCCTCGTCGTCGCTCAGGTCGGCGTCGGCGTCGTACACCTCCACGACGCGGCGGGCCGGCGTGGCCTTGCACCTGTATTCGGCCAGGAGCGCCATGATGCCGCTGCCCTTCTGCTAGTTGGTGATCTTCATGTAGAAGGCGTCGCCGTCCAGGATCCGGTTGAGGGTGTACATCTGGTCGAGCCTGCGGCCGCCGGTCTCATTGTCGTCGCCGTCGATCAGCCGGACGGAGAACCGGTTGTCACCCTTGGTGGAACCTTCCTTCGTGGAGGCGAAGGGGTACTCGTCGCACTGAAGGTCGGTGCCCGTGTAGTCCCCCCATACCTTCCCGCATTCCTTGATCGAGCGGGTGCGGTTGTTCTTCTGCTTCTCCTTGTCGACCAGCCGGTGCAGCGGTTCCTTCGCTCCCGGGACGCTCTTGCCGGGCCAGGAGGGGAAGGTGCGCTCGGGGCGGTTCAGGGCGTCGTAGATGTGCAGGGCGCTTTCGTTGACCGCCGGGTCCTTCTGGCTCATCACGAGTTCCACACGGGCCTTGGTGAAGACCGTGCCCTTGAACTTGCCCGCGACCTTTCCGGCGTAGTCGTAGCGGACGCTGGAGTTGTAGACGTTGCTTCCTCCGGTGAAGGGGGCGGAGTTGGGGGAGCTGGCGCTCAGGTCCATGGCGACGGTCGAGAAGACGCGCTGCTGGTTGCCCTGGTCGAACAGGGCGCCCTTGTCCGGGGAGGTGTAGGTGAGGTTCCAGTGGGGCTGGGTGTCCCACACGCCGAGCAGTTCGTCACGGTTCACGGTCTGCGGCGCGGTCACCTGCGGGTCAGCATCGCTGTTGGATGCGTTGACGCTGTGGTGGAAGTGCTGGCCGATCCGCCACTTCGTGGCGTCCTCGGTGGGTATGGGCTGGACCCATATGTTCTCGATGCTGGCGACATAGTCGACGCGCCGGCTGCCGTCGTAGGCGAAGCCGAGGACCCATTGGTCGAACTTGAGGCGGCCGAGCGTGGTGGTGCCCCTGACGTCCCGCAGGACGAGGTCGAAGGGGCGCTTCTGGCAGCTTTCGAAGCGGGACTTGAGCCAGCCGGTGGCGGTCCTGGCCGCCGCCGCGTGGTTGGCGCACTGCTGGCGCAGATCCTGTTGGTCGCCGGGAGCCGGGTCGGCCGCCGTCTGCCGCGTCACGGACTTCGATCCGTGGGATCGGGCGTATTCGGCGTACGGGATGGGCTGGTCGAGGCCGCGCAGTTCGTCGGCGGGGATGGACGCGGCGTCGACGAACGCTGTGCCCGCGGGGGCCGGGTCGTTCGTGGCCGGGGCTGCGTGGGTGGCGGTGGTGGTGGCCGCGGTGAGCAGTGTCAGCGCCGCGGTGGTGGCGGTGGCGCGGGCGAAACGTATGAGTGCGGTGCGTATGTTCACCAGTGGACTCCTTGCGGGCGTGCGGAAGCGGCGGGGCATCTGCGGCATGTCGTGATGACGGTGGTCACGAGGCATCGCAGAGGTCGCCCCAGCACGCCTCCAACAGGGCGCCGGTGTATGCGGAGTAGCGGGCGGTGAACCCGTCGAAGCGGCGGTCGGCGCGCTGCAGACCGGGGGTGGAGCTGGTGGAAGTCACCGTCCAGGCGGCGTCGCCGCTGCCATCGGCCGCGTTTGCGCGAGTTTCCAGCGCAGCGGGTGAAGCGGGTGAAGTGGGCGGCTCGACGGCGACGGCGTCGCCCGGGACGTCGAAGGCGGCTGCTGCCCGGGCCCGGACGTCGGCGGCCGAGACGTCCGTGCCGGCTGCGGCGTCCTCCAGTGCCCCGCCCGACGGCAGAGCGGCGGCGTTGCAGACCCGCAGGGTGACAACGCACTCCGACAGGCCGGGCACGGTGCTCAGGCAGTTGTCGGGGTCGTTCTCCAGGCAGGCTTGCAGAGCCTGCTGGTCCACGCCGTTGAACGTGGCGGGCAGATCGGCCGTGGCAGCATCCCGGGGGTGCGCTGGGGCAGCGGGCGCGGCAGCCGGGGAAGCGGCGGCGGCCTGTCGGCGCGGCTTGCTCACCGTCCACTGGGTGAACTTGCTGTTGTCGGTCAGCTTGGTGGTGAAGCAGCTCGGCGGTTTATGGGTCGTGCTGCACACGGGAAGCGTGACGGACTTGGCCACATTCGCTGTCGCCACCTGCTGCCACGCCTTGTTCCCGGTCATGAACTGCATGCGGTTCGCGATCGAGGGGATGTTGATGTACTTCGGTCCCATCACCTCGAGACCGACGTCGACGCGGTTGGTGTTGCCGCCCAGCACCTTGAGCTGTTTGGTGGTGGAGCCGACCTTGTTGAAGTCGTAGAGCACGTCCCACTGGTTGCCGCTGTCCTGGCGGACGGTCATGTAGGTGTGGTTGCGCTTGTCCGGCTTGGTAGGGTTGACCCCGGCCTTGATGGCTGTCGTGCGACCGCCGCTGGTGGTCAGCTCCGACCAGCGCGGCCCGTAGGTGTGGGTGGTCTTCCCCGTCTTCTCCGCGTACAGGCCGATCTCGATGTTGGGGGCCAGCGGACTGCTCGACGTGTTCGGGCTGACGCGCAGGTAGTTGGCCGCCTGCACGGTCGCTGAGCCGGTGTCGACCTGATCGAAGGTGATCGGTATGTTGCGCCAGGTGGCGAAGCCGCCGATCATCGGCTCGCCCGGTTGGCTGCACGTCATCGCCCAGAAGGTGATGCGGGCGTTGTAGAGGCCGGTGCAGGCTTCCTTGGGTGCGGCGGCACTGGCCGACGGGGCGGTGCCGAGAACGGTGAGTGCGGTGACCCCGGCGCATACCGAAGCCAAGAATCTCGCGCGCGAACGCGACAAGGTTCCCCCTAGGAACGATCAAGAATGGTCACAGGGGAACCTACAGTCACTCCTTTCCCAACTTGTCTGTTAATGAGATGAGTTGACTTAATCATGATGCGTGATACGCGTCATGCTGCCACAGCAAACGCACAGGACCCCGGACGGTTTCCGGTCTCCACGTGCTCTTTCGTCAGTGTTTTTCCCGGATCCCGAAGCGGTTCTACTGCTCCGGCTCGTGCCTGCTGCTGAGCGCGGGTGGGGAGCAGTCGTCCCGTCATCCTGGCGATCGCGTCGGCAATGGCCGGCGCCCGGCGACGACCGACTCGGCGATCACCTGCTGCAACTCGGGGACGGCGATGGTGTAGAGGTCGGCGCGCACGCCGAGCGCGGCTCGGCCGGCGGCGGGCCGGTGCGCACCCGACACGTAGGCCGCCTTGAAGCGGACCATTTCGTCGGTGCCGTACTTCAGGCAGCCCGAACCCGGGACGTTCGGTAGGTCCGGCCGGCGCCCATATGTCTCAGGCGCCGAGTCGACCCTCCGATGCCCGAGGCGGGCGCCGCAACGACTCCCTTCGAGAGTCACGCCAAGCCGCCGGTCCGGCGAGCCGTCGAGTGGACATCGATCGACTCAGTGGCCACCTGGTGATCTTCAGCCGAGCCGACCAGCCGCCGACCGAACAGTCGCCGGAACAGCCCGCCAGAGGGGCGGCACGGTTTACGCTGAAGAGGCTTCCTACGGAGCCATTCGCCGGGGGGTAGACGACCACCCGCCGGAAGGGCTGTAGGAGGCCGACAACCCCGGTACCCTGGCTTCTTGTCACCTGCGGTGCACGTTTCGGTGGCCAGCCGGTGGCCGGACGCCTTTGGGCGACGTAATACGAGGTAGCACAGACCAATCAGCCGGACGTGCTCTGATCAGGAAGAACGTCACTCAGCAGCACGAACGGGCACCACGCAGCACGAACGCTCACGGTCTCGTAATGCGTAGGTCTCGGGTTCGAATCCCGAAGGCGGCTCCACAATGCCCAGGTCACATAGCTTGTGACCTGGGCTTTTTGCGTGCTGTTGACTGATTGCGGTGCGTGGTCGGAAATGTGCCCGGCGTCATGCGTGAGCGGGCGTGCACGCGCTCCGCGCATGCGTCAGATTTTGATGATCTCGATCGCGGGGCCGCAGAGGAGGCTGATGTCCTCCGGGTCCGAGGTGAGGACGGTGACTGGTCCCGGCGCGGAGCGTGCGATGGCCGCGAGGACGGCGTCAATGGCGTACTTGTGGCCGCTGAGGCGGTGGCCCCGCAACAGCACCGCGGCCTGATCGGTGACGCTCTTGGTGACGTCATGGACGTCGATCCGGGAGAGTACCCACCGGATGCGGGCGGGGTGGATGCGCTCGTAGTCCGCCTCGAGAGTGGTCATGGCGGTCGTGGCCACTCGGATGCCCTCTTCCGAGGCTGCCTGGACGAGGGTCAGGACGGTGCGGTCCTTGAGGAACAGCTTGGACAGGCCCTCGCTGTCGAGGAGGAGCGTGCCGGGCATCAGGCTGCGGCACCGCCTGAGGCGCGCTGGTCGTGGCGTAGTGCGGCGCGGGCCGCTTCGATCTCTTCTCGGGACAGGGGGTCGTTGTCGGTCTCGAAGTCGGCGACGATCTCACGAAGTTTGTCCATGGCCACACGTTGCTCGAGGGCCTCGGCCACGTAGGCGGAGAAGCCGCCAGGGCCTACGTGGGTGCGGACGGCCTCGGCGAGGTCTTCGGGGAGGCTGATCGAGTACTTCTTGCTACCACTCATGGTCCTGATCCTACCGGAGGTGGGGTGATTCTCTCCATGCGAAGCGAAGGCCTGACCCGGTCGTAGGTCTCGGGTGCGAATCCCGAAGGCGGCTCCACCGGGACCCCAGGTCAGTCAAGTCTGACCTGGGGTTTCTTCGTGCGGTGCGGCCGTGTCAGCGGGCGGCTTCCCGCTCCACCGGCAGCCACAGCTCGGCGTCCGCCCGTGTCCCGTCCGGCGAGAGTTCGGTTCGGAGGAGCTCCGGGCCGGGGCGGCTGCGGTACGGGTTGGACGGGAACCACTCGGTGAAGACGTCTCGCCAGAGGTGCTGGATGGCCTCGGGGGCCGGGCCGGAGGTGGTGAAGACCGCCCAGGTGCCGGGTGGGACGGGGAGCTGTGTGGTGCCTTCCGGGGCCGGGGATGAGGTGATCACCCCGTGGTAGTAGTCGAGTTCCGTCCCCTCGGCCCGGCTCGGGTCCAGGTCGTCGCAGACCGCGATGATGCCCTGGGGGTCCTGGTCGGAGAGTTGCCTCAGGTGTTCCAGGGCCGGCTTGTCGAGGCCGCGGACGAAATTGATGATCGACTCGTTGGGGCCTGAGTGGATCAGGGGGATCCGGGTCTTGAAGCCGGTGACGGTGAAGGCCGGGCGGTTCACCACTCGGTAGTGCATGCTGCTGCTCCCTTCGACGGTGAGGCGGAAGGTCAGCCGGGGCTGGGAGACGAGTGCGGCGCCGGTGCGCCGGGCCTCGCCCGGGCCCACGCCGTGCATCGTGCGGAACGCCCGTGCGAACGCCTCGCCGGAGCCGTAGCCGTAGCGCACCGCGATCTCCAGCAGCGTCTCGCTGCCCGCCAGCACCTCCGCGCCCGCGACGGTGAGCCGCCGGCGCCGGATGTACTCCGACAGGGGCATGCCTGCCAGTGCGGAGAACATGCGGCGCAGGTGGTACTCCGAGGTGGCCGCGATCCGCGCCAGTTCCACGGCGTCGACCGAGTCGTCGAGGTGGCGCTCGATGTGGTCCATGGCCTGGTTGAGTCGCTCCAGCACGCCCGGTTCCTTCCTTTTTCGCGCCTCTTCGGTGTCCACCACGCTAGGGAGGGCGCCCCCTGCCGGACCCGACATCCTGTGCCCGATCGGGTCGGGTGCCGGTTCGGCCGAACGAGTCAGGCGGACCGTCGTCCGGCAGGCGTATTTAAGGGGGCCTTACCGTGAACGGCTAGCATCGCCCGTCGACCCGTCAGTTGCCGACCGTGATGAGGTGAGGACATGGGGGCGCCCAGGATCGCCGTCGCCGTGGTGACGATGGGCAATCGGCCCGAGGAGGTCGACGCGCTGCTCCGGTCCGTGGCCAAGCAGGACGTGCCGCCCGAGCGGATCGTGATCGTCGGCAACGGCTGCCCGCTGCCCGAGTTCGCCCGGCGGCTGTCGCTGCCCGGTGAGGTCACACCGGTCGAACTCGACGAGAACCTCGGGTGCCCCGGTGGACGGAACGCGGCCCTGGCGCGGCTGCGGGAGTTCGGTGACGTCGACGTCGTCATCGACCTGGACGACGACGGGCTGCTCGTGGACGCCGATGTGCTGCGCCGTGTGCGGGAGCTGTACGCCGCCGACGAACGGCTCGGCATCGTCGGGTTCCGCATCGCCGACGAACTCGGCGAGACGCAGCAGCGGCACGTGCCCCGGATCGGCGGCTCGGACCCCATGCGGGGCGGCTACGTCACCGGGTTCCTCGGTGGCGGGCACGCGCTGCGGATGGCGATGCTCGACGAGGTCGGCGACTGGCCCGCCGAGTTCTTCTTCGCCCATGAGGAGACCGACCTGGCCTGGCGCGCGGCCGACGCGGGCTGGCACATCCTCTACGCGCCCGAACTGCTGCTCCAGCACCCGAAGACCTCGCCCGCCCGGCACGCCATCTACTACCGCGTGAACGCCCGCAACCGGGTCTGGCTGGCCCGGCGCCGGCTGCCGGTCGCGCTCGTTCCCGTCCATCTGGGCGTGTGGGTGCTGCTCACCCTGGCCCGGAACCGTTCCGCCGCCGGGCTGCGTGCCTGGTTCGGCGGATTCCTGGAAGGCGTACGGGAGCCGGCGGGCGAGCGGCGGCCCATGCGCTGGCGCACGGTGTGGCGGCTCACGCGGCTGGGGCGACCGCCCGTCATCTGACGCTGAAGCCGGAGTGGTGGGGCGGTGGGGCGGGAATGCGGTGGGGCGGGGATTGAGTGGGCCCCGGCCGTTCACCTCCGCCGACCGGGACCCGGAACCGGCCGCGGCGGCGACACTCCCCCGAGTGGCGCGTCGAGACGCGCACGCCGCCGGACCAGGTCCGACGTAGTGATCACATCAGGTTGCGCCAACGGATCGCTAACATATGGCCAACAGTTGGCCAGGGGGCGGACATTCGTCGAGGGCGGTGACTTGGGGAGGCGGGGGAGCGATGGCGGCATCTCCCTGCTCGGGCCGTGACGAGAGCGCGGCAGGCTCCGGGGAGCGGTGTGCGCTGCGGTTCGGGTTGCTCGGGCCGCCGGGGCTCTACGACGCCGGTGGAGGCGGCAGGAGCGAGGCGCGGGGCATCGCGAGCCCCAAGGTGCGGGCGCTGCTCGCCGCGCTGTTGCTCGACGCCGGGCGCGTCGTCTCCGCCGCGTCGCTCAAGGACGCGCTGTGGGGCGGGGCTCCGCCCGCTTCCGCCCAGGCCTCGCTCCACAATCACGTAGCCCGGCTACGGCGCCTGCTCGACGATCCCGAACGGCTGCGGACCGTGCCGTCCGGCTATGTGCTGCGCGTCGAGGAGGGCGAGCTGGACGTCCACGTGTTCGACGCCCGGGTCGCCGCGGCGCGTACCGCGCATGCCGGCCGGGACTGGGAGCGGGTCGTCCGCGAGTGCCTGGCCGCGCTCGCGCTGTGGCGGGGCGCACCGCTCGCCGGGCTGCCGTCCGAGGCGGGCGGGTACGCCTTCGTGCGGCGGCTGCGCGAGGCACGGCTACTGCTCCTGGAGTGGCGCTACGACGCCGAGTTGGCCCTGGGCGGCCCTCGGGCCGACGGGCTCGTGCCGGAGCTGGCGGCGTTGGCCGCCGAGTATCCGCTGCGGGAGGTGTACCACCGGCAGCTCATGCTCGCCCTGCACCGCACCGGCCGCACCGCCGAGGCCCTGGCCGTCCATCACGAGCTGCGCACCCGCCTCGTCGAACGGCTCGGTATCGAGCCGGGGCCGGGGGTGCGCGAGGCGCATGTGGAGGTGCTGCGGGGGGCCGTGGGGAGCGGTGATCCGGGGAGCGGTGATCCGGGGGCCGGCGGTCCGGCGGGTGGTGGTCAGGGGGCCGGCGGTCCGGCGGGTGGTGATCCGGGGGCCGGCGGTCCGGCGGATGGTGGTCAGGGGGCCGGTGGTCCGGCGGGTGGTGGTCCGGAGGATGGTGGTGGCGGGGGCCTCCCGTCCTCCGCGCGCCCCGCACGGCGTTCCGTCGCCGTGGCGCCCTCACCTGCTCAACTGCCGCCGCCACCGGCGCATTTCACGGGGCGCGCCGGTGTGCGTGACTCCCTGCGACGTGTCCTCACGACGCCGGGGGACCACCCCACCGCCGTCCTCAGCGGCATGGCCGGCGTCGGCAAGAGCGCGCTCGCGCTGCACGTCGCGCACGAAGTGGCGGAGCGTTTCCCCGATGGGCAGCTCTACCTCAATCTGCACGGTGCCACCCCGGGCATGGCCCCTCTGACCCCCGGTCAGGCGCTCGCGGCCCTGCTGCGTGATCTGGGCGTCGAGCCCTGCCGTATTCCCGAATCCCCGGACGCGGCATCGGCGTTGCTGCGGTCCCTGCTCGCGCCGACCCGGACGCTCCTGGTGCTGGACGATGCCGCGAGCGCCGCGCAGGTGCGGCCGTTGCTGCCGGGTGGTGCGCGGTGCGCGGTGATCGTGACCGGACGTTCGCCGCTGACCGCCCTGGACGGTGTGACCCGCTTTCCGCTCGCCCCGCTCACGGACGAGGAGAGCGCCGAACTCCTGCGCAGGGCCTCGGGCCGGGCCGACCGGCACCCTCAGCGGGGCCCTGGCCCGGGCACTCTCGACGCCCGTCACCCCCTCGTCGCCCTCACCGGCAGGCTCCCGCTGGCCCTGCGGGTCGTCGCCGCTCGGCTTGCCGCCCGGCAGGCCCTCAGCCCGGACGTCCTCGCCGGTCAACTGGCTGCGGCGGATGAGCGGTTGCACCACCTGGAGTACGACGACCTGAGCGTCCGCCGGTCCCTGGCCGTCGCGCACGACGCGCTCGCCGCCTCCGAGCGCGAGGCAGACCGGGACGCGGCTCTCGCCCTGCGCCGTATCGGCGCGCTCGACCTGCCCACGTACGGCGTCCCGCTGCTGGCCCGTCTCACCGGCACGGGCGAACGGCGTGCCGAGGCCGCCCTCGACCGGCTCGTGGACGTCGCTTTGCTGGAGGAGACGGCGTACGGCCGGTACGAGCCGCACGACCTGGTGCGTGTCTTCGCGCGTGAACGGGCCGGTGAGACGGCTGGTGAGACGGCTGGTGAGGGGGCCGGGGACGACGTCGTCGAGACGGCCCTGTGCTGGTACGCGGCCGTCGCCGAGCGCGTTCTCGTCGCGATCGTCGAGCCAGGGCTCGATCAGGACGACCGCCGCCGGCTCACCGCGGGGGCGCCGGACGGGCTCGCGCTCGCCCATGCCGACGCCGTCCCCTCCTTCGACAGCCGCGAGGACGCCTTCGCCTGGGGAGACAGGGAGCTGGCGAACCTCGTCACCCTGGTCGGGCGGCACGCGGACGACCCTTGCCGGCGGCGGGCGGGGCTGGTCTCCGCCGTCGTCCGGCTGATCTTTCCCTATGCGCATCGCAGGGGGCGCGTCGCCGAGATGGAGGTGCTCGGGTGGGCCGGCCTCGCCGTGGCGCGGCGGCTCGGTGACCGGGCGGCGGAGGGGTGCGCGCTGGTCGACCTCGCCGGACTGCACTTCCTGACCGGCCGGCACAACGAGGCCCTCGCCCTCAACGACCGTGCGCTCGCCCTCTGGCGGCGGCTGGACCACCCGTCCTGGATCCGCCGCTGCCTCAACAACCGCGGACTGCTGCTCGACGGGCTCGGCCGGCACGCCGAGGCGAGTGAGGCGCTGCTGCTGAGCCTGGAGTACGCGCGGCAGCTGGACGACCCGTACGGCGAGGCCGTCACCCACAGCCATCTCGGCAACCTCTACGAGCACACCGACGCGCGGGCCGCCATCGAGCAGCACCGGCGGTCGCTCGCCATCGGGGACGACATCGGTGCCGTCCTCGTGCGGCACTCCGCGCACTGCAACATCGGCTACGCCCATCTGCGGCTCGGCGAACCGGCCGCGGCCCTTCCGCACTTCGAGGAGAGTCTGCGCATCCTCGGCAGCCAGGGCGACTGGCACGGCGAGTCCCAGACCCGGCTCGGGCTGGTCCGGGCCCTGCGGCTGCTGGGGCGCACCGGGCGGGCCGCCCGCGAGTGCGCCGAGCTGCTGGACAGGGCCGACGCCCGCGCCGACCGCTACACCGGCGGTCTCGCCCGCCACCAGCGCGGGCTGCTGCTGCGGGAGCGGGGGCGGCCCGAGGCGGCGCACGAGGAGTGGCGCTCGGCGCTCGCGGCGCTGGACGGGACGGACGAGCAGACGGTGGTCACGGAACTCCGCGAACTGCTGGCCCTGGCCGACTGATCAACCGGCCGGTGCCGGGGCGCTGTTCAGCGGCCGGGCTCCGGTGGGTGCGCACGTGCGGGTCTGCGGCCTTCCGGTCTGCGGCCTATCTCGGTGCGCGGGTCCTCGGCTGTCGGTTTCCGGCGGGTCCTGGCGTGCTGTTCTCGGGTCGGGCTCCCGGTGGGTGCGCACCTGCGGGTCTGCGGTCTTCCGGTCGTCGGCCTGCCCCGGTGCGCGGGTCCCCGGCAGGCGGTTCCCGGCCGGGCGCGCCGGAAACGAGCGGGCCGGAAACGAGCGGGCCGGAAACGGGCGGGCCGGAAACGGGCGGGCCGGGACCGGCCTTCCCGGACGGGGCGCGGCCGATGCCCGCCCCCCCGGGCAACCCCCGCCCCTCACTTGGCATCCGCATAGCACTCCACCACCGCCGTAGTGAACGGAAACCGCACTGGCGTCTGGCCGAAGGTCAGTCGGCCGGCCAGGGACGCGGCGTCCTGGATCGCCGCGACGACCGCTGCCGCTTCCTCCTCGGGGCAGTGCACGATCACCTCGTCGTGCTGGAAGAAGACAAGTTCGGCCGAGAGGTCCGCGCAGGTCCGGCGCAGTGCGGCGAGCAGGAGCAGGGCCCAGTCGGCGGCGCTGCCCTGGACGACGAAGTTGCGGGCGAAGCGGCCGCGGGCGCGGGCGTTGGTGGAGGCGTAGCCGGGCACCCAGGGGGTGGCGGAACCGGGCTGGTCGTCGTCGGCGACGGGGATGCCGGCCTCCTCCGTCGCGTCGTCCGTTCCACGCGCCGCGGGCGGGCAGGTCCGGCCGAGCCAGGTCCGCACCAGCCGGCCCTCCTCGCCGGCGCGGGCCGCGTCGTCGACGTACGCCACCGCCCTGGGGAAGCGGCGTCTGAGCGCGGCGAGGTTCTTCAGGCCGTCGCCGGAGGTCTGGCCGTAGACCGCGCCGAGCACGGCGAGTTTGGCCTGGGTGCGGTCACCGGAGAAGGCGCGGTCGGAGACGGCCTGGTACAGGTCGGTCTCCCGGCCGGCCACCTCCATCAGCCCGGGGTCGCGGGAGATCGCGGCGAGGACGCGCGGTTCCATCTGGTCGGCGTCGGCGACGACGAGCCGCCAGCCGGGGTCGGCGACCACGGCCCGCCGGATCACCTTGGGGATCTGGAGCCCGCCCCCGCCGTTGGTCACCCAGCGCCCGGTCACCGTCCCGCCCGCCAGGAACTCGGGTCTGAACCGCCCCTCGCGCACCCAGTCCTGGAGCCAGGACCAGCCGTGGGCGACCCAGACGCGGTACAGCTTCTTGTACTCGATCAGGGGTTTCACGGCCGGGTGGTCGACGGTCTCGATCTCCCAGCGGCGGGTCGAGGAGACCTTGACGCCGGCCTGTGCGAAGGCCTTGATGACGTCGGCCGGCAGGTCGGGGCGGACCCGGCGGCCGAATGCCGTGGACACCTCGTCGGCCAGTTCGGCCAGCCGGCGGGGCTCGCCGCCGCCCGCGTACCGGTCGCCCAGCAGGTCGTGCAGGACAGCCCGGTGCCCCTCGGCGCTCCACGGCAGACCGGCGCGGTTCATCTCGGCGGCCACCAGCATGCCCGCCGACTCGGCCGCCGTGAGCAGCCGCATGCGGTCGGGGTGCTCGGCGCTCTCGTGCCGCCGCTGCTGCTCGGCGTAGACCGCGAGGAGGTCCGGCAGGGGGAGCGGGACGCCCTGCGGCTCGAACAGGGAGGACTGCGAGCCCGGTTCGGCGGAGCGCTGGGGCGGATCGGGCGGTACGAGGCCGCCGCGCAGCCGGGCCAGGGCGGCCGCGGCCGAGCGGGGTTCCCCGTACCGCCCCTCGTGGCCGAGGAGGAGGTTCTCGGCGGCCTCGATGTCGTAACACCGCTCGACTCGCACCCCCGTGGCGAGCAGGCGCGGGTAGACCTCGGCGGTGGACCGCCACACCCACCGCGTGACGCCGGGACGGCTCCGCACGGCCTCGGCGGGATCCGTCTCCCGCCGCACCGGCCCGGCGGGCAGCCCGTCCGGACCGAGGGGGGCGACGTCCACGCTACCGTCCTCGGCCGGAGCCAGCGCCCACCGGTCGGTCATGCCGCGAGTCTGACAGGGGGGTCTGACAACGCCCCCCGGTCGCCGCGTCGGCGGGCGCCCGTCAGGCCCCGTCCGGCGTCTCCCGCTGCGCCAGCATGATCTTCTCCAGCACCGTCACGACGTACTGCTCGGTCCGCTCCTTGCTGATGCCGAGGCCGCTGAGGACGCCCTCGCCGTTCTCGTGCTCCAGCAGGGCCAGCAGGATGTGCTCGGTGCCGATGTAGTTGTGGCCGAGGCGCAGGGCCTCGCGGAAGGTGAGCTCCAGGACCTTCTTGGCGGCCTGGCCGTACGGCACGAGTTCCGGGGCCTCCTCGACGGCGGGCGGGAGCGCCGCCGTCGCCGCCTCGCGCAGCGCGTCGAGGGTCACGCCCTGGACGGTGATCGCCTTCGCTGCGAGCCCCTCCGGCTCGGCCAGCAGACCGAGGGCGAGGTGCTCGGGCAGGCCCTCGGCGTTGCGCGCGGACCTGGCCTCGTTGTGCGCGGCCATCACCGTGTTGCGGGCGCGGGGCGTGTAGCGGTTGAAGCCCTGGCTCGGGTCGAGGTCGGCCGACTCCTTCGGCACGAAGCGCTTCTGCGCGGCCTGCCGCGTGACCCCCATGCTCTTGCCGATGTCCGTCCAGGAGGCGCCCGAGCGCCGGGCCTGGTCCACGAAGTGGCCGATCAGATGGTCGGCCACCTCACCGAGGTGATCGGCGGCGATCACCGCGTCCTGGAGCTGTTCGAGGGGTTGTGAACTGTTGTCGAAGTAGTGAGTCGTAGTGATCTCTGGTGGGTGTGAGTGAGTGCTGGGGGTGGCTTCGCTTGGGCGATACGGGCCGTTCTGCTCCGCATGCGGTGTGTTCTGAGTCCGCCGCGAGGAAGGAACAAGAGTTCTTGGGTCGAATGGGTGACCTTTGCGAAGGGTGCTCGTTGAGTTTTGTGAACGAGGTTCTTTCGGGTTGGGTGGGGGTGAACGGGTGGGATGCGGCGGTGCTGACCGAAGTCGGAATGTTCCTGGGCTCGCTGGCGGCTGGTGATCTCGCGGAGCGTTCCCGGCGGGGGCTCGGGCATGATGCCGCATCGTGGGCGGTGCGCAAGCAGGAGCTGACGGGCAGGTCGTCGGCGCGCTGGGCGGGCAGTATCACCAAGGCCACCCATGACCAGTGGGCGCTGGCCCGGCGCGGACAGGCCGCCCACCGGACCTGGCTGCGGGAGCAGATCGCCGCGATCGAGGCACGGCTGGCCAGGCCCCTGCGCGCCAAGGCGGACAAGCGGGCAGGACTGGTGCGCGGCTATGCCACCCGCGGCGAGTGGCATGCCAAGGCGCGCCGCCTGCACGCGTTGAAGAACCGCCTCGCGGGGGTGGAGGCGGACTGGGCGGCGGGCCGGGTGCACGTGGTGCGCGGCGGCAAACGCCTCGCCCGCACCCGCCACCACCTGGAAGCGGCCGGGCTGGACGAGCAGGCGTGGCGGGAACGCTGGCGGGCGGAGCGGATGTTCCTGGCCGCCGACGGGGAGTCCGGCAAGCGGTTGGGCAACGAGACCATCCGCATCACCGACACCGGACAGGTTTCGATCAAGCTCCCGGCCGCGCTGGCCCACCTGGCCAACGCAGCGCACGGCCGGTACCTGCTGGGTGCGACCGTGGCGTTCAAGCACCGAGGGCAGGAGTGGCGCGACCGGATCACCTCGAATCGGGCGGTGGCCTACCGCATCCACCACGATGTGCTGCGCGGACGCTGGTATGTGACCGCGTCCTGGCAGCGCGCCGCCGCCCCCGTCCTGCCGCTCCAGGCTGCGCTGGCCCGGGGCGTGGTGGGGGTGGACATGAACAACGACCACCTGGCCGCCTGGCGACTGGATGTGCACGGTAATCCGGTGGGTGAACCCCAGCGCTACTACTACGACCTGAGCGGCAGCGCCGATCACCGGGACGCGCAGATCCGGCACGCGCTGACCCGGCTGCTGCACTACACCCGCCGTTGCGGGGCGGCCGCGATCGCGATCGAGGACCTCGACTTCACCGCAGGCACCAGTCGGGAGAAGCACGGCCGCAACAAATGCTTCCGCCGCCTGATCTCCCGCTTCCCCACCGCGAAACTCGAGGCACGGCTGGTGTCGATGGCGGCCGAGCAGGACATCGCGATCGTCGCGGTCGGTCCCGCCTATACCAGCCGGTGGGGTGCCCAGCACTGGCAGAAACCGCTGGCCACCCCGGCCCGCACAGTGTCCCGGCACGATGCGGCGAGCATCGCGGTCGGGCGACGCGCCCTCGGGCATTCGATCAGGCGACGGACGGCACCGCCCCCACACGACCAGAGTGATCGTGTGGGGCATCGGACCGTCCAGGCCCGACCGGAGACCCGACGGCGTGAGGAAACCCGCCCCCACCCACCCGGACCGCGCACCAGATGCGCGCCGCCGGGCCGTGGAGCGAAAGCGGGCGACCAGGGTGCCCAAAACCGTTCGGGGTACCCGGCTGAGCACGAGTCCTGGCAACAAGACTCACTCCCGCTCAGTCTTTAGGAACGGTTCCTGGTGAACCTTCTTGATCGCCGCGATCAGGTCGTCGAGGCGCACGGATGACGTGATGTTGGGGTTCGTCGTCATGGTGTCAACCTTGAGTTGACACTTGCCGGGCCTTCGTCGGCTAATTCCGGGGATCGAGACGTAATGGCCGTGGGTGCGGTGCCGGGCGGTCCGGGACGGCGTGGCACCATCGGCCCGTGAGTACGTCCCCCACCGTCGACCGCGCGTTCGAAGCGGCCCTGTACGCGACCGGCGAGACGGCCCTCGACACCGGCGCCTCCCTGCTCGCCTCCGACCCGGCGGCGGATGCCGAACTCGCCCGGCGCGGGGAGGAGTTCGTGGCGGCGTCCTGGCGGCGCGGCTGGCAGCCGGCCGACGTCGTACGGATCGTCCGGAGCGAACTGGAGGACGTCCACGTGCTCCTGGTGGCCGCGCTGATCCGGGCACAGGCACCCGGCGACCGGCCCCGCGGCCGCCGCTGGAGCGCACAGCTCGCGGAACTCCCCGCCGACACCCCGCCCCGCACCGACCGCTTCTCGCACGCCACGGCAGTGCTGGAGCTGTACCGCCTGCTGCTGCGGCTGCCCGCCCTCGAGTCCCTCGACGAGGCGGCCGGGGAGGCGACCGGTGGGGCGAGTGGGCCCAAGACCGAGTCCCGCATGCTCACCCGTATCCGCGCCCTGCTCGCCAAGGCGGAGGCCACCGGGTTCCCGGAGGAGGCGGAGGCGCTCAGCGCCAAGGCGCAGGAGCTGATGGCCCGGCACAGCGTCGACGAGGCGCTGCTCGCGGCGCGGGCGCCCTCGACCGACACCCCCGGCGCCTGCCGGATCGGTGTGGAACCACCGTACGAGCAGGCCAAGGCCGTGTTGCTGGACGCCGTCGCCTCCGCCAACCACTGCCGGGCGGTGTGGAACGAACCCCTCGGCTTCTCCACCGTCGTCGGCTTCGAAACGGATCTGGAGGCGGTCGAACTCCTCTACACCTCGCTCCTCGTGCAGGCCACGACCGCGATGACGAAGGCGGAGGCCGCCCAGCGCGCGGGGGGACGCAAGCGCACCAAGACGTTCCGGCAGTCCTTCCTCGCGGCCTACGCCCACCGCATCGGCACCCGGTTGGGGGAGGTGGCCCAGGCCCAGGTGAGCGACGACCTGCTCCCGGTTCTCGCCTCCCGCGACGTCGCGGTCACCGGACGGCTGGACCGTATGTTCCCGGAGACCACCACGACCCGGCTGCGCGGGGTGCGCGACGCGGCGGGCTGGACGGAGGGCGCGCAGGCGGCCGACCGGGCCCAGGTCGGGCACCGGCCGCCGCTGCGCTGACCTGCCGTCGGCCGCCGCGCCGGCGCTCCCTCAGTCGCCCGAGGACTCGAAGCCGCTCACCGAGGCCTCTGCCGCGCCGCTCTCCCCGCCCCTCCGGGCGACCTCGCCGTACGACCACGTCAGGGTGTGCGCGTCCTCGGTGGCGCCGGGCAGGGTGAAGGACGCCTTCCGCACCGGGAGACTCTTGGGCGAGCCCGCCTCGCCCCGGACGTAGGTGATGGTGAAGGACGTGGTGCCGCCCTTGCCGAGCGTGAGCGGCTGGGCCTTCACGCCCTCGTCCGGGGACACGGACGTCGTGCTGTCGTCGGCCATCAGGTGCACGCCGGGGAAGCCCTTCAGCGTGCACTGCGCGCCCTTGTTCGTGAGCGTCACGGTGACGGTGCCGGTGTCCCCGGCGGCCGGGGCGGCGCCGGCCCCGACCTTCACGCCCATGTCGCCGAGCGCGCAGGCCGAAGCGGCCGGACGGTCCGCGTTCTTGACGTCGTCGGCGCCGGCCCCGTCGTCGTCGCAGGCGGTCAGCAGGAACGTCCCGGCGAGGGCGGTGGCCAGGGCGAGGGGAGGAAGGGTGCGCATGGGGACCTCTGGTGCGTGATGGCGGTGAGCGGTTCCGATGGATGGATCATCTCGGACGGACGGACCCTCACGCACCCGGGCAGGCCGCGCCCCGGAGTCGTACTCCTAGCCGAGGCCCGCCGTGGGCAGTCCGGTCGGCAGCTTGCCGCCCTCGGCCCTGGTGTACGTCTCCGAGCCGAGGCCGCCCTCCCAGGTGACCTTCAGGCTGCTCTTGTCGAGGGAGTCGACCATGCCGGTCGTGCGGTCCTTGCTGCCGTCCGTGCACTTCAGGCGGATCATCCGCATCCCGGACTCCTCGCCCGCGGTGCCGCTGCACACGCTTCCGCCGGTGGCGAAGAGCGCGGCCTGCTTGCCGGTGATCACCAGGGCCACGGCCTTGCCGCCGGTCGTCGCGAGCCAGCTGCCCGCCAGTGTGTCGGAGGCGGAGCCGGAGCCCGAGCCCGAGTCGCCTGATCCGTCGCCGGTGTCGGCGGACGCCGAGGCGGACGGGGCCGGGCTGGACGCCGAGTCGTCCCCTGAGTCGCCGTCACTGCTGCACGCGGTCAGCGCGAGCGCCAGTCCCGCGGCCGCCGCCGCGACGCGCACGGCGTCCGAACGACGCCAGAACATCACCGAAGTCACTGCAAGCCCCCAACCTGTAGCCGGCGGACCCGGACGGAACCGGCCGACCCCTGTGCCGGAACGACCGAAGCAAGCTACCAGGGCCGGTCAAGAGCCCCGGGGGGCGACCTCACCCAGCTCCCACCGGCCGGCCTACGAGAGCGCCCGGCGCGTCCCGGCTCTTACCTGGACGTCCACCCCATAGGGGCACCGCCCTGGCGTCCGGCCCACCGGGCCCTCCCGGCGACGAGGGGCGCCCCGGGCGTCGGGGCACCAGTGAACAGGCGAGGCTCGGTTGGCATGGGTCGGCCCCGGGTGCCCGGGGCTGAGGTGCTCTCCCCGGGACGGCCCCACGGAAGCCCCGGGCTGTCCGACCTTCACCAGGACAGCCGCCCCCACGGAAGCCCCGGGCCGCCCGCCCCTCACCAGGACAGCCGCCCCACGGAAGCACCCCCGGCCATCCCCCCACCAGGACAACCGCCCCCCACCTACCAGGAAGACTTCCGCACCCCCGGCAGATACCCCGCATGCGCCTGCCCCCGCAGACTCACCCGGGACAGCCCGAACGCCCGGAAGTAGCCGCGCGGGCGTCCGTCCACCTGGTCGCGGTTGCGGACCCGCGTGGCGCTCGCGTCGCGCGGCTGCCTGCGCAACTCCGCCTGGGCGGTGAGGCGCTCGGCCTCCGTCGACGACGGCCGGCGGATGATCTCCTTCAGTTCGGCGCGCCGGGCGGCGTACCGCGCGACGACCTCCTGCCGCCTGTCGTTCTTCGCGATCTTGCTCTTCTTGGCCATCAGACCTTCACCCCCCGGGCGCGGATCCGGGCGACGGCCGCCTCGACGCCGATCGTGTCGACGGTCTTGACCGCCCTGGCGCTCAGCCGGAGGCGTACGTGACGGCCCTCGCTCGGCAGCCAGTAGCGCTTGGACTGGATGTTGGGGTCGAACCGGCGTGACGTGCGCCGGTGGGAGTGCGAGATGCGGTTGCCGAAGCCGGGTTGGGAGCCGGTCAGCATGCAGTGCGCGGACATGGTGGTGACGTACCTCTCTGACTCAGGAGATGTAAATGGAATTCATTTTCAGTAGTGTAGCGGCATGGCACGCAACGAACTCCGGCCGGTCATCAAGCTCCGGTCCACCGCCGGAACCGGCTACACCTACGTGACCCGCAAGAACCGCCGCAACGACCCGGACCGCATGACCCTGCGCAAGTTCGATCCGGTCGCCGGCCGCCACGTCGACTTCCGAGAGGAGCGCTGAGCATGCGCGAGGGAATCCATCCGGAGTACGGCCCCGTCGTCTTCCGCGACCGTGCCGCGAACTACGCCTTCCTCACCCGCTCGACCCTCTCGGCCAGGGCGGGCGAGAAGACGATCGAGTGGGAGGACGGCAACACCTACCCGGTCTTCGACGTCGAGATCTCCGACGTCAGCCACCCCTTCTACACCGGCACCGCCCGCGTCCTGGACACGGCGGGGCGCGTGGAGCGCTTCGAGCGCCGGTACGGAAAGAAGGGCTGACCCCGTGACTGCCCCCTCCGGTCTCGCCGTCGTGATCGTCGGCGGGCTGCACGCCGACGCCCGCCGGGCCGCCGTGGCACGCCTGCTCGCCGACGTGCCCGGCAGCGTCGCCCTCCACCACGACCTCGCCACGGCCGCCGCCGGCACGGTCGTACGGACCGTCCGTGACGCCACCGGCCTCCTCGACGCGGGGGAGGCGCCGCTCGTCAACGACTGTGCCTGTTGTGCCCTGCGCGAGGATCTGGTGCCCGAGCTCGAAAGGCTCCGGGACGCCGGCGACACCCGGCTCGCCGTCGTCGAGCTGTGGGACTCCGTCGAGCCCAAGGCCATGGCCGAGGTCGTCACGGCCGGCGGGCTCACCGTCACCGGCGTGCTCACCGCCGTCGACCCGGCCCTGGTCCTGCCGTACCTCGGCAACGGCGACGACCTGGCCGACGGCGGTCTCGCCGCCGCCGCGACCGACCAGCGCACGGTCGCCGACACCTTCGCGCGCCAGCTGGAGTACGCCCCCGTCCTCGCGGTCGCCGACTCCCCGGAGGCCGACGACGAGGACCGCGAGCTGCTCGCCCAGATGCACCCGACGGCCCGCCAGGTCCCGATCGGCCAAGGCGAGCCGCAGACCCTCGACGGCCTGACGGTGCCCGCCCCGCGCCGGCGCCCGCTGACGCCGCTGGCCGAGGCGGCCCTGGCCGGCTTCGACGTGGAGGCCGCCGCGGCCGCCCAGCATCCGGCCTGCGCCCTGCTGCCCGCCGAGGCGGACGCGCACGGCGTCTCCACCCTGGTCTGGCACCGGCGCCGCCCCTTCCACCCCGAGCGGCTCTACGCCGCCCTGGAGGACCTGACCTGCGCGGCGGCCCGCAGCCGGGGCCGGTTCTGGCTCGCCGACAAGACCGACACGCTGTTCCACTGGGACGCCGCGGGCGGGGCCCTGTGCGTGGAGAGCGCGGGCCCCTGGCTGGCCTCGCTGCCGGACGCGGCCTGGGAGATGGTCCCGCCGGTGCGCCGCGCCGCCGCAGCGCTGGACTGGCACCCCGAGCACGGCGACCGCGGCCAGCACCTCGTCTTCACCTCCCCCGGCCTCGACCGGGACGGCCTGGAGCGGCTGCTGGAGTCCTGCCTGCTGACCGACGCCGAGTACGCCGCCGGGCGCGACGCCTGGCAGCGGCTGCCGCACGCCTTCGACACCCTCCTGGAGGTCTGATCCCCGATGCCCCGCAAGTCCGACCGCGAGCTCCCCGCCAAGAACCGTCCCAATCCGCTGGACCAGGCCGGGATCACGTACATCGACTACAAGGACACCGACCTGCTGCGGAGGTTCATCTCCGACCGGGGCAAGATCCGCAGCCGCCGGGTCACCCGGGTGTCGTCGCAGCAGCAGCGGCAGCTGGCGAAGGCGATCAAGAACGCGCGCGAGATGGCGCTGCTGCCCTACGCCTCCCGCTGAGAGAGCCCGGGTGAGGTTCCCCACGCTTGACGTGTGGGGGACCTCATGCCTGCGTTCGGGACCTTCATCAGGTGCACGCCGGGCGGACCGGCAGGGCCGGGTGGCCGACCCGCTGTCCGGCGATGGTGCGAGCCGGACACCGGCCTGGAGGACGACGTCCCCCTCCTGCGGATGGCCCATTTCTCCCTGCTCCCGCAGGTCACGGTCGTCTTCCGCATCGAGCCCGGCCCGCTGCCGCCCGGCCCCCGGGCCGCCCGCCGCCAGCTCCCTCTTCTCGGCCTCCGCCCCCGCCGGGCCCCCCGTCCCCGCCGCCGAGTGGATGCTCCGCCTCCACCGGACCTCCGCCGAACCCGCCGACTTCCCCGTCCGCCACCGGGAACGAGCGAGCAGGCGGGGCCGTCAAACAGGCAGGAGCTTCGGCAAAGCGGTCGTCAAAGCTGTAACCGCAGGACCACCCCGCGTGCACGTGCATCTGCTCATGCATCCGCACATGAACAGGGCTATGATCCGGGTCAGTTGACCACTGCATCAATGGCCACATAAGCCAGTGCACCACCGGGGAGCGACCTGTGGACCACGACGTGTACAACGGGATGGCGGCCGCCGGGCTGAACGGTGTGGCCTGGCAGAAGAGCCGGCACAGCAACTCGCAGGGATCGTGCGTGGAGTTCGCCCGGCTCCCGGGCGGGGAGGTGGCCGTGCGCAACTCGCGCTTCCCCGACGGACCCGCGCTGGTCTACACCCGTGCGGAGATCGAGGCGATGCTGCTCGGCGTGAAGGACGGCGAGTTCGACCACCTGGTGGGCGGCTGACGCGCCGGCGAACCCCCCATAAACCGGGGGTAATCGGGTATCCACCCGCTGTAACGCGCGTAGAACCGCGGCGCCAGGAAGCGCCGCGGTTTCTTATTCGCCGCCGGTTCGCGGCAGCCGGAACAGGGCCCAGACCACCTTGCCGCTGAGCGCGCCCGCGAGCGGGTGCCAGCCCCAGCTGTCGCTGAAGGAGTCGACGAGGAACAGCCCGCGGCCCGACTCGGCCGAGAAGTCGTCGGTCTCCCGGGCGACGGGGCTGTCGTGGCTGGGATCGCGCACCGCGCACACCAGACGCTCGGTCCAGCGCATCAGGTGCAGCCGCACCGGAGGCTCCCGGCCCGCGGCGCACGCGGTGTTGGCCGGCAGGCCGTGCCGCAGGGCGTTGGTGACGAGCTCCGAGACCACCAGGCAGACGTCGTCGAAGCGGTCGCCCATGTCCCACTGGTCGAGGGTTCCGCGGGTGAACCGCCGTGCGTCGCGCACCGCTTCGTAGCGGGCGGGCAGAGCGCAGGAGGCGGCGTCGGACACGGCCGCTGGATCAAGCGGCGGAAGGCCCTGCCGTAACGGCTCGAGCATGGTTGATCCATTCGTCCCCATGCGAGGCACTCCCGGGAATTCGCGGTCGGTGCGATGCGGCGGTGGTGCGGGACCATGGTTTCGGATGCGTTCAGCAGATGCAAGGGCAGATGCACGTGCAGGTGACCGGAATGAGCCGTCCCGTACCGCTTGTTGGTCAATTTTTCCGTCATCTTCGCGCCCTTCTCCGGCCGTTCGCATGCCTCCTTCTTGCATTCGCGCGCGTGCGTTCTCCGAAGCGATTCCGTTTCCGTAACCGGACGAGTACTGCTCGGAGTGTTTTAGTGGCAGACTTCGGGCCCTGAAGACGTTGGGGAGGCTGGCGAACGTGAGCGCGGGAGAGCCGGGATCGGTGGTGCGGCGCATGCTGCTCGGATCACAACTCAGGCGTCTGCGTGAGGCGCGGGGCATCACGCGCGAGGCGGCGGGATATTCGATCCGCGCCTCCGAGTCGAAGATCAGCCGGATGGAGCTGGGCCGGGTGAGCTTCAAGACGAGGGACGTCGAGGACCTGCTCACGCTGTACGGCATCACGGACGAGCAGGAGCGCGCCTCTCTGCTGTCCTTGGCCAAGGAGGCCAATGTCGCGGGCTGGTGGCACAGTTACTCGGACGTGCTGCCCAGCTGGTTCCCGACCTACGTCGGCCTGGAGGGCGCCGCCTCGCTGATCCGGGCGTACGAGGTGCAGTTCGTGCACGGCCTGCTGCAGACCGAGGCGTACGCGCACGCGGTGGTCCGGCGGGGCATGCAGGGCGCGAGCGAGGCCGACGTCGAACGGCGGGTGGCGCTGCGTCTGGAGCGGCAGAAGCACCTCGTCGACGAGCGGGCTCCCGACTTCCACATCATCCTGGACGAGGCCGCGCTGCGCCGTCCGTACGGCGACCGCGAGGTGATGCGCGGCCAGCTCCAGCACCTCATCGAGGTCTCCGAGCGGCCCAATGTGCGGCTCCAGGTCATGCCGTTCAGCCTCGGCGGCCACTCCGGCGAAAGTGGCGCGTTCACGATCCTCAGCTTCCCGGAGTCAGACCTCTCGGACGTCGTCTACCTGGAGCAGCTCACCAGCGCGCTGTACCTCGACAAGGCCGAGGACGTAGCCCAGTACGAGAAGGCGCTCAAGGAGCTGCAGAGCGACAGCCCGGGTCCCTCCGAGAGCCGGGACCTCCTCCGGGGGCTCCTCCAGCTTTCCTGAAGGGTCCTCCAAGTCTCCCGAAGGACTCCTCCAACTCGCTTCAAACGCAAGTACGATGACGTGTGATCAGATCGTGAAGAAGCGATCAGAGGTCTGCTTAGGGATCGAGGGATCACATGTCGTCGTCCTACTTCACCGACCTTGCACAGCAGTACATCGACGGTGAGTGGCGCCCGGGTACCGGCTCCTGGGACATCATCGACTTCAACCCGTACGACGACGAGAAGCTGGCGTCGATCACCATAGCCACGGTCGACGAGGTCGATCAGGCGTACCAGGCTGCGGCCCGTGCCCAGAAGCAGTGGGCCGCGACCAATCCGTACGCCCGCCGTGCCGTCTTCGAGAAGGCCCTGCGCCTGATCGAGGAGCGCGAGGCAAAGATCTCCGAGGCCATCATCGCCGAGCTCGGCGGCACCCGGCTGAAGGCCGCCTTCGAGCTGCACCTCGCCAAGGAGTTCCTGCGCGAGGCGGTCCATCTGGCGCTGGCGCCCGAGGGCCGGATCATCCCCTCTCCGGTGGACGGCAAGGAGAACCGCGTCTACCGCGTGCCGGTCGGCGTGGTGGGTGTGATCAGCCCCTTCAACTTCCCGTTCCTGCTGTCGATCAAGTCCGTCGCACCGGCGCTCGCGCTCGGCAACGCCGTGGTGCTGAAGCCGCACCAGAACACGCCGATCGTCGGCGGCGCCCTGGTCGCGAAGATCTTCGAGGACGCGGGCCTGCCCGCCGGTCTGCTGAACGTCGTCATCACCGACATCGCGGAGATCGGTGACGCCTTCATCGAGCACCCGGTCCCCAAGGTCATCTCCTTCACCGGCTCCGACGCGGTCGGCCGGCACGTGGCGACGGTCTGCGCCCGCCTCTTCAAGCGTTCCGTCCTCGAGCTGGGCGGCAACAGCGCGCTGGTGGTCCTCGACGACGCCGACATCGACTACGCGGTGGACGCGGCCGTCTTCAGCCGGTACGTCCACCAGGGCCAGGTCTGCATGGCCGCCAACCGCGTCCTGGTCGACCGGTCGGTCGCAGGCGAGTTCACCGAGAAGTTCGTCGCCAAGGTGAAGACACTCAAGGCGGGCGACCCGCGCGACCCGGAGACCGTCATCGGCCCGGTCATCAACTCCTCGCAGGCGGACGCCGTCTCCGGCGTGGTCGAGCAGGCCCTCGCCGAGGGCGCCACGGCCCTGGTGCGCGGCGGGCGGACCGACAACCTCGTCGAGCCGTCCGTGCTGACCGACGTCCCCGCGGACTCGGCCCTGCTGCGGCAGGAGGTCTTCGGGCCGGTCGCGTTCCTCGTGCCGTTCGACGGCGAGGAGGAGGCCGTACGCCTCGTCAACGACACCCCGTACGGGCTGAGCGGCGCCGTCCACACCGGGAACATCGAGCGGGGCGTCGCGTTCGCCAAGCGGATCGACACGGGCATGTTCCACGTGAACGACGGCACCGTCCACGACGAGCCGATCGTCCCCTTCGGCGGCGAGAAGCACTCGGGCATCGGCCGGCTCAACGGCGACACGATGCTGGACTCCTTCACCACGACCAAGTGGATCTCGGTGCAGCACGGGCGCAGCGGGTTCCCCTTCTAGAACACCTCCGCAGGTCACGGGACGGCTTCTCGAGACTCACTCGAGAAGCGGTCGAAGGCAGGTGGCCGATGTCTGGATTTCGTTGCGTGAGGCGGCTCCGGCCCAGCATGCTCGTACCGCGTCCGTCGGGGCCGCCAAAAGCGGCCGTACAGCGCAACTCCCCCTTGAACCAAGTGGTTTGAGGGGAGACCCAAGGCGATACTCAAATTGGAGTATCCGGTGGTACGTTGTGCCCACCGACGGACGGAGTGAGTGCATGCACGAACAGGACGAGGTCCTCGACAGCCCGACCGGCTGGGTCGCCACACATGTGCGTCGATACGTGGCCAGCGAGGGTTCGAAGGGGCACATCTGGTACGGAAAGCCGACGCTGCTGCTCACCACACGGGGCCGCAGCTCCGGGGCGCTGCGGCGGACCGGACTGATCTACGGGGAGGATCAGGGCAACTACGTCGTCGTCGGGTCCAACGGCGGATCCGACCGTCATCCTCACTGGTACCTCAACCTGCTGGCGGAGCCGCGGGTGCGAGTGCAGGTGGCCGCGGACACGTTCGAGGCGGTCGCCAGGGAGGCGGAAGAGGGGGAACGGGATCGCCTGTGGGAGGCGATGACCGTGATTTTTCCGCAGTACAAGAGCTACCGGAAGAAGACCGACCGGAAGATCCCCGTCATCGTGCTGGAGCCACAGGAGCCCGCACAGGACTGAGGGGAGTCCGACGCCTCCGGTGAGGGGGCGGCTACGGCGATGCTCGGGGGAGTGCGCGTCGGTCGAGGACCCGGTTCATCCCGGGTCCCGCGCGCGGACGGCAGGGGGCCGTGCCGTGAGGGGGGACGCGTCATCGCGCCGTTCCACCCACTCGTTTCTCATCGAAGGGTTGGGTGTGTGTCATGGGCGGATTCAGTCGCCGGGGATTTCTGAGAACCACAGGGGCCGGTGCCGCGGCGGTCGCCACCACGGGGGCCGCCGCGGCACCGGCCGAGGCCGCGCGGGCCAGGGCCAATGTGTGTGTGCCGGAGGCGCCGGTCACCACGGTCGCCGCCGCCGATCCCCGGTACGGCGAACTGGTCGCCAGGGGATTCAACGCCCGCTTCACCGGGTCGCCGGACCTCGTGCACGTGGTCCACACGCCGAAGCAGATCGACCAGGTCGTCACGGACGCCGTGGCGGCCGGGAAGCGGATCGCGGTCCGCAGCGGCGGGCACTGCTTCGAGAACTTCGCCGACCACCGCGACGTCCGTGTGCTGATCGACACCTCGCCCATGCGCGCGGTCTACTTCGACAAGGAACACCGGGCGTTCGCCGTGCAGCCCGCCGCCACCCTGGGCGAGGTCTACCGCACGCTGTTCTACGATCACGGCGTGACCCTGCCCGCCGGGGTCTGCCCCCAGGTCGGGGCCGGCGGGCATGTCGCCGGCGGCGGATACGGGCCGCTGACCCGCCGCGACGGCACCGTCGTCGACCATCTGTACGGCGTCGAGGTCGTGGTGGTGGACGCGAACGGCAAGGCCCGCACCCTCACCGCCACCCGTGAGCGGGACGATCCCCACCACGACCTGTGGTGGGCGCACACCGGGGGCGGCGGCGGCAACTTCGGCATCGTCACCCGCTATCTGTTCCGTACGCCCGGGGCCTCGGGCGACGACCCCTCGGGCCTGCTGCCCAAGCCGCCCACCCGGCTCCGCTCCACCTACGTGACCTGGTCGTGGGCCGATCTCGACCTGGCCAAGTTCACCCGGCTCGTCACCAACTTCGGCAAGTGGTACGAGCAGAACCACGCCGACGCCCGGTACGGCAGCCTCTACAGCACCCTGCACCTCAACACACACGCGATCGGCTCGATCTCCCTGGACATCCGCTTCGACGGCGGCCGCGCCGACGCCGCGGAACTGATCGAGCGGTACGTCAACGCCGTCAACGCGGGGACCGGACTCGAGCCGGCCATCGAGCACGCCGAGGACCTCTGGCTCCAGGCCACCCTCGGGGCCCGCTTCGACACCGGCGGCTACGACCGGCACAAGTCGAAGAGCGCCTACCTCAGGCGCACCTGGACGCCCGAGCGCATCAAGACCGTCCACAAGCACCTGACCGACCCCGCGTTCGAGGGCTGGGGCGCCGTCGACCTCTACTCGTACGGGGGGAAGGTCAACACCGTGGCGCCCGGTGCCACCGCCGTGCCCCAGCGGGACTCGATCCTCAAGGCGTGGTTCTCCGCCACCTGGATGGACCCGGGCCTCGACGACGTGCACCTGAACTGGATCCGCGAGCTGTACCGGGACGTGTTCCGCGACACCGGCGGCGTCCCCGTGCCGAACGACGAGCACGACGGCTGCTACATCAACTATCCCGACACCGACCTGGCCGACCCGCGCTGGAACACCTCGGACGTGCCCTGGCACACCCTCTACTACAAGGACGGATACCGCCGCCTGCAGAAGGTCAAGGCGAAGTACGACCCCCGCGGCGTCTTCCAGCACCCGCTCTCCGTCCGGCTTCCCTGATCCCTCTCCTCTGATTCCCGGCTGAAAGGAAACCGTCACCGTGCGACCCGGCCGAGCCCTCGGTACACAGATCACCCTGGGAGGCGACCTCACCGTGGGCCGGCTCGGCTTCGGGGCGCTCCGGCTCACGGGCCCCCACCACTGGGGCCCGCCCGCCCGGCCGGACAAGGCCGCCGAGGTGGCACGGTGCGCGGTGGAACTCGGCGCGACGTTCATCGACACCGCCGACGTCTACGGGCTCGGTGCCAACGAGGAACTGCTCGCGTCGGCGCTCCACCCCTACGCACCGGGCCTGGTCGTCTCCACCAAGGCGGGCGAGGTCCGGCCCGGCCCCCACCAGTGGCGGGTGCTGGGCCGGCCCGACTACCTGCGCCAGCAGGCCGAGTTGAGCCTGCGCCGGCTGCGGCTCGAGCGCATCGAGCTCTTCCAGCTGCACCGGGTCGACCCCCAGGTGCCGCTGGAGGACCAGGTCGGGGCGCTCAAGCAGCTCCAGGACGAGGGGAAGATCCGCCACATCGGGCTCTCCGAGGTGACGGTGGAGCAGATCGAGCAGGCCCGCCGTGTGGCCGGCATCGTGAGCGTGCAGAACAAGTACAACCTCTACGACCGGCGTTACGAGAAGGAGCTGGACCACTGCGAGCGGGAGGGCATCGCCTTCATCGCCTGGAAGCCGCTCGCCGGTACGGCCCGGCCGGCCCCGGACAGCGCCCTCGCCCGGGTGGCCGCGCGGACGGGGGCGACGACGACCCAGGTGGCGCTCGCCTGGCTGCTCCACCGCTCACCGGTCCTGCTGCCCATCCCGGGCACGGCCTCCCTGTCCCATCTGCGGGCCAACATGGCGGCGGCGGAACTCGCCCTCGACGACGAGCAGCTGACCCTGCTCGACGGGGAGTGAGAACCCGGGGAACGATCCGGCCGGTGAATCGGCAGGTCGGGGAGGAGTGGGGCGGGGGGGGGCGCCCCCCCCCCCCCCCGGGGGGCGGGGGGGCCCCCCCCCCCGCGGGCACCCCCGCAGTTCGTTCGCCCCCCCCCACACCGAAACGCCCGATA